>JAFRRK010000008.1 GCA_017428115.1 Bacteroidales bacterium | reverse complement strand
CGTCTATCTTCTCGTTCAGCACCTTCACCACTCTATTCATCGCCTTGCTTACGGGGTTGTTCTCTGTGAAGGCATAGTTCTCAAACAAAGCTTCGAATACAGGCTGGGTTATAATATGCTGCGCCAGCATCTCCACCGCCTGTGCCTCGCTCACGGAGGGGTTGATGTCCTTATGCAACCCTCGCAGGAAGCTGTCAAATGCCTTTCGTGCCTTGCCATCCTCGGCTATCAGGTGGTTGATCTGCTCGATATGTTTCTCGGCTATCCGTGCCACATCGCCAGCCCACTGCTCCCAATAGCGTTTGCTGCCCACCTTCTGCACCATGCGTGCAAAGATGACATTCTGCAACTGCTCAAACCGTATCTCCATCTGCCTCTTCCATGTGCTAGTGGGTTCTGCAACTTCGCTCTCGTATTCTCCATCCTGCGCTGCGCCACCCTGCCCTATCAGTCGGCTTCCAGGACGTATCAGCTGCACTGTGTCGGGTCTCTTCTTCTTCAAGTCAATCTTGTTCACCATGGCGTTGAAACGGTCGTCGTGTGCCCGCAGGGCATTCAGTATGTCCCACACCACGGCGTAGGTCTTGTTGTCGTCCAGTGCCTTCTCGGGGTCTACATTGCTTGGCACCACGATAGGGATGATGATATACCCGTAACGTTTTCCCTCGGCACGGCGCATCACCCTGCCCACGCTCTGCACTACGTCCACCTGCGAGTTCTTGGCAGCTAGGAATATCACCGCGTCGAGCGATGGCACGTCCACCCCCTCGCTCAGACATCGTACATTCGACAGCAGGTGGCAGTCCAGTCCGTCGGTCTTGGTGTGTTTCAGCCAGCCCAGGTGCTCTTCGCGCCGTGCAGCCCCCATGCTGCCGTCCACATGGCGAGCCTCCACATGCACCAGTCCTTCGCGCTCCTCGCTGCTGAGGCTCTCGAAATAGGCCTCACGGCAGGCGTTGAATGCAGTGGTGATGGCCTTGCTCACCCGTATGTTTTGGCAGAATGCCACCGCGCGGTGCATGGGGTGTGGGTCAATCTCACGCAGCAGCTTGTTGTCGTAGAGGCTGCGTTTGCTCAAAGCGTTGATGCATCCGATGAGCTTGGCCATATCGTCGGTGTCCACCTCTTTCTGTGTGGCGGCATCCAACCCCGACAGGGCTATCTGCACTTCACTACTCACGTCGCCAGGCTCCACATTTAGTATAAGCACCTTGTAGTCGCTCAGCAAGTTCTTATCCACAGCCTCACCAAAACCTAGGCGGTAGAACTCGTCGCCATATAGCTCTGCATCGTCCATGCTGCACAGGTAAGCCTCGTTCTCACGCGCTTTCTTTTGGTCGCCCTCCTTGTATAGGCGTGGGGTGGCCGTCATATAGATGCGTTTGCGCCCACGGATGAAGTTGTTGTCGTGCACTCGCACAAAGGCGCTTTCTTCCTTCCCTTTGAGGGTGATACCCGTGGTGCGGTGTGCCTCGTCGCAGATGATTACATCAAAGGTCAGCTCCTCACCTATGGCACTCTGTGCGGCCGAGATACGCTCGATGCTCTGATAGGTGGAAAACACTACCAACATCCCCTCACGCTGGTCGTGTTGAAGCTGTAGAAACTGTCTCTTGATTTGTTCAACGCTGGTGGAGGCCGGCCATGCCAGCTCCTCCACGGTGGTGATATTGGTGTCCTCGTCCTTGCTGTGGGTACGGCTCACCTCGCTGTCGGAACAGATGCACAGCGGGCGTATGGGTTTCTGCGCGTCGAAGCTCCATTCCCTCAGTGTCTGTCCCAGCAGGGCGATACTGGGTACTAGGAACAGCACCTTGCCCCGCTTGCCCGCCAGTCGCTCGGCTATGCGGAGCGAGGTGAATGTCTTGCCCGTGCCACATGCCATGATGAGTTTGCCACGGTCGTGGTCGACATAATATTTCTGAGCCTCCTCTAGCGCCATTTCTTGGTGGGGCAGCAGTTGTTTGCGTGCGGTGATAGCCTTGCTGCCGCTGATGCCGCGGTCCAACTCCTCCCAATCAAGGGGCATCTCGGCCAGCTCGTTCAGGTGTAGTACGGTAGCCTCAATGGCCTGGTTGGTGAAACTCTCTGCGGCATTAGATGTGAAGCCTCCTTCAGTAGTGTCAATCCATAGGCGGAAGCTGAAATAGTGCTTGTTGCCCAGTTCGTCCTTAAAAGAGCGTGCCGAGGTGGAAAGAAAAGTGTCCACATCACCCTTGTCAATCTTGGCGTTGGCAAGATAGCATTTGCACTGAATTGCCCAGTATTCGTTGCCTATGGTTTTGGCCACTATGTCTATGCCGGTGTCATGTAGCGATATACTTTCGCGGTAAGGGAAATCACCCCATAGCCACACCTCGCTCAGTTCGTTGCTGTAGAGTGGTACGGTTTGCAGCATGGCCTGCATGAGGCGTTCGAAACGTTTTCCTTTGTCGGCCTCGGAATGGGATTGGTTGCGATAGCGGTTGATTACTTTCTCAAAATTACTCATGATGCAGGGGACTTTTTGTCGGCATTCCGCCCTCCCAGCACCACAAATAAAAAATCCGTGAAACTTTTTGTTTAAGACTGAGGTTCTGGTAAACCCTTAATGCAACAAGAAAGCCCACGGATACCGTGAGCGTTTCACTTTCTTTTGCATTAAGATGTAGAAATTTACCAGATTTCAGTCTTACAAAGAAAAGCAAAAACGCCTATGTTATATGTTATATGTTACTCTTTTTCCTTTATAATGTGTTTGATATGTTGTTAGTTTGTGTATATGTTTGATGCTGCAAAGATACAAAAAAAATCCCTCATTGAGGGATTTTTTTATGACTCATATTGTTTCGGCCTGTTTGCCAGCAGGCAAGTTTGATAAATCCATGAGATGCTATATTCTCTCTGTTTGTTCACCATTTGTTCGCTGAACAAATAGCCTAGAATTATCGTTAGACAGGTGTCTAAATATCTGCCACATAGTGTTGTATGATGGTAGTGGCGGGGTGTTATCGTTTCAGAAGGGCATCCATGACGTTGCAGAGGCGGCCGTTGGTCTCGGAAATCTCGCCGCTGCCGTCGATGCTGATGAGGCGGCCTGAGACGCGGTAGTAGTCCAGCACGGGGCGGGTTTTGTCGTCGTATTCCTCAAGGCGGTGGCGGATCACCTCCTCGGTGTCGTCGCTGCGGTTGCTGATGAGGGCGCGCTCGTGGATGCGTCGCACGAGCTCTTCTTGTGGCACGTCGATGGAGATGACGGCGTCGAGCTTGCGTCCTTTCTGACGGAAGATGAACTCGAGCATCTGGCATTGCTGCACGGTGCGGGGGAAGCCGTCGTAGATGATGGAGGGCTGGGGCTGTGCGGGCAGCGGCTGGTCGTCGGCCAGGCCGCAGGCACGGCGCAGCCGCGCCTCGTCCCACTCGTCCATGGTGGTGCCGCGGCCGGTGTCGATGGCTTTGGCGATGAGGTTGACCACGATGTCGTCGCTCACTAGGTTGCCGCGCAGCATGATGTCTTTGACGCGTCGGCCGAGGGGGGTGTCGTGTGCCACCTCGTTGCGCAGCATCTCGCCGGTGGAGAGGTGGATGAGGTCGTATTTCTCTGCCAGTAGGGAGGCCTGGGTGCCTTTGCCGGCACCTGGTGCTCCGAATAAAACTATGTTTTTCATCGAATTGTGATTTGGGTTATTTATTGAATTGAGGGCTTTCTTGAATTGAGATTTGAGATATTATCGAATTGAGATTTGTGAATTGAGAATTAGAGTGGGTGCTGGTTCGACTTTGGGTTTTATTAATTTGCTTTCATTGTCGCGTCTCTTCGAGACGCAGTTTTGTTACGTTTTGACTATCACTGCACTGCGCCTTACGGCTTGTACTGTGTTTCTCTTAGACGTTGCTTATTATTTTACTTCATAGATGTTTCTTAGTTCTTAGTTCTTAATTCTTACTTCTAACTTCCTTATAGTAGTGGTACGAAGAGGCGGGCAACTGATTCGGCCAGCCGCATGCGTTTGGGACGCAGGGCCCACTCTTTGGGGTCTACGGCAAGGCAGTCTTGCATGTCGCGTAGGAAGATGTCGCGTTGCTGACGGGCAAGGGCGGTGTCGTAGATGAAGGCGTTGACCTCGAAGTCTTGTTCGAAGCTGCGCACGTCGAGGTTGGTAGAGCCGATGGTGACGAAGTCGTCGTCGCACACCAATGTCTTGGCGTGCAGGTAGCCGCGGGTGTAGAAGTATACCTTTACGCCGGCGCGCATGGCCTCTTCGAGGTAGGAGTGTGAGCCCCACTGAACGAGTATGCCTTTGTCGCCCCTCTCGGGGAGCATCAGGCGCACGTCGACACCGCCTAGGGCGGCATTGCGGAGGGCCACAAGCACAGGCTGTGTGGGCATAAAGTAGGGGCTTTGCAGGTAAAGGTAGTGTCGGCTCTGGGCTATCACCTGTATCATGCCTTGCATGACGGTGTTCCACTCGTCCATAGGGCCGGAGGTGATTATTTGGGTGAGCACGGGGGTGGAGCCTTCGGGGCGTGTGTGAGCGGGGAAGAGGTGTGGGCGGTCGAGCAGGGTGTGTGTGCAGAAGCGCCAGTCGGCCAGGAAGGCCACTTGCAGCTCGCCCACGGCAGACCCTACGATGCGCAGGTGGGTGTCGCGCCAGATGCCGCTGTGGATGCCCTTGCGGTAGCGTTCGGCTATGTTCATGCCGCCTGTGTAGCCGATGGTGCCGTCGATGACCACCACCTTGCGGTGGTTGCGGCAGTTGAGGTCGCGCGAGAAGAGCGAGTCCCACACTTTTAGGAACGAGCATACCTCCACGCCTCCTTCGCGCAGATGCTTATAGAAGCGGCGGTCGACATGGAGGTTGGCGGCGGCGTCGTAGATGAGGCGCACCTCCAGCCCTTGCTGTGCCTTTTGTATGAGCAGGTCGCCCAGCTCGCGCCCCACGGGGTCGTCCTCTATCTTGAAGAACTGTATGTGTACGTGGTGGCGTGCCTGGCGTATGTCGGCCAGCATGCATTCGTACATGTGGGCAAAGTCGGTGTAGATGTGTGTGTCGTAGCTGTGGAGCAGGGGGGCGTAGTTGGCCCGCTGCATGAGGGTGCAGAGCTTTTGGTATTTGTCGTGCATCGGGGGCTGGGCGTCGGCAGTGAGGTGTGAGGTGAGCTCGGACAGCTCTTCGGGGGTGATGATGCGGCTCTTGCGGTGGTTTTTGCCTATGAGGAAATAGAGCAGCAGCCCTATGCCCGGCAGAAAGATGACCGTGAGAATCCATGCGTGCGACATGATGGGGTCGCCATTTTCGAGCACCACCACGATGACGGCACTGGCGATTAACAGCAGGTATAGAATGGTAAAAATGGTGTTCATCTTTTGCAATAACGTTGTAACGGGGTTTTTGTTGTGTGGAAGTGTGTTAAATCTACTTTGTCCTCGCCAAGGCGTCGAGGATACTGCCTCGTGGCTTCGTTAGATATACCATATTTATACTATATATATACTTTATTTATACTATTATATGTAGTATAACTGAAGTATAACTAAAGTATATATATAGTATAAATGGCGAAGCCAGGGCGTGGCCGAGGCGGGGGTGGTGGAATAATTGGTGTGTGGGACAATATTTTTTCAGTGGTGGCGTTAAATGTATATGGAAAGGAAACAGTCTACTCGTATACAGACTTCGCTGGTGAATAAGGCGGAGCGTAAGGTGTTGGTTTGGATGGCGGAGCGTATGCCACGATGGATTACGTCGGATATGCTGACGTGTGTGGGGGTGCTGGGCGCGGTGATTATTGCGGCCGGCTATGTGTTGTCGGCAGGCGACTATCGGTGGCTGTGGCTGGCGTCGGCAGGGTTTGTGGTGAACTGGTTTGGCGACTCGCTCGACGGCACGTTGGCACGTGTGCGCAACCAGCAGCGCCCGCTGTATGGTTTCTTTCTCGACCACAATGTGGACGGCATCAACGAGACGCTGATGTTTGCAGGCTTGGGGCTGTCGCCATTTATGAATATGGGATTGTCGATGTCGCTGCTGGCGGTATATTTGTTGCTTTCGATATATGTGTATATCAGTGCCCACTTGAAGGGGGAGTTTCGTCTCACTTATGCCAAGCTGGGACCGACGGAGTTTCGCCTGCTGGCGATAATAGTGAATACGCTGCTGGTGAGCATTGAGCCGCTGCGCAGCTATGGCCGCACGTGGGTGCTGCTGGGTGGCGAGGTGCAGGCGGGGGTGCTGGACTATGTGGGTGTGGTGGTGTTGGTGGTGATGGTGGCCATGCTGCTGTATAGCCTTATCCACGATGGTCGTGAGTATGCCAAAATCGACCCACCGAAGAGGGGAAGTGAGAATTAAGAATTAAGAGTTAAGAATTAAGAAGTGGGGCGGGGGCCGGGTTGGGAAGTAAGAAGTAAGAATTAAGAGTTAAGAATTAAGAAGTGGTATTTAGTTCGCACATATTTCTATTGTATTTTCTGCCGCTTTTCTTGCTGCTCTATTTCTTGGTGCCTGCGCGGTGGAGAAACGGGGTGTTGCTTGTGGCATCGATTGTGTTTTATGCTTGGGGGGCGCCCGACTTTGTGCTGATACTGTTGGCTTCTACGGTGGCCAACTATTATGTGGTGAGGTGGATGCACCGTGCTGCCAGGCCGGGGATGAAGAGGATGTGGTGTGCTTTGGCTATTGTGCTGTGCTTGGGATTGCTTGCCTATTTTAAGTATGCCAACTTCTTCGTGGAGAATGTAAACGCATTGCTGGCGGCTTTTGGGTTGGGGACGATGGCGTGGACCAAGGTACTGCTGCCGATAGGTATCAGTTTCTTCTCGTTTCAGTCGGTGACTTATGTGGTGGATGTGTATCGGGGTGTGAACAAGCCTATGGGGCGGCTGACGGACTATGTGTTGTATATCATTATGTTTCCCCAGCTGATAGCGGGACCTATTGTGCGCTACACTGAGATTGCCGACCAGATAACGGCGCAGCGGCGTCTGCGGTGGGGAGAGTGTCTGCAGGGGTTTTACCGTTTTGTGATAGGGTTGAGCAAGAAGGTGCTGGTGGCCGATGTGATAGGGCGCACGGTGGATGTGGCCTTGGGTGGCGATATTGCTGCCATGGATATGGGTACGGCGTGGGTGACGATTATCGCATACACGATGCAGCTTTATTTTGACTTCTCGGGCTATAGCGACATGGCTATCGGCCTGGGGCGTATGATGGGGTTCAGGTTTCCTGAGAATTTCGACAATCCCTATACCTCGGCCAGCATCAGCGAGTTTTGGCGGCGTTGGCACATCACGCTAGGGGCCTTTATGCGCAACTATCTGTATATTCCCCTAGGCGGCAACCGGCGGGGTAGGGGGCGCACTTATCTGAATTTGTGGCTGGTGTTTCTGCTCAGCGGATTGTGGCACGGCGCCAGTTGGAATTTTGTGCTATGGGGTGCCTATCATGGCTGTTTCTTGGTGTTGGAGCGGCTGCTGGGCATCGACAAGCAGCATAGAGGGTGGCGCATAGCGCCTACCTTTGTTATATTGCTGGTGGGTTGGGCGATATTCCGCATTGAGGACCTGCCCACCTGTTGGCTCTTTGTCAAAAGGCTTTTCTCGTTCGACTTGGGAGGTTTCGCCTTGGCCGAGCATCCGCAATACTACGTCACCCTGTTGGTGGCCCTGGCCTTTGCCTTCGTCACCTTGTTGCCCGTTGGCAAAAGGGTGGAGCGGTGGGTATTCTACACCCAATACAATGGCCGCCAGCATGTGGCGGTGTGGGTGGTGGCATGCCTGATGCTGTTTTTCTGCTTGGGGGCATTGACGGCCACCGACTTCAGTCCCTTTATCTATTTCCGATTCTGAACCTTATGCGCAATATACCCAAGATACTCTGCATTGTCACCATGACGCTCTTCCTGCTCACTATTCTGCAGGGAGCCACCCACTTTGTCAAGGTGAAGCCGTTGAAGGGGGCCTACGTCAGTGCCGAGAAGCCGCAGTTTTCGTTCCCCTCGTTTGTGAGCGGAGCGTGGCAGGGTGACGTGGAGGGCTATATCAAGGACCACCACGGCTTTCGCGAACCCGCCATCCGCCTTTACAACCAGTACCTCTGGACTGCCTATCACCGCTCTACTAATCCCGGCTCGGTGGTTGTTGGCGAGCGCAACTACCTCTTTGAGCCCTGGTTTGTGGATGAATACTACACCGGCTGCTTCAACCATTTCTATCCCGACAGCCTCCTCATCCCCGGCAACGAGAAAGGCTATGTCTTTTTCCAGCGCATGAGCCGTCTTACCAAGCTGCAATTTATTCTAGAGGAACAGGGAGTGCATCTATTCCTTGCCCTCTTGCCAGGCAAAGAGCGCATCTACCCACAGTACCTGCCAGCACCAAGCCCCCAAGCACACAACGAACGTATGGCACAGGGGCTATATAGTGCCTACGACCACTACAGTGGGTGGAATGGCTTCTATGGGTTTCGCTGTGTGGACATCTGCCATTGTTTTGACAGCCTCCGTGGCCGCACACCCTACCTCCTCTTCACTCAGACCGGCACCCACTGGAGCAGCATTGCCAGCACCTATGCCTTCGACTCTATCATGCGCTACATGCAGACCTTTGGCCCGGCTATCCGCCCTGTGACATTGGGCAAGCCCTATCATGCCCGCACTCGCGAGCCTGATGCCGACCTTGACGAGTTGCTCAACAAGACATTCCGTATTCCCACAGAGCGCAACCAATATGTGGATGTGTCGCTAGCCGGTTCTGAGCTTGGGCGCAATCCCTCGCTGATTGTCATCGGCGATTCATTCTTTTGGAACATCCTTTACAATTATCCTATTCAAGAGCTCTTCGACCACTTCCGCTACTGGTACTATTTCAGCACCATCTACTACGACCCCGACCACGAAAGCGTGGCCGACATCGACCTGGTGGACGAGTTGCTCAGTGCCGACTATGTGATGCTCTCATATTGTACGGTGCAGCTCTATAACTGTGGCAACGGGTTCATCAACCGTGCGTTGCTGGAACTGTGCTACGACCCAGAGGAGATACAGGCCGTGCGTGACAACCTGGCTGCCGACACTGCCTCCACACTCAGCGTCGACCAGCGTATAGACCGCTTTCTGGAAGACTACTTCCCAGCCCTTGCTGAACCATATCCCACCAAACGCTGTTCAAAAATTCTCAATACTCAATAAACCAGTGCTTTTTAACTCGTTCCCATTCCTCATATTTTTTCCAGTGGTGACACTGGTCTACTATGTGTTGCCATATAGGTGGCGTTGGGCTTGGCTGTTGGCGGCCAGCTGCTTTTTCTATATGTGGTTCAAGCCTATCTATATTCTCATCCTGTTGACCACCATCATTATCGACTACTCTTGCGCCCTAATGATAGAACGCTACCGAGGCACACCTCGCAAGAGCAAGGCATGGCTGGTGGCCAGCATCGTCTCAACCCTCACGGTCCTCTTTATCTTTAAATACCAAGGCCTATTTCATGAGACCCACATTATACTGCCTATTGGTCTGTCGTTCCATACGTTCCAAAGTCTCAGCTATGTGATAGAAGTATACCGTGGCAATCAAAGGCCGGAGCGGCACTTTGGAATCTATTCTCTGTATGTGATGTTCTACCCCCAGCTGGTTACCGGCCCCATTGAGCGTCCGCAAAACCTGCTGCGACAGCTGCGCATAGACCAACCCTTTGAACGCGACAATCTCAGCCGTGGCATTATGCTTATCCTCTACGGCCTCTTTGCCAAGATGGTGGTGGCGGACAATCTGGCTGTATATGTGGATGCAATCTGGGCAGATCCACAGCAGTATGGCAGTGGAGCTATTGCTTTGGGACTGGTGTTCTACTCGTTCCAGATATATTGTGACTTCTTTGGCTATAGCACCATTGCGCTAGGGTGTGCTAAGGCTATGGGCTACGACCTGATGGACAATTTCAGGGCCCCTTATCTTAGTAGCAGCATTGGCGAGTATTGGCGCCGCTGGCATATCTCGCTCTCTAGCTGGTTTCGTGACTATCTGTATATTCCCCTCGGGGGTAGCCGTGTGGGGGTGAGCCGTTGGATGTTCAACATCATGGTTGTTTTCCTGCTGAGTGGATTGTGGCATGGTGCTAATTGGACATTTGTTGCTTGGGGTGGGCTGCATGGTTTGTTGCTCTTGGCCGAGGGACTGCCTAAGAAACTGTGTGCGCGCAAGGCGCAAAAGACCAACCACGATCCGCAATGCGCTATGCTCAGTAATCAGACTAGTCGGACAAGTCCAAATTCCCGATTCTCAATTCTATATATCATTAAGCTTCCTATTGTCTTTCTCGTGGTTACAGCTCTTTTTGCGATATTCCGTGCTCCTTCGTTTGAGGATTTGATGACCCTCTTTGGCTCATTGGTTGGCAATGTGGGAGTAGGGGAGATGCCCACGGTCGATATACGAGCAGTGGTGTTCCTTTTGTGTTTTGTGGTTGTTGACATCCTGCTGCGCAACAGTCGGTTTGACCGCTGGTGTATTCGACAGAGGCCAGTGGTGCGGTGGATGGTCTGCTTCCTTTTGGCATTCTGCACTGTGGCTTTTGCCAGTGTAGAGACATTCCCATTCATCTATTTCCAGTTTTAGCCTATGAAACGCGTCGTTGTCACACTCTTCATCATTGCGGCTCTCTGCTTGTCGGCAGAGGGTATTTATCGCTGTTTTTTCTATCAACACGACCGCCACGCTTTCAGCGCACCGTTGGCGCAAATGGTTGACTCGGTCAATGCCACTGGTGCTGACATACTTTATCTTGGTGAGTCGTCAAACCATACCTTTGGCCTTGACGACAAGGACACTGCATGGATTAGTGAAATGGTTGCACGTCATTTCCCCAGACTCACTGTCCGCAACATGACCCACGATGCCTCTCATGGTGAGGTCTATTACCTCTTATTGCGCAATATCAGTCCCGACTGTTCGATTTCTACGGTGGTGGTCACCCTCAATTTGCGTTCTTTTGGTATTGAATGGATTGCTTCGCCCCTCGAAACTGTTTTGCAAAAGCGTCTTGTCATGCTGCATCCACGCCCTGCGTTGCTCAACCGTGCTATACTTTCTTTCAAGGCCTATGATATCAAGAACGTTGACGAACGCTACCAGCAGATGGACTCCTACTGGGCTGCCCACCCACTGCCAGGGCATCCCAGTGTGCCACGGTGGGGCGACAGCCTCAATACTGACAGCACCACTATGCCGGGTATTTTTGTGCGCAACTATGGTTTTCAGATAGATACGCTCAATAATCCACGTATTCGCGATTTCGACCGCATTGTTGCTCTAGCGCGTGAGCGAGGATGGAATCTTGTGTTCAACCTATTGGCTGAGGATGTTGAATGGGCCGACCAGTTGGTAGGCGACGACCTAACCACCCTTATGCGCCAGAATGCCGACCTCATTGTAGGGCGCTACAGGCGTATGGGAGTCACGGTGGTAGACAATTTATGTTCTCTTCCCGACAGCCTTTTCCGAGACCGCGATTGGACTACAGAACATTATGTTCAGGCAGGACGACAGATTATTGCCGACAATGTGTCGCAGGCTTTGTTCAAGTTTTATGAAGCCGATTATGAATGAATGAAAGAAGGCTGCCCTACGAGGCAGCCTTCTTTCATTAGTAAAACCAGTATTACTAGATGTCTAGCGGACTATCAGCTTGCGTACCATGCTGACGTTCTCGCCGGTGATGCGCACGAAGTAGGCACCCTGTGCCAGGCGTTCCACATCGAGGCTCTTGGCGCAGTCGCCCGAGCACTCAAGTGCTTCGCCACCGAGGGTGCCGTTGCTCCCGTTGGTCGCGACGACCACCTCGCGGCCGTTCATGTTGACCACCGATATCTTCACCTTGCCAGTGATGCCGGTGATTCTGATAGTGGTGGCGCCGCTGGTCGGGTTGGGATAGATGGTGCAGCCTGCCTCTGCCACGCGGTCGATGCCTACCGACACGGTGGTGAAGCTGGTGCTG
>JAFRRK010000007.1 GCA_017428115.1 Bacteroidales bacterium | reverse complement strand
TTTGGGAAGATTTTATCCTGCAAATTGACCTATTGATGTTTTTTATTTGTTAAAATGTCCTCCAAGCACCTTGATTGACAAAATCGCCAGTAAAAACAAGCGTTCCGAAAGATTTCATCCTGCAAAATGACCTATAGACCCAAATTTAACGAAAGAGGAACTCCGCCCGACCTAAATCGAACTATAATCCGCCATATCGATGGGGGGGGTAATATGTTGATTTTTAGCTTATTGTATTTCATAAGCATTCCATGTTACACCTGCAAATATACACATTTTCCCCGACATGGCAAAAAAACTTTGTCCACCCTCTTAGAGACGCTTCCTTACCTCCGTTGTTTCAACCTTTTTTCAACGTTATTTCAACGCTACATCAACGCTACATCAACGCTTTTGAAGCGTAGAAGTAGTGTTGAAGTAATGTCTATTTTGTGAAGAATAAACGAGGCTAGGAGGAAGTGTCGTTGAGTGATGACCGCTTTTTTGAAGAAGAGGACTACTTTTTTGAATAAGGGGAGGGGAACGCAATAAAATGGGCGTGGCATCGTTATTGGGACGATGAAAATAGAAGAATTATACCAAGTCTATCTGCAGTCGCGGACAGTGACTACCGACTCGCGGCAGATTACCCCCGGCTGCCTGTTCTTTGCCTTCAAAGGGGAGACGTTCGACGGCAACGCTTTCGCGCCGCAGGCGTTGGAGCAGGGGGCTGCACTGTGTGTGATTAGTGACCCGAAGTATGGGGCTGACGACCGCTGCGTGGTGGTCGACGACGTGCTTGCCGCCTTGCAAGGGCTGGCCCGCTATCACCGTGGGCACCTCTCGATTCCTATCATTGGTGTTACCGGCACTAATGGCAAGACCACCACTAAGGAGCTTGTCCACGCCGTTTTGGCCAGACGCTATCGCACCCACGCCACGGCGGGCAACTACAACAACCACCTCGGCGTGCCTTTGACGCTTTTGGCCACCCCTGCCGATGCCGAGGTTGCCATCATAGAGATGGGGGCCAACCATCCGGGCGAGATAGCTGCCTTGTGCCATATTGCCGACCCCGACTGCGGCCTTATCACCAACGTGGGCCGTGCGCATTTGGAAGGCTTTGGCAGTTTCGAAGGGGTGATACAGACCAAGACGGAGCTGTACCGCTATCTGGCGGCCAAGCATGGCACGGCTTTTGTCAATGCCGACAACGACATCCTCACCGCTGAGGCGGCCCGCTGTCAGTTGGCTACTTTCACCTATGGCTCGTCGGAGCAGGCCCAGGTGCGAGGCCATCTGGTTGGTTCCGACCCCTATATGAAATTCTATATCGAAGAGGGCGACAATGTCTACAGCATCCAGTCTCGACTATTGGGCAACTACAATTTCGACAATGCCATGGCAGCTGCTGCCGTGGGTCGCTACCTCCATGTGGACCTTTGGGACATCAAGGAGGCTATCGAGCAGTACGCCCCTTCGAATAATCGGTCGCAATATAAAGATACGGGTCGCAACAGCCTGATTCTCGACTGCTACAACGCCAACCCGTCGAGCATGAAAGTGGCTCTCGACAATTTCGAGGCCCTGCCTCGTGCCAACAAGGTGGCTATGCTGGGAGGCATGAAGGAGTTGGGCGAGGATAGTTGCAAGGAGCACAGGGCGATAGTGGAGCGGCTGCTGGCGCATCCTGAGATAAGGGCTGTGCTTGTGGGGCCTGAGTTTGCCTTTGCCGAGGGCAGGCCTAATGTGGAGTGGTTTTCGGATTCAGATGCGGCTGTGGCATATTTTGCCAAACATCCGCTGGCTGGTGCCATGGTGCTGCTCAAAGGCTCAAACAGCACGCGGATGTGGAAGTTGGAAGGCGTTTTGTAGGCTTTGTTAGAAGAAAGAGAGGGTGCCTTTTAAGACACCCTCGTAGCAATAAGGCGATGCTCGTTATTTCAGCACGAAGTTGATGGGGACTTGAAATCTAGACCGCGTAGGCGTGCCCTTGTATTTGGCGGGCTTCCATTGCGGCATGGCCTTGATGACGCGCAAGGCCTCTTCGTCGCATCCGCCACCGATGCCTCGGAATAGTGTTACGTCGCCAATGCTGCCGTCGGGCTCCACTTCAAACTGCACAAACACCCTTCCTTGCACCCCGTCGGCCTTGGCCTGCTCGGGATAGACTATTGACTTGGCAATATAGTCGCCCAAAGCCTCGTAGCCACCTGGGTACTCTGCGAGCGAGAAGGGACCATTGTCCTCCTTGTTAAACCAGTCCAGCATCTCCTCCTCATGATTCCATGCCACCTGATACCAATTAACTGTGCTGTCGTCAAGATTCATCATTGCGGTCACACGGCTTGACTTCGCAACCGTTTCGTGGATATTAACATTAAAGCGGACAGCTTCGGCCGAATCGGCAAACTCCTTGTGTTCGCCTACCGAGTCAAGAGGAATAATAATCCCCATAAACTCACGCTCCACCAGCTGCCCATTGCGGTAGGTTTCGGTGAAGGGTTGGACGAGGTAGGTGCCGTCGGGGATGGTGGCCTGTTGTTGCTCAGGCTCTTGGTTCTTACAGTTGGCAAACAGCAGCAGTGCTGCCACGGGCAAGGCTGCCAATGCCTTGACCCACCCTTTGTGGGATTTCGGTTGTTTCATCATGGTAATACGGTTTTTGATTGTTGAAAAATGAAAACTATTGACTATCTGCGGCTGCACCGAGGCGCAGCCGCAGCAGAGCAGCGTCAAAGAGATGAAAATGGCAAGTCGCCGCATAGGTTACTTTAACGTGTAGTAGATAGGCATCACATACTTCGACCGTGCTGGCTTGCCCTTGAATGTGGCGGGCTGCCATTTCGGCATGGACTTCACCACACGCAGAGCCTCAGCGTCGCACTCGCCGCCAACGCCACGCAACACAGTGGCCTCCGCTATACTGCCGTCGGTATCAACAACAAACTGCACAAACACTTTGCCTTCCACTCCCTCGGCCTTGGCCTTTTCGGGATAGACGACCGACTTGGCAATGTAAGCAGCCATGGCCTCAAAGCCACCTGGGTACTCGGCGAGCGAGAATGGACCATTGTCCTCCTTGTTAAACCAGTCCAACATGTCCTCCCCATCGTTCCATGCCACCTGATACCAATTAACTGTGCTGTCGTCAAGATTCATCATAGCGGTAACACGGCTTGACTTCGCCACCGTTTCATGGATATTGACATCAAAACGGACCGCCTCGGCCGAATCGGCAAACTCCTTGTGTTCGCCTACCGAGTCAAGAGGAATAATAATCCCCATAAACTCGCGTTCCACCAGCTGTCCGTCGCGGTAGGTTTCGATGAACGGCGACACCTCATACCTGCCGTCGGGGATAACGGCCTGCTCTTGAGCAGGCTCCTGGTTCTTGCAATTGGCAAACAGCAGCAATGCTGCCACGGGCAAGGCTGCCAATGCCTTGACCCACCCTTTGTGGGATTTCGGTTGTTTCATCATGATAATACGGTTTTTGATTGTTGAAAAATGAAAACTATTGACTATCGGGACATACTGCATCCCGGTTATTTGACAATAAAGCAGACGGAGGTAGCTCCTGTATTCGCCCTCACCGCCCTGTTGCAGCACCGCCTCGTCGGCCAGGTATTCATGCACCTCGCGCAAATCGCGGCCGTACAGCCACACAAACGGGTCGAACCACAACAGGCAGCAGACCAGCTGCACCGCCAGCCTGTCCCAGCTGTGGCCCTGCGCGGCGTGCAACCGTTCGTGGCGCAGCACCTGCTGCAACTCGGCATCGGTCATGCCGCCGCGCCCCGCCACAATATAGTGGAAGAAAGAGAACGACGGTTCCCCGCTCTCGGTCACCGCCACATGGAAACGCCCTTGACGGACAAACGAATACTTCCGCAGCCTGTGCCATAACACACCATAGCGCACCACAAGAGCCAGTGCGCTCAAAGCCACTCCGGCCCAATATAGCACACCCAGCACCGTCCACACATCCAAACTTCGCTCAGCTTTCGCACCAACTTCGGCAGGAGGCTGCTGCGCCGCAGTGGCAGGCGCATCCATCGCCATTACCGGCAGCTCAAGCAGATAGCCGCCGCCACCTACGGCCATAGGCCTTGACACTGCCACCTGCGGATGCACCAGCGGCAATACCAAGCTCAGCACCAGCGTCGATAACAGAAAGAACCGGTTCGCATTCAAACAATGCTCCCGCCGCAGCAGCAGGCGATAGACACACCAGAACAAAGCCGTGCCAATAACAGCAAAAAGCAGATAGCGTGTCATTTTTCCACCTCCTTAATCAGGGCGTCAAGGTCCTCAATCGACACATCCTTCCGGTCCACCAGGAATGACACCATGTTGCGAAACGATGACCCAAAATAGTTTCTTGCCATGCGGCCTAGTATCTGGCTTGAATAGTCGTCCCGGCTGATGAGGGGATAGTATCGGTTGGACTTGTTGAATGTGGTGTGGCCTACAAAACCTTTCTTTTCCAATATTCTCACCACAGTGAGAATGGTGTTGTATGCCGGTTTTGGTGGTTCGATGGCACTTGGGTCATCGTCGTTTACGTTTGGTCGCGACGATATTGCTGCCACAATCTCATTGGCAAAGCCTTGCTTGATGGACCAGATGGCCTGCATCACCTGTTCTTCGGCAGTGGTAAGTTCCTTTATTTCTTTCGTTTTCATGGTGTGGTAATTAATTTTTTAGTTGTATAACGTAATTATTGGGTAATTATTGTGTGGATTAGTTTGTTTTTTTTGAAAAAAATGAGTCTGACAAGTCGTTCCTAGTCCATTCCAACAAGGGGCGATAGGTGCATTCACCCCCATTGTCATTGTCATCATGTCCCACTCTACTTCGTGACGTTTTTATGGCTCGGCAAAGAAAGCTGCTCGCTTTCTTTGCTTTCGCCTTGTACAGCGTTGTGCCACTTTTTTATTTTCAAAAGTGGCACCCTAATTTTTGACTTTTTTGGTATAATTATATCAGACGGCAGATAGCATTCACTGCAATCACACACCAAACTTTCGTTGTGCCTACGTTGTGCTTTCGCTTCCGGAATCGAGGGCAGGGCGAGGTCAGGAACAAGTCAGGAAGCCTCCACCACTTAAGGGTCGGGGGAGGGAGAAAGAGGAGCGTTTGACTAAAAATGGCACGGAATATAGGTTTGGTTTTGCATGTCGAGCTTTAGTGAAAATAGCTAATAATGGGTATTTGTCGGATGGGGAGGAAATGGTATTTTTGCAGTGAAAAATCAATGTTAGATAGTATGTATAGTAAAATTTGTAAATCGTTCATTTTCGTTGTTTTGGTGATGGGCTTGGGGCAAATGTCTTCTGCTCAAAACGACACTGCTGCGAAGGCACAGCGACTCACTATTGGTGGGTATGGCGAGGCCGTTTATAACTACAATTTTTATAGCGATAACGTTTTTCGCTACTCTCACGCCGACCGCTATACCGAAAGTAAGGGACACGGGCGTGTGGACATTCCCCATGCTGTCATCACGCTGGGCTATGATATGGGGCGCGGATGGAGTATAGGCACCGAAGTGGAGTTTGAACATGGCGGCACAGAGGTGGCCGTGGAGAAAGAGACCGAGGAGACGGGTGAGTTTGAACAGGAGGTGGAACGTGGTGGCGAGGTGGCTTTGGAGCAGTTCTGGGTGCAGAAGAGTTTTAGCAGTAAGCTTAACCTGCGGATGGGACATATTGTGGTGCCGGTGGGCATGACGAACAATAATCATACGCCCGACCATTTCTTCTCGGTGTACCGTCCCGAGGGCGAAAACACCATCATGCCCTGCACTTGGCACGAAACAGGAGTGAGCCTCTGGGGCCGTTCGGGAGCATGGCGTTATGAGGTGCAGCTGCTGCCGGCGTTGAACAGCAACCTCTTCAACGAGTCGGGGTGGGTGCACAATGGCTCGGCATCGCCCTATGAGTTTCGTCCTGCCAACAGCTTGGCAGGTGCGGCACGCATAGACTATATGGGTGTGCCGGGGCTGCGGCTGAGCCTGAGCGGATATGTGGGCAACTCGTTCAACAACGATATCACCACCACGGTGTATAGTGCCACATCGCGCTACTATGGTGCGAGGGGCACGGTGCTGATTGGGGCTTTTGATTTTGACTATCGCAACCGCTGGTTGCTGGTTCGCGGCAATCTGGATTATGGCTACTTGGGCGACGCAGGTCTCATCTCTACCCGCAACAAGAACCAGACCACCATGACCGGCAATCCGTATCCTCACACGGCGGTGGGCAAGGGGGCCTACGACGGTTCTATAGAGGCAGGGGTCGACCTGCTGGCTTTTGCCAACCGTAGTGTGGAGGGCAGGCATCTGTACCTCTTTGGCCGTTACGACCACTACGACAGCTTTATTCCTGCCAATGGCTTCGACGACATAGGCTGGGCTGAGCGACAGGTGATGTCGGCAGGTGTGAACTACTATCCGTTGAAATCTATTGCCGTCAAGGCTGAGGCCGGTGTGCGCCACTTTGGCGGAAGATATAATAGCGAGCCTTTTGTTGCATTGGGCATCACTTGGGTGAATTTCAATTTTATACACTAATTAATCTATAAATTACAATTATCAATGAAAAACGCTAGTATTAAGACCATGCTGTTGGCAGCTGCTATGCTGACATCGGCTAGTTTCATCTCTTGCCGAGATGAGAATGACACCACCGTCGACGACGAGAAGGCGGCACAGGTGGCAGAACAATTTGTGGACCATACAGTGGCCCCGACCTACACGGCTTTGGCAGCCAAGACCGAACAGTTGGCTGGGCAGTTGGCGGCACTGCGGCAGAACGCCACCGATGCCGGTATTGAGGCGGCGTGCCAGACATTTCTAGAGGCTCGTGAGCAGTGGGAGAAGAGCGAAGCTTTCCTTTTCGGTGCTGCTGGCGACTTTGGTATTGATCCTCATATCGATTCATGGCCATTGGACGAGGATGCTTTCCGCACACTGATGTATGAGAGCCCTGCCATGATTGCAGCCCTCGACGGGGAAGATGGCGATGTGGTGGCCGGCGAACGCCTGGGCAATGCCCTGCTGGGTTTCCACGGATTGGAGTATATACTGTTTGTTGACGGCCATGCCAAGAAGGCAGCTAACATCACTGAGAACGAATGGATCTATGCCGCTGCTGTGGCTGGCGACCTACGCAACCGCTGCTATCAGCTGGAGGTGGGCTGGCTGGGCGACAAGGCCCCCGAGAGCCATGTTGCCAAGCTTGACGAGCTGGAGATGGCCTACACCGTGGCTGGTGGAAACTACAGCTATGGCGAGAATATGAAGAACGCCGGCAAGCCTGGCAGCACCTATGCCAGCCGCATTGCTGCACTGATGGCTATAGTGCAGGGCTGTTCCGACATAGCCGACGAGGTGGGAAGCTCAAAGATATATGCCGCCTGGCATGGCGAGGATATCACTTATATCGAATCGCCCTACAGCCAGAAGTCTATCATCGACTTCTACAACAATATCATTAGTATCCGCAATGCCTATATGGGCGGTGTGGAAGGTCAGAGAGATGAGGGTAAGTCGCTGCACGATTTTGTGAAGAGCCACGATGCTTCGATCGACGGCCATGTGACTACGGCTATTGAGAATGCCCTGGAGAAGATTAACGCCATGCCTGCCCCCTTTGTGCAGCACTATTCCGAGGCTGCCAATGGTGCCGCTGTGGAGGCTTGTGCTGAGCTGAGCGATGCGCTGGGCGAGATAAACAATATGCTTAGAGAATTATAAAGATCAGTTATTATGAAAAAGAAAACTATAATAATGGCCATGGCGGCATTTGCAGCAACGGCTGTTACGTTCACGAGTTGCCAGCCCGACAATGTGACACCCACACTCACCGACGAGTTGGCAGAGGAAACCTATGCCGGCGGTAGGCTGGGTACTACCTTCAACCAGTCGGCCTCGGCATTTGAGGACCCCACACCGGCTGTGGAAAATGCAGGCATGGTGAATGCCTTCAAGTATGGCGAGTTCTTTTTTGAACACACTATCACACAGAATAATCCTCCTTTCAACGGGCTGGGGCCACTATATGTGCGCTCGTCGTGCGAGGCGTGCCATCCCGGCTACGGTCATGGACGTCGCATGGAGCGCTATCGCGCCGACGATTGGGCCAACGGTTACCTGCTGGTGGTGTATAACAAGACTACCGATGCCTATGAGCCTTCGGTGGCAGGTATGCCCCAGACCAAGGCTGTGGCTCCGTTCAAGCCTTCTATCGATGAGGAAAAAATCAATATTGCCTGGTTGGAGTATACCGACGAGTGGGGCAACCGCTTCCCTGATGGCGAGAGCTACAGCTTGATATATCCCGAGGTGACAATACCTGAAGATGCTTTCTATGCGCCCCTCTCGGCTCCCTACAGCCAGATGGCGTTCAGACTGGAGAGCACTATCGGCATTTATGGCACGGGCTTGCTCGACGCTATTCCCGACGACTCGCTGAAGGCGCAGTATCAGAAGGAGTATGATGCAGGTGCCAATCTTAACCCCGCTATTTGGGCTGGTCACGATTGGGCATCGTATTATGGCAATACGAACCACCCCAAGCGATTCACCTATGCCCTCAGCCGTGGGCCGCTACAGGATGCTGCCGGAGCCAACGCCATTTGGAATATTCCTAATGTGACACGCAGCGACCGTCGTAGCCACTATTTGAGCCTGAATAAGAGTATCTATGCCAACACAGCATCGAATGACCCCGAGGTGCAGGCTCAATTCTACAATTATTTCCCCCAGTGGAACAAAACAGGCGATCCACAAGTGGATATCTATAACTATCTGATGTGCGACACCCTGCCTATCGAGATGAGCGACAAGGATTATGTGAACTTTATGGTGTGGCATCGCGGATTGGCGGTGCCTGCAGCCCGTAACTTGAGCGACACCACGGTGCAGCGCGGCCGCAAGCTATTCCGCGACATGGGTTGCGCCACCTGCCACCGCCCCAGCTGGACGACGGGTCCGGATAACTATACTGACCCCAATGGCTTCTTTGTAACCGCTGATGCCCGCTTGCCGCGCTATCCTTTTCAGAAGATATGGCCCTATACCGACATGGTGCAGCACCGCCTGTTTATGGTCAACGATATCCGTACCGGCTGGTGCCGTACTACCCCATTGTGGGGTCGTGGACTGTCGCAGATATGCAGTGGCCATAGCGACCGCCTGCATGACTGCCGTGCCCGTAACGTGATAGAGGCTATCATGTGGCACGGAAGCCCAGAGAGCGATGCCCGCTGGACGGTGGAGAACTTTCGTAAGCTTTCTAAGAGCGACAGGGATGCTGTGGTGAAGTTTATCAACGCTATCTAATATCATAGCGTGATGAAGAAGGCGAATATTATGCTTATGGTGCTGGTGGTGATAGTGCTCGCCACCGGCACCATTGTTGAAAGGCTCTCGGGTACTGAGACGGCTTCAGATGTGATTTATGGCTCGTGGTGGTTTGAGCTGCTGCTGGCATTGGTGGGTGTGGGAGCTATTGTGGCCATTGTGCGTGAGAAATTGTGGCACGAGCCATATCGGTTGTTGATCTATTCTTCCGTTGTGGCAATACTGCTGGGTGGGGGACTGTCTGCTTGGACGGGAAGTCATGGTAGCATGACGTTGCAGCCGGGGGTGCCATGCAGTAGCTATGTCGAGGAGGGTGCTTCCCGCCAGCTGCCGTTTGAGGTAACATTGGATAGATTTGAGCTGGTTACATACCCAGGATCGCATTCCCCAATGGACTTTGTGAGCCATATCTCTGTGAATGGCGAAAAGGCTGAGATATCGATGAACAATATCTATAAGCGTGGTGGCTACCGGTTCTATCAGGAGGATTACGATGAGGAGGGAAACTCAACCCTTAGTGTGGCGCACGACCCGGCGGGTATAGCGGTTACTTATGCGGGCTATCTTATGCTTGTGGTCGGACTGCTGATGATGTTTATGTCACCTAAGTCGCATTTCCGTAGGCTGTTGAAAGGGCTTCCGCTCGTATTGATGTTGGTGGTGGCTGGCGGGGCTATTGCTGCGCCCAGCACTTTGCCGCGTCATACAGCTGAAGAGATGGGGCGTGTGCAGGTGTTGTATAAAGGGAGGATATGCCCTTTGCAGACTGTCGCAAAGGACTTTACCACTAAACTGTACGGAAACGCCACCTATCATGGGCTGACAGCCGAGCAGGTGCTCAGCGGTTGGGCGTTTTATTATAGCGAATGGTGCGACGAGCCTATTATTAAAATTAAGGGCAACAGTTTGCGTCAACAGTTGAATGTGCATGGCAAATATACCACTTTCAACAATCTGTTGGCACATCAGGAACTTTTCGAGGGTGAGAAAAGCTCTAAGGAGCTGGCTGCAGCCAACGAGAAGATGAATCTGGTGCAGATGGTGGCAAATAGTAAGTTGCTGAGAATTTATCCGCTGACTGATTCGTTGGGTCAATTAGGCTGGTATTCGCAAAACGACCCGCTTCCAATCGATGTGGATGACGATGCCTATCTGTTTGTGCGTAAGCAGCTGGGCTATTGTCAGGAACTAGTGGTAAAGGGCGACTTCGCACAATTGGAAACAGTGTTTGCCAAAACCTGCCAGTATCAACAGAAGCAGGCAGGCGGTGTTATCCCCTCTCCATCACGTATTGCTGCCGAGAGACTATACAATTCCCTCACTACTGGGAGATGGCTCGCCATGTTGACGGTGGCGTTGGGCTTGTTGTTTTTTGCTGTTACTATCAGCACTGTGGGTGAGGATAAGGATAGAAAACGCTTTTTTTCGCGAGTGGCTGCCATATTGGTGCTGCTGCTCACGGTTTTCTTGTTGCTTATTATTGTGCTGCGGTGGATTGCTGGTGGGCATGTGCCGATGGCTGGTGGTTTTGATAGTATGAATTTGATGACTGTGGCATTGGGTGTTGTGTCGCTAAGTGTTGCACGTCGGCATCCATGGGCACCGTCGGTGGCGCTACTGGCGATGGGCTTTTGCCAGTTGGTGGCGATGATGAGCGGTTCCAACCCGCCAATTACTCATTTGATGCCTGTGTTAAGCTCGCCGTTGTTGTCGTTGCATGTCACAGTAATTATGATAGCTTATGCGCTTTTCTTGTTTGTTATGCTTAGCAGTGTTGCAGCGCTTATCCGCCCCTCTCAACGTGAGAGGCTTGAGCGAGTGAACTTGCTGATGCTGTATCCTGCGGTGGCTTTGCTTGCGGTGGGTATCATTATCGGGGCTGTATGGGCAAACATTTCTTGGGGCAACTATTGGTCGTGGGACCCCAAAGAGGTGTGGGCGCTCATCACCCTTATTGTCTATCTCTATCCCCTCTACATGTCTCGTAACGAGACTCATTCACGTACGCTATTCCACGTCTATTGTGTTTTGGCAATTCTCAGTGTTGCCATCACCTATTTCGGAGTGAACCTTATCCTTGGAGGCATCCATGCCTACAATTAGACATATTTGTTGCTGACAATTCCTGTGCCGCAGCTGCTTGTTTATATAGTTGCTGTGGCACTTGTAATAAAAAGGACGTCTCATTTTGTTGAGACGCCCTTTTTGTTTTTTTTGTGTTGAAATCATTGTTTCACTACTCTGCGTACCTCGATGCGTTCGGGTAGCGTCATGCGGAGGGTGTAGATGCCGGTGGGCAGCTGGTTGATGTTGATCTCGGTCTGCCGCTCGAAGGAGGCGACACGGCGTCCGGTGTAGTCGAATACGTCTACGCGGAGCACCTCCTCGTCAGCCGCCACGTTGAGCAGCCCGGTGGTGGGGTTGGGGTAGACGGCGAGGGTGTGCTGCACGGGTGCGGCCAGGCCGTCGTCAGGCAGTGCGCCCTTGGCACTCACCACGCGGAGCGTCAGGTCGTCGATATAGTTGCAGCTGTAGTCGCCGGAGTATCCTGAGGCAAGCACGTTGCGGAAGGCGATGTAGTGTCCACTGCCGGTGTAGGAGGTGAAGCTGACAGTCTTGTACTCAAAGGCGGTGTAGCCGGTGTTGTCGATGGTGGCCACAGGGACGAAGGTGGAGGCGTTGTTCAAATCGCTCATCACGCCTACCTGGAGCTGGTTTTTGAGTGCCGACTGCTTGACATAGAACTGCAGCTGGAGGGTGTTGACGTTGCCGTTGTAGGGAGGCATGGCATAGATGCCGCGCTTGTTGAGAATGAGGGAGTAACTGCCGCTGTTGGCATTGGCGGGCGAGTAGTATATCATGGGCTTGTAGGCGTCGGTCATCGTCACATCTTGGTGAGCGAGTGTCCAGCAGGTGGGTTCCACACCGGTCTTGGCTGTGGTGGAAGTGGTGTAGGAGTCGAAGTTGTCGGTATAGGGGAGGTCGGCGGCAGTGAGGGTGCATGGGTCAGTGGGACGTAGCTCGAGCCTGATGTCGTCGATATAGTTGCAGCTGTATTCGCCCGACTGGCCTGAGGCAAGCACGTTGCGGAAGGCGATGTAGTGTCCGCTGCCGGTGTAGCTGGAGAAGTCGACGGTGCAGAGTACCGAGGCGGAGGTGCTGGCGTTGTTGATGGTGGCCACAGGGACGAAGGTGGAGGCGTTGCTCAAGTCGCTCATCACGCCCACTTGGAGCTGGTACTTGGCCTGCCCCTGCTTGACGTACATGCTCAGCTGTAGGGAGCTCACGTCGCCAGCGAACTCGGGCATGGCATAGATGCCGCGCTTGTTGAGAAGGAGGCTGTAGGAGCTACTATGTGCGTTGCCGGAGGCATAGTAAATCATGGGCTTATAGGCGTCTGTCATCGTCACATCCTGGTGAGCGAGTGTCCAGCAGTCGGGTTCCACACAGGTCTTGGCGGTGGTGGAGGTGGTGTAGGAGTCGAAGTTGTCGGTGTAGGGGAGGTCTGTCACCCGGATGGCGGAGCATCCGCTAGGACGCAGCTCGAGGGTGATGTCGTCGATATAGTTGCAGCTGTATTCGCCCGACTGGCCTGAGGCAAGCACGTTGCGGAAGGCGATGTAGTGTCCGCTGCCGGTGTAGCTGGAGAAGTCGACGGTGCAGAGTACCGAGGC
>JAFRRK010000006.1 GCA_017428115.1 Bacteroidales bacterium | reverse complement strand
TAAAGTATGACTGATTTTTGCCAACATGTCCCAATGTCGCGTCTCTTCGAGACGCAGAATAGTAGGGGTTTCATTGACCCCACACTGCACGGGAATGGGGTTGCGCCCTTTCGGTCGCGACCCCATTCCCGTTTGTGCGGGTTTATTGAGATTCAGCCTCTTCGAGGCTGTAAAAAATCAGTCTTTTATCAAACTAGAGCCATACTAATCTGCCATAAACCCTGATGAGCGACTTGGGATTATTGGACTGGGATTGTATCCGCAGGTCGCTCGTAGCAAGGGTATCGTTCAATATATGTTGGGGCTATAAATTCTGTTTGGTTGAGATAAAATTGGTTGAGATAAAACAAGTAATGGGTCGATGGAGGTCTAATGCGGCAGGGTGCTGAACTGGCGGTGCCACTCGATGTAGTTGACCACCATCCAGAGGAAGGCAGCATAATCGGCTGAGCCACTGATATGGGCATCTCTCATCTGGAGCAGCTTGACGGAGTCGTATTCGGGTAATAGCTTGCTGTTTTGCTCCGAGAGGGTGTCGATGAGATAGTCTTTCAGGCCGCCACGGAACCATTGGTCGATAGGCACTCCGAAGCCACGTTTCTTGCGCTCGAAGAGCTCCCGAGGGAGGGTCTGATAGAGTATATGGCGTAGGATGCCTTTCTGTCCCAACTCGCTCTGGTAGAGGTATTCTGAGGGTATCATCCGAGTGTATTCGAGCAGCCTATAGTCGAGCAAGGGCGCACGGGTGCTGAGTTGTGCACGGGCCGAAGCACGGTCCATCTTGACGCAGAGTTCGTAGGGCAGCACCGTTTTGATGTCGAAATCGTTGAAGGCACGTGCCACCTCTTTGTTCTCGTAGAGATACTTACGCTGAGGGACAGACTGCTGGATTTGCAGTGCGTCGAACTGCTCAGCGGGATAGTATTTACGACGGTTGAGGTAGAGCGTCTGCACATCGGCCATCCTGAGCGAGAGGGCCTCACGCTTGTTGCCACACAGGTCGGCGCCCATGGCACCCAGTTGGCGCAGCAGGCGCGGTATCTTGTATATCTTCTGCCGCTTGGCATAGCGCAGATAACGGGGATAGCCGAAGAAGAGCTCGTCGCCACCATCGCCACAGAGGGCTGCCGAGGTCTCTTGGCTTACTTTCTCGCAGAGGAACGAGGTGGGTATGGCCGAGGCATCGCCTATCGGCTCGTCGTAATACTTCTGCAACCCTTGCAATATCTTCATCGCATCCTGCGAGGTGAACACCAGCTTGCTGTAGGGTATGCCCAACAGCTCGGCCACCTTGGAGGAATAGCGACTCTCGTCCCAAGCATTCTCCTGAAAGGAGACGGAATAGGCGCGACAGTCAGGGTTGAGCGATATGGCATATTTGGCTATCAAGGAAGAGTCGATGCCACCCGAGAGGAACACTGCGGGACGCTCGATGGAAGGCATGCGGATGCTCACCGCGTCGGCCAGCAGCGACTGGGATACCGATACGGCCTCGTCGAAGCTGGTGGGAGCCTGGTGATGGGAGGTGTTGTGATATAGGTCCCAATAGTTTCCTAGGGATATGCTGCCTTGGGCAATATTATAGACAAAATACTCTGCCGCCTGCAGTTTCTTGACCTCTTTGACCATGGTGTGGGGTGCCGGCACATACTGCATGGCGAAATAGCACTGGCGGGCATAGGGGTCTACGGTGTAGGCGTTGCCTATGCAGAGGGGGAGCAGCTGAGAGCAGAACTCGAAGCCCTGCTGCAGTGAGTAATAGAGCGGCTTGGAGCCGATGCGGTCCACTGCGCCAAAGAGCTGCTGTGCTGCGGGGTCGTAGATGACAAAAGCAAAATCGCCATTGAGATAGCCCAAACAATCCACCCCATGCTTACGATAGAGGTCTATCAGTTGGTTCTCGGATGATTGATTGTAGAATATACCGTCCACCACCGCGGTAACCTCCTTGGCAGAGGTGTCCAGCACCATTGCCGGCGCACGGTAGGACAGCTGTTCATTTTTCTTGGCGACAATGGTTTCGGAATACTGTCGCAACGTACCATAGATGCAGCTCATTTTTCAAATATTATTTTTGTGTATATCGAATGCAGGTTGGCAATATGGGTGGTGATGGAATGCTTATCCCGTATGGCGGGGGCATTCTTCAATGCTTTGGCCCGATAGTCTTCACGATGCCGGAGGAAGTCGATGTATTTGTCGTACAGCTCCTGCGGGTCACCTGATTTGTAGAGCATCGCCAGCCTGCCTTGCTGGGTGATATCTACAAAGACATCCAAATCGTTTACGAATGTGGGCAGGCCTACCGCCATGGCCTCCACCACGGCAATGCCAAAGGTCTCGCTCTTGGAACTATAGATGAATGCATCCATGGTGCGCAGTAGCTCAGGCACATCGTCGCGTCCTCCCATGAAATGCACATGGCCGGACAAACCATTCTGCTCGCAGTAGGCCACGCAACGGTCGTAGCAGGAGGCATAGGCCGGCACCTTGCGGCCGATGAAGTAGAAGTCGAAAGGATGGCCATTGGAAGCCAGCATCTTCAAGAATTGGCAGATGAGCAGCTGGTTCTTCTCCGGCACGAAGTTGCCCACCATGCAGAGCCTGAGGGGACCATCGTTGGTTCCCTGAGGATTGGCATAGTCGAACTTGCTAAAATTAATGCCGTTATGCACCACCACCATTCTATCTGCCACACCGTAGCTGCCACGCCGCAGGTATTCGGCACGTTCCGACTCGCTGACACAGATGATACGTCGGCTATGGCGGAAGACAAAGCGTTTGTAGAGCGGATGGGCAGAGGCGAAGCTGAGCCCATGCATGGTGACGACCACCTTAATGCGAGTGAAGGCGGTGAAGAGGATGGCGAGGGTGGCATTGAAAGCGGACTGGGCATGGACGATGTCGACCTTCTGGCTGAGCAGCAGCTTCCTCAGGCGTAAGCCATAAAGCAACCAGCTGTGCTTGCGGGCAAGGCGCAGCATCGGCACCGAGGTCCGATGGAAGGCATCGGACATATCGCCCTCATTGCGGTAGAGGCAGACAGCATCGAATGGCAATTCATCGCCATGGCTGAACACATCCGCCAGCAACGTCTCCGCCCCACCCCGGTTCAACGCACCAAGAAAAAAGGCTATTTTCATCGTTCTTTAGTGTTCTTATTATCCTCTTTGTCTCCCGCACGCATCTCACAGCCTTACATAGTATAGGTGCGCAATATGTATTTGTCTCCCTCGTTGCTATATGGAAGATACTTATCGTAGAATTCCTTCATTGGACCAAACATCACTTGGAAATCGGTACCACACGATTCGTTGCCCTCAACAAACAGAGGGCCCTCGGCTGTGAGGGCTATATCCCATCCAATGAGATGGACACTCTTCAACTTCGAATGAAACTCTTTACAGAGCCGGATTGCCTCATCATAATATGGCAATGGATAGCCCTCAAACGTGATTCCCGTATCGGGATGGGCAGCGGTTTTAGTGCCGTGTTCTTTGTCAAAGAAGCCATATTCTGCCAATGTCCCATCAGCTCTCACCCCTATTTTCACCCCTCCTGCTGACACATTATCGGTACGGTTTTCGCCACAGCCCACCCGCAACTCTGCTCCAACCAAGATGACATCTTCGGGTTTTGGTGAATGCAGATGATTAATTGTCACCACCCGTAAGGTATTTACCGACTCCTTATGGAAAGCAGCAATATCGGGATGTTGGACTATCTTCATTTGGAAGAGCAGGTCATGCGACTTAGACACCTCTTTCACTAAAGATTCGACATCTGACATAGTAGAGTGCACACCATCCACATACACCTCACCGTCCACCAACTCAACGCAGAACACATTTTCGCCCTTTTGTCCATCTACGGGTTTAATAAACAGATAATGATGGGCATGCAGCAATTCTTCAAGAGAATGATATTCCGATTCCACCAACTCATTGTTTACCATTTTAGCCAAATCTTTAACCACGGGGAACCCCCAGCTGTCAGCCACGACGGAAAAAAGAGCCTTATCCCTGAGAAGACAGGCATAATTCGAAGGCTCCGCATTGTTTTGGGCATCCCTCCTGACCATATTGAGCCGATCCCTTCTGACCATGAATTGGTGAAAAGAGAGGTAGTCGGAATAGTTTGCGCCTTTAACGTCCAATCCCAATACGAAATAGGTATAGTCTATTTCGCCATATTTCAATAGATGGGAAAAAAGTTCACGAAAGATTTGAGATTTTGGCTTGTGCTCTTTTTCTGGATAGAAACTCTTTTCGCCAACAATGCGCTTATAATTACGTAGGAAGTATAAAACAAGAGTCTTTTTCCTATTGAGTCGCCAAAGAAAACCATTCTTTTTCATGGATTCGGGTTATTGTATTCGCACTTTTCGCATTGCCGATTAATGGCCTCCGCATTTATCTAGTGATAGTTAATGAGGAGAAAAGATGGAAGTTAAAATGGGCTATACTCCAATTATCGTTACTACTTTTTTAATCGTTTCTAAATATGATACTGAACTGTGTTCTTTCTTCCCCAGACCTCACTAAAAATACGTTCTGTCAATTCGCCATACCCTGTGCCACAGGCAGTCTGACTGGGACCGGGTCTTCCATTCCATTCAATAAGAACGGGCTCTCCCGCTTCGTCAATAGCGATATCCCAACCTACTAAGTCGAACAGCGGTAGCGAATAATGGAGTTCTTTGACTTTCTCAACAGCCTTGTCGAAATAGGGTATCTGATACCCATCCAACACAATCCCTGTGTCGGTCTTCTCAATCATGTCGTCTCCCGCTTTGCCGAATGCATATTTACCCAATGTTCCATCGGGATTAATCTTTGTGCTTATACCTCCTGCACTTTGATTATCAATCACTTGTCCACTCCTACCTATTCTTATCACCGAATACACAAGCAGAACCTCCATACCTGAGCGATATGTTGCCATCCTCAATGTGTTCACAGAGGTAGGATTTAAAGCCTTAATCGCAGCATGCTGATGCACTACCTCTTGAAGCAGGAAGTCCTTCTTATACTGTTGAAACACATCGGTCAAAGACTTCCCATCCAGATCAGTGATACCATCCTTAATATGTATCACTCTCACTCCAGTCCCTTTGTAATCTAACGAAGGCTTTATAATCACCTCTCCCAAATCCTTAGATGCCTCAACGGCCTCTTCCATACTTACAGGCTTCCCCTCATAGTAGTAGTATCCATTGATATTTTTTAAATAATAATGAGGGTGCTTTACATTAGGCAGAAGAATATCGTCAAGATTTTTATCTGAATAAGAATTATAACAATCCATCCTATTCAACCTACCCACTAGTTCGGACATAAAAAAGCCCAACGGAATATAATCCTTCGAATAGACACCTGTACGGGAATAAAGGTATTCATGATCGAGGGTTGAGATTGTCTTACCAGTCAATCGTCTATAATAATCCACAATTTCCTTCTTCTGCTCATCTGTCAGATGCCTCTTCACCGGCAATTGGGCATACTTCTCCTGCAACTCTTTTTTCTTCTTTTTCATATACAGATTATATGCATATCTTCGTTGCAGCTTGTTGAAGAAAGAAAAAAAACGGATTATTAGTTTATTCATTTTATTATTGATATTAGACGGGGTTGACAACTACTTAACTAATTATCATAGATATTTATTGAAAAACCACTTCATGGATATTCCCAAATTGATTGGGTCTAATCTGCGCTGGCAGGGTTTGGTCATAGCTTCTTTGACGATTTGTTCAGTATAGTCGCCAAAAGCTGGCCCCACAGCCGACTGACTAAGTTCAGGACTTGAATTCCATTCCAATAACAGTGGCTCGCCTTTTTCGTCGATACACACATCCCACCCCACAATCATATGGAATGGCAGGTTCAGATGTAGTTCCTTAACAAACGCTAGCACCTTATCGTACGAAGGCACCTTGTAGCCCTCTAATTTGACACCAGTATCGGTTTGCTCAATAAAGTCCTGTCCAGGAGCACCAAAAGCATATTTGGCCAATGTCCCGTCTGGGTTGATTTTTGCAGACATTCCTCCAGCAGACTCATTATCTATCACACGGCCTTTGCGACCGATTCTAATGGCCGTATACAAAACCACCACATCCATCCCTGTACGGTAGGTGACCGCCCGAATCGTATTGACCGAATCGGGATTCAAGGCACTCATCGCTGGATGCTGTTTCACCAAATCCTCTATAAGAAAATCATGATCGTAGTTAGCAAAGAGACTATCAAGCTTCGAATCACCATCCACCTCGCCATTCTCAACATGTATCTTGGCCACACCGTCGCCATGGGAGGTCAAGGTTGGCTTAATAACAACATCGCCTAGATTAGCACAGCACTCTATTGCCTCATTCTTGCTGACCGGTTTTCCCTCTATGAAATAATACCCATTCCTGTTCTTTAGATAAATATGTGACTGGTTGATCGTGGGGAATAAGACATCTAACATGTTTTTATCCGAGTAAGGGAAGCAGAATGACAACTTGTTTAGTCGGCCTACAACCTCAAGACGGTATATCCCCGTCGGGACATATTTGGTTGAGAACAATCCGGTTCGAGCGGAAAAATATTGATGCCAGTCTAGTGGTATCTCATAACCCAGCAATCCTTTCCAATACTGCTGTATCTCTTTTTGCTGTGTTTTTGTTAATGGCACCTTGTTCGGCAACTGCTGATAGCCATTACTGATTTTCTTTCTATATTTTTCAATATAGAGATCCCTTTTTATTCTATTCTTGAGACTTGAAAACATATTGTATATATTAAAAGTTCAATAGTTCAGCAAGTGTAAAGTTATTTTACTCTCTGGTCTAGAAGCATTCGCAACATCCTTGACCGTCTCAAATCATTTCTGAGCACATACAGCAATGTATTTTCAATAACTTGTTTTTGCTTCTTCTTATTACGAACGATACTTTCAACAAATAGTTTGAAAGAGCTCCTAATAGTTCTTGGCTGGAAAATATACTCCAACCTTTTCATATCATTTTGGGCATAGCGCCTCAGTATAGGCGACACATAAGCACTATAGGACTCTTGATTCAGCAATAATTCACACACGTATTTATTATGCGCAACAGCCTCTTTGCTATGGTCTATTTCGAGTGCAATATTGTCAATATTACGGGTATTGATTACCTCGTAAGTGATTTGACCATTCTCAATATTTATTATCACGCATCTTCCCTCATACCAATGAGCTCGATTCCAAGCACGATATAAAGTATCTTTTTTACTATTGAAAAAGAAATTCCCGAGACTGTAAAAAATAGGTTTCCCTTTATACTCTTCCCAACCTTGAGGGCAATGCGGATGCGCACCAATAACGCCGTCAGCACCGTAATCAATGAAATCCCTATATCTCGCAATAGTTTCTGGCATAGGTACATCGACATACTCAATACCATCGTGAGGCAATACAAACAGATAATCCAACCTCTTTTTTGCTTCAATAATGATATGATTGACTCTAAGGTCATTCAAATAAGCACACCCCAACCCTTCTCGCTTTTCAGTATCCTGTAGTGCCCAGGTGTATACGGCAAACGATAATGCCAAGAAGCCTATCTTTACCCCCTTTACCTCTATTTCTTTGACCTTATAAGCCTCATCACATGTCCCAGCCCCAAAGGAGGCCTCTCCCAAGGCCGCTTTTGTCTTTTTGAACCCCTCTTCACCCCAATCGAAAGTATGATTATTGGCAATTGAAAACAAGTCAAATCCCAGTCGCCGAAGAAAGTCCGGTGCATCATCATTCTGGAAGAAACGTTCTGTGCTTCGTTCGGGTAGCTCGATGTTGGGTTTTAGTGGGACTTCAAAATTGACGACACTACAATCACAGGATGACACTAGCTGCTTCAACTCATCACTAGGTGTTATATACGTGGTTGAAGGTTTGGAACAGAAGTCGCCAGCAAAGAGTAATCGGACAACATTATTTGAATTCATCTTGCTTCTTTTTCAGAGTTGGTTTCAAGATTGTTTTGCCCTGACAGGGCGTGAAATGGTGTTTATTACGAGCTTATTACTCTAAATTGGAGATTATTCACTTGACTGTGAAATCAAGAATCCTCTGAACCATTCTTCACAACTGGTCAAGATATGTTTATCTCCTTGGGGACGATTACTTGAGGTGGCCATAGTTTACCAATAGGGGTCGTGAGTGTTCTCTCTACCCCATAATTCATTGATTATCCTCTCCGTATTCTTTCCAAACGCGGGGCCATAGGCTGACTGGCTCAGCTCTGTGTGTATATTCCATTCGATGATGATGGGCTCACCCTCGGGGCTGATTGATACATCCCAGCCAATGAGATTGAAGAATGGCAACTGATAATGACATCTCTTCACCGTCTCCACCGCCTTGTCGAAATAGGGTATCTGATAGCCCTCTAGCACGATACCTGAATCGGTCTTCTCAAAACGTCCGTCTTTGGCATCGCTGAACGCATATTTGCCCAAGGTGCCGTCGCTGTTTATCTTGGTGCTGATGCCGCCCGAACTCTCGTTGTCGACCTCCTTGCCCTCACGGCCTATACGGATAACGGCATACAACGGTATCACCTCCATGTCAGAACGGTAGGTTAGTATACGGATTGTATTGACCGACGAAGGGTTAAGAGCAGCCAAACGCTCATGCTGATGGACAAACTCTTGAATAACAAAGTTGTTGCCATATTCATTGAAGAGCTGTGGGAGCGTCATGTGGTCAATATTAGTGACTCCGTCTTTGACAGTGAGTTTACGTACACCGATGCCATGGCTTGCAAGAGAGGGTTTAATGATGGCACCCTCTAAGTTGTGTAGTCGTTCAGCTGCATCCTGCAGACTCACAGGCTCGTTGTCGATATAAAAATAGCCATTGATGCGTTTGAGAAAGGCATGAGGATGTCTGGCCATGGGAAGGTAGACATCAATCATGTTTTTGTCGACATAGGCGTCGCGGTAGGGATCCATGTTCGCCTTGTCCATCAGCTGCATGCGATATAGACTGGTGGGCAGGTATTCTTTGGCATAGACACCTGTCCTTGAATAGAAATACTGATGCCAGATAAGGGGAACACGCTCTCCTGTCAGTTCTTTATAGAAGGCTCTGATTTCATGCTTCTGCTCTTTGGTGAGGTACTTTTTCTCAGGAAGAGCCTTGAAATTGCGCTTTGCCTGACTGACATAGTACCTTCTATACCTATTCTTCTGTATCTTGTGAATACACCTTTCAAATGGTTGTACCAACCGCTTAGCTAATGCCATGATATATTTGTTTAAGTTGTTCTGCCTGCTATGTTAGAACATAATTATTCATTCTTCGACAGGTGGGTTCTGTTAATTCTAATTGAATATTATGCCCTTACAGGGTGTTTATAGGGGGGTTCCTATCTATTCCTAGCCAGTTGTAACTGTGCACTATAACAGCCTTGTTTACTATAAAAGAGTCAATGTATCTGGAAGGGTACGTACTCTTTGGAGTATCTCATCAGTCATATCACCAAATGCTGGCCCATGTGCTGTTTGACTATAAATATCGGGGGAACGGTTCCATTCTATCATCAGTGGTCTGCCTTGGTTGTCCACGGCAAAATCCCATCCTATGAGATTAAAGTATGGAAGTCTTAAGTGCAGCTCTTTTGCCAAGGATATGACCTGTGGGAAAGAGGGAATTGAAAAATCATTCAATTGTGTACCAGAATCAGTTTTTGAAATATTATTCTCACTTGGTGCGCCATAGCCACATTTGCGTATTCTGCCCGTATGCAGATCCACATCAGCAAAAATGCCACCAGAAGAGAGATTGTCGATAGGCTCTCCCATTCTGCCAATGCGTGCTATTGCATAGAGAGCATACACTTGAGTGGAATCACGATAGGTCAGCACGCGCAATGTATTGAGTGAGGAAGGGTTGAGACGGGACATCTCATCATGTTGGTGGACATATTCCTGTATGATGAAGTTTTGCCTGTATCTAGAGAATAACTGTTCAATGGATTCACCCCCATCTGTCTTACCTCCTACGGAGGAGAAGACGGTGATATCGTTACCCCTCATCCCACCTATGGTCGGTTTTGCCACAGCGCGAGGAATATCACCACAACGTGAGATGGCTTCCTTTTGACTGATAGGCTTGGTATCGTCATAATAATAGCCATTGATATTTTTCACTATCGTACGCGGACGGTTTACATCACTGAAGAAAAAGTCGTAGAACCCTTTATCAGAATAGGCCCGACTGAAGTCATTATAATTAAGTCGCCATACTATCTGCGAATAGTAGATTGATGAAGGCATATACTTGACTGAAAACTCACCATTGCGAGAGATGAAATACTCATGCCAAAGAGTCGGTACCTTACAACCAAGCACTTTCTTGAAATAAGTTTGGATGTCGTCGGTCTGTCCTTTTGTTAATGGAGTTATCTCGCATTGCGACATCAGTTCACGAATCTTAGCCTCCGCGTTTCTATTAATCAGTTTTAAATTATACTTTCTAAGATATTCTTTGAGCATACTGTTGTACTTATTTAAGCGTTCTCATCATTAGGCTGCGACGTGTATCGTTACGCAAGAGAGTTTTTAAAGCAAAATCATCCGTGAAATCCTTCTTTCGCAATTTCATCATCCACAATTTAAATAGTTTTTTTGTACTTCTACGTAATGTCCTTGGGTGAAATGAGCGGTCAATGATATCCACATAATTTTGACTCAGAGCCACCTCATTTAAATAGGCATCGTATTTCCCCTTGTCTCTCAGATACTCTTGTAAGTGCTGATTGTGTTCATCGCGGCTTACGTCAGTGTCGATGCTCAGGCTGACATTGTCGGTATTGCGTGTATTGACGATAGTGTAAACCAATTGTCCATCTTCAATCTCCAGCACAACGCACATCCCCTCATACCAATGTGGACGGTTCCAGGCACGGTAAAGTGTGTCCTTCTTACTATTGAAAAAGAAATTACCCAGACTGTAGAAGATAGGCTTACCTTTATACTCTTCCCATCCTTGGGGACAGTGAGGATGACAGCCGATTACGCCGTCGGCGCCGTAGTCGATAAAGTCACGATACCTGGCTATTGTCTCGGGCAGTGGAATATCTATATATTCTATTCCGTCGTGCGGCAATATAAAAAGGTAATCCAACTCTTTTTTTGCCTCGAGTATCACATGGTTTACCTTTAGGTCGTTGATATAGGCGCACCCCACTCCGTCATGTCTTGACACATTGTCAAATACACCCTTATATGCTGCATAAGACAAAGCCATGAAACCTATCTTTATGCCGCCAACCTCTACTTTTTTTACCTTATACGCCTCATCATAGGTTCCGGCTCCAAAACAATCCTCGCCGAGTGCAGCGACCGTTTTCTCATAGCCTTTTTCTCCCCAGTCGAGCAGATGGTTGTTAGCAATAGAAAACAGATTAAAGCCCATATTTCTAAGAAACTGGGGTACATCATCGTGCTGGAAGAAACGCTCATATTGTTGTGGCGGCAGCGACACATTCTCAGGTTTCAGTGGTACCTCGAAGTTCACGACTCGCAAATCGCACGATTGAATCAATTGCTTCAAATCGTCCGACACCGTTATAAATGAAGTTGTTGGTTTGGAGCAGAAGTCTCCTGCAAAGAATAGCCTTACTTTACTCATTGTTTTTTTCTTCCTTTAAAAGATAGACATGTGGGGTCAATCGACAACAATTCAGACCTACAACCCATAGATACAGGAAGTTGACACCCAATAAATTGACCATGAGAATTACCTTCTACCATTATCCAACCCTCCTCTGTAAGTGCCAAATCCCAACCCACATAACGACAGAAAGGCAATACGCCTGCCAATTCCTTAGCCAGCGACAAAGCCTCTTCCCATCTAGGAACTTGGAAACCCACTAGCGGCATCTGGGTGTCAGGATGCAATATGTATCTTTTCCCGTTTTTGCCAACCACATCTGTCACAATACCCGTCTCTCTATCAATAGCAGCAAACAAACCACCTAGGGCACCATTATCCACAACAACACTTCCTTGACCAAACCGCATAAAGGGTCGAATAATATTCACCTTCCCATTAACAATAAAGGTGGTTATTCGGACCGTATTAACCGATTGGGGATGAGGTGCTGCCATCTGGGGATGCTGATGTATCACCTCTTCTGCGATAATACCGGTAGGATAGTTATCCATTAATGCCCTTAAAGTATCCACATTAGCATCTCTGAGCATCATCACCCCCTTTCCCATAGATGACCGTATTGGTTTTATAACTACCTCGTGGTGACGTCTCAAAAAGTCTTCCATCGATGCGTCATTGTCGTCCTTGGACATCATCACACACGCCTCTCGTTTGTAATACTTGGAATAATGGGAATAGATTTTGCCTTTGTTGTAGAAAATATCAAACACATCTTTGTTGTTCACCTTATCACAAAACCAGACTTTCTCCACCTCCGTCACAAACTCACGTCTACCTTCACGAGATAGTTTCTCATACTGAAAATAAAGATACTCCTCAGCCGACCACTTATCGCATAAATAGGCATGTCGCATTCGCCTATGATAGCGTCTGATCTCTCTATCAGAAAGACTATTATTGAAGAAGTCCGAAAGTGCCTCTCTCTCTTCCAGCCTCCCATTCTTACGCCAATACCAACACACCCGCGTCAACCAACAATATGGATAGTATTTCAATAAAAAGGAACTTACCTTATACTTCTTCATATCTAAAAAGCGCCCACTAAAGAAACTCCAACTATCAGAGTACGTTGTTACGAATTAATACTAGATAGAACCTACTAATAGTCTTTTTTTCGAACATCATTTCTGCACAGCATATTCAAGCATCCTCTCACACCAGCCAAATCCATTTTCGATGATATTCTGTCTACGAATATAGATATGCCATGTCAACACCAATTCGCCATTTATTTCTTTAACCTTATCAATAATACTATACTCACCATTCCATCGATTCTCATCCGAATAATGATCATAATTATACCTAATGACCGTATCCATAATCTGATTAGGATGCTCTATCAGATTCATCTGTCGCCGATCGTAATAGTCAAACAGAGGGAACGGAACAGCCACTCCACACCTAAAACCGTTCCTGCCATGGAACACGCAATTACTTATGTCCAGAGGCGAGACATCAGAAGAAAAGGTTTTTTCCCAAAGTCGCAACATGGGTAGGTTGTAAAGCAGATGATGATTGCGGCCTATGGTGGGTTTCAGTCCTAACAGTTCCATTATTCGCTGGCTCTCAATATCCCATTGTGGCTCGTTGTTGAATGTTGTTTGCGAAGGATGAAAGCCCAACAATAAGTTTGGATTATTCAACCTCTGAAGTTGTGAAATAACTCGTTTCACCTTTTGATCATTGTGACAATAGGTTGCCTCTTCCTCCCCTGTGGCACATACTTTGAAATAGAACCATTCAACAATATCATACTTTTTGGCAAGATGGGTGTAGAACTCAAACTGACTGAAAGCGGTTGGAAATGCTCTTTTATAATTACGTTCCGACTTCCAGGTAAGGTTAAGTATTGTGTTCTGTGGAGGCCCATTTTTCTTTTGGTCGAAAAAGTCCCTCATGATGTCGGCATAGGTAGGTGTAAGCATCCCATCGACATCGTGTGTTAGTATCACTTTGTATTGCCTTTCCTTAAAGTGGACACCACAGTCGCCCAATAATTTTCGCAATAAACGTTCATATTCATGAACTATTGGGCGTTGATGTAGAGAGTTTCTTACAGAGAATAGCTGGCTCTCACTACAATCACCCTTTTCATCCCTACCCAACAGCGATTCTTCCCAACGAGTCATCCAGAAAAAGGTCGAGGCAAAAATATCCAACCCCACCGTGAGGCAATCTCCCTCTTCTTGAAACACATCCACACCATACACCATCGGTATCTCCCATCCGAAAGCATGGAAGTAATCTACCTTATCAGGAATGTTGGATCTCTGCAAATAGGACAATGGCTTGGGAAATCGCTGAAAGAAATGGTCTTGTACTATAATCTGCTTTCCTCCAGTGGAAATATGATAGTCTTGGACTGAATCATCGAAACAGATATCCTGCTCCGTCAGCCCTACACCCAACAGATTGTTGAACAAGACCTGTATGGCATATTTCCTCTCAGGAATGTTATTGGATGGGCATTTAATTTGCATCTATTTGAATTAAGAATATGATTTTGAAGATTTAATTGCAAGCAATTTAGAGTGGCTCTCTATTATTGGTTATAGGCAACATCTTCGCCCGTTCAATTCATCCCTCCACAGCATGCTTTACATCCTCAATAGAAGGGTTGTCGCGCTGCAACAAATATTGAACGCTACGAGCCTGTGCCTTGAAGTCTTCGCCCAACAGGGCAGCGGCTAGGGTCATCACAGACTCTGCTATCGATGTTTCTATTCCTGCGACACGGCCTAACGAGACAAAAAGTCCCAACCCCATCGGCACATCCTCTAGAAGGTAACGATGACGAAGGAACATAGGCCCTTTATTGGAGGAATCGGCAAATGAACGAAACGAGGTCATGGCATCTACATTTAGATCCTCCTCATTGCGCCACTTGGCGGCCTCGAAATAGTCTAAAGGCTCGCATCCGTAAGCTTTAAGCACTTCATTTTTCTGCTTGTCGAAAGCATTAATGACATTGACGACAGAATCGGTGAACCCCTCACGATACATCCAATACTCACCTTTGCTGTACTCAATGCGGGCTGCAGAAAAGGTCATGCCAATGGTATGGACAATCATATTGGGATTGTGGATGGCCGACTCAAGTATGTTCTTGCGAAGATAGTGGGTGTTGTCAAACAGCTTCGCAAATTTATCCAGCACCATCTGACTTGCAGACACAGGCAAGACGGAGATGGCATTACGAGGATTGTAGAAGGTGATTTTGACATACTCGTTATCCACTATGCGCCCATTATAGGCCGTGGTTTCCCACTCGCTATAAAGAACATCGGCTTTTATATATTTCTTGAAAATGAGGCTGCCCATATATCCGGGACACATGGCTATAATCTGACCGTCACGCACATGGGGGGCTATCAGCCTTGCCACATCTTCGTGTTGCAACGTGGTGGTCATCACCAACACTATCTCACCGAAATCGATGGCTGCGGCCGCATCGCGTGTGATTAACGCCGGCTTGACAAAGAAGTCCTTGCCTCGGTTGGTCAGGTCATGCACCCGGTAACCTCCATCCTTGACCATCTTGTCGAAATAGGCACTATTGGTCTGTGAGGTCTTTAACAGACAGACCTCGTTATCGCCTTTTTCATATATCTTGGCAGCGTGGATAAGCCCCGCATTGCCACAACCGACTACTGTTACTTTCATATATAATGGATTTAAAAGAAATATTCCTCAAACTGTCTTCTCAGTCCACCGTTGCAGGTCTGGGGGCCTGTTATCTCCCAATTGTCGTTACCTTCGACAAAGATAGGCCCATTCTCCCCTATGGCTATATCCCAACCTATGGAGTGGATAGACGGCATAAGGGAATGATAGTATTTGGCCTGCTCGACGGCTTCACGGAAATAGGGTATCTGGAATTCGGCAAATCGGATTTGACTGTCGGGGTGCTTCTCTTCCTTGAAGATAGAGATTGTAGCGCCATTTTCCTCAATATCATACCCGAAGTCGGGTTTATAGAAGCCGTATCGTTTAAGATATCCTGTTTCAATATTGATGCCTACGGCCAGACCGCCTTGCGAGGTGTTGTCTACAATGCTTTCACCCGTGCCTATGCGAAGGATGGAGGGCATCACATGAATCTGCCCGTCTTTGAGACCCCTTACAGTGAGCAGACGGATAGTATTGATAGATTGGGGGTGAAGCTGACTCATGGCAGGATGCTGTGTGATAAATGCCTGGAACAGATAACGGCCCACGGCACAGTATTCCCTCAACCCCGAGGCATCCACCTCTTTCTCAATTGTTTCTATCGGTTTGTTCTTATCCACCTTTTTCTCTATCACCACCAGCTTGCCATTCCTCACCTCTAGAAGAAAGATACCCTTGCCGCACTGTCCGTCAAGGGGTTTGCAGAACAGTTTGCTGTCGCCTAATGAGAGAATGGCATCGATGGTAGTTCTTTCTTTTGTCCGAAAGTCGTAGAGGTTGCCATCGAGTGTGTAGAACAATGTGTTTGGCTCTTTAAGGCCGATGCCTTCTGTGAAGATGGAGAAATAGAACTTGTCTCTAAGAATGCAGGCACAGTTGTCCTCCACGGCACTATTCAGCTCTACACGACGACGCATAAAGGTGTTGTAGTGGACATACTCTTTTTGCTCTTGACGCGTCTTCACATCATAGCCACAAAGGAAGTAGAGCGTATTGATACGCCCATAACGCAAAATCTCACCCACTTGGTTCCAATACTGACTCCAATGGGAGCGAAGACGTTCGGGATATTCTGGGTAGTAGGTGGGGGAAGTGTAGAATTCGGGATGGAACAACAATTCTACCAACTGCTCCGGACGCACCCATAGCCACATGTACAGACCATGCACAACCTTGGCCGCACACTTTGCTATCTTTTTTATTTTTGGCATATATTAGCTTTATTTCCAAAGAACTACTGATGGGTTCTATTAAAACGTTTTTGAGAGCATGCCTCTCCTTGACAATTTATAGAAGACCCCTACTATTAAATAATTGCTTGCAACTATAGTCTTAAACCCTTATCCAATTCAAGACATGTTATTTATAAATTCACTAATTCTCAAACTCTTGATAAGTAGAAATCCCCTTCATTACACCCATTCCTCACAAGGATAAAAACGCTTTGAAAACAACCGTTTTTTCTGTTTAGGAAATAGTCCTAGGAGGATTGCAAAAAACCATGCCCACTCGCGATAAGAGGTTTTATAATACCTGTTGCCGAACAAGATGACCTTGTTGATTTCGGGATAGGTGCGCAGCCATAGTCGTATATACTTACGCTCTCCGACGATGTGCAGAAGCCGGTTTTTGGTGCGCATTTTGTTGATAAAAATGCCTCTGCCATACTTATCGCTAATTCCTTCACGTTTCAAGAATTGCACATAGATATCGACATTCGACTTGAAGCTATCCAGATTCTTAAGGCAATGCTCCTCATCCAGAAGCTTCGTGACAGAGTTAGGGTTAAAACGATAATAGTAGAGTGGCTCGGCCACATGGGCAATACCTTCTGCATAATAGGCGGCCTCGGCACTGATCACAGTGTCCTCGCCGATATTTTTCACCGGCCACAAATAGTTGTGCTCGTCAAAGAGTCCTCGCCTAAAGAGCTTGCAAACCAAAAAGGGGCTCACCCTGCGGTTGATGATGTCGGACCGCACATTGTCGCCATCGCCAATAATGCCGTCGGGCAACAGGGTTTTCTCTCTGCATTTGCCGTCACGCAACTTATAATAGTCGCAGATAGTCATGTCGGCACCCGTTTCTATTGCCTTGGCATACAGCAGTTCGGCAAAACGGCTGTCGACAAAGTCATCGCCATCAATCACTACCACATAATCACCTCTTGCCTCTAGGAGGGCGTCGCGCTTGGTTTTGGCGATTCCCTCATTATGTTCATGGCTGACGACCCTCACTTGCGACTTACGGTGAGGATAATCCTCCAAGGCCCGCAAGGCTATCTCCATACTGTCGTCGGTCGAGGCATCGTTTATCAGGAGTATCTCAATGTCGTCCAACGTCTGCCCATAGACACTCCGCACGCACTCCTCAATAAAAGGTGACACATTATATATCGCAACAGATATTGTTACTTTCATCTCTTTATGGCAGCCACTCCGCCCTTGGGCGGAAACGTTTTGAATAAAGCTGTTTCTTCAACTTAGGATAAAGTCCTAGCCAGATGGCTATCACCCACACCTGTTCACGATACGATGTGCGCCGGCACTTGTTTCCCCACAGGAACGCCCTGTCAATCTCAGGAAATGTATTAAAATACAATCGCCTATATTTTCTCTTCGACACCAAGGGCAACAGGTGTTTTTTCACCCGCATCTTACCCTTAAAGACACCCTCTTCATACTCCTCGAGCAGATGCTCCCTAGACATAAATTGATATAATATCTGCCAATTGACCTTGTAGTCTTCAAACAGCCTCAGCCGAGTCTCCTCGTCCAGTCCTCTGCTGTACGACTTTGGATTGTAGCGATAGTAGTACAATGGCTCTGCCACATAGGCTATACGCTTGGCATAGTAAGCCGTCACCGTGCTCACCACAACATCCTCGGCATATCCCTTCAGTGGCCACACGATGTCATTGTCAGTATAGACGCTCCGCCTCACCAACTTGCACCATACGTTCACTGGCACATTCAGATTGATTATATCCGCCTTAATATTATCTCCGTTGCCGAGAGCTCCATTAGGAGCCATTCGTCTCACCCTACTGTCTGTTGATGTACACAGCCAATGGTCGCACACCACCATATCGGCATCCGTCTTCACCGCCTCGGCATACAGCATTTCAGCCATCCGCTCATCCACATAGTCATCTCCGTCGATCAATATGATATATTCCCCTGTCGCTGCCTCAATACCGTCCCACCTTGTTTGAGGGAGATTCATGTTATGGTCATGGCGAATAACTCTTACTTGGCTCTTCCTATTGGAGAAATCTTCCAATGTCCGTAAGGCAATGTCAATACTATCATCAGGAGTGCAGTCGTCCACCAGCACTATCTCGATATCCTCCAACGTCTGTCTGTACAAACTCCTAACGCACTGTTCTACAAAGTTAGAAACCTTATATATAGCAACAACAAAACTAACCTTTACCACCTTATATACTACTTAAGTGGGTAGCCCTGCCTGCCAAATGGCAGCAGGCCGTAACCATTTCGAGAGCAACATTTTTTCAAGCCTAGGATAAAGCCCAAGAAGCAGGGCTATTGCCCATATCTTCTCCCTATAGGTCGAACGACAGCCATTGTTTCCAAACAGCATCAACCTGTTTAGCCCTGGGAAGGTCGATCGCCACATCCTGCGCCGTACTCGCCTTTGCCTGATAGACAAGGTCTCATTCTTTGCAAAGACTTTGTTGACCATAATACCATGCCGATATTTCTTGTCAATACCATGACGCTGATAGAAACGATCCAACAAATCAATGTTTTGTATAAAATCGTCCCTCTTCCGTATTAGGCAATCTAATTTGCTATAATTAGTCATAGAGCGAGGATTGTAGCAATAATGATACAGCGGCTCTTCTACGCAAACCAACCGATGTGCCAGATAAGTAGTAGCAGTGGTAATAACAACGTCTTCAGCATGGTTCGACACTGGCCATACCATCTCTTCACTGGCAAACAACTCTCTCCGCACCATCCTACACCACACATTTGGCCATCCTCTCCTATTCAAAGTAGCGTCCCTAATGGCCTCGCTATCATGTATAACAGCCATTGAAACTGGCATTTTGTAACAAGAATCCTGCTCTTGATGCCACCAAAAGCCACACAGCACTATGTCGGCACACCGTTCTACAGCTTTCCCATACATCAACTCCGCCATCTTCAGTTCCGCATAATCATCTCCGTCCATGTTGATTATATACTCCCCTTCGGCCTCCTTGACACCATCACGCCTCACGTTTTTGACACCCGTGTTCGTCTCATGCCGAACCACCTTAACCTGCGACTTTCGGTGAGGATAGTCTTCCAACACCCGCAGTGCAATGTCGATACTATCGTCGGGCGTGCAGTCGTCCACCAGCACAATCTCTATATCCTCCAACGTCTGTCCGTACAGGCTGCGCACACATTTTTCGATATAAGGTGCCACGTTGTAAACGGCCACAACAAACGAAACCTTGACCATCCTCCTCGCTCCTACCCTATTTTTTCGACCAAGGCGGCAGGTATCGCCGCAGTAGCCACGGCTATCAGATTCTCTATCTGTATCACCACCCGTTTCTCATGCTTGCCGCCTATCTGCATAAACACACCCTCCACGCCCGTCAGCGACCCGCCTATCACCCTCACCCTGTCGCCCTTCTTGAAGTTCAACTTAGCCGGGTCGAGGTAGACCACACGCTCCTCTTTGCTTCCCGACACGCGGATGAAACTGGCCATGTCGCGGTCTGGCACAATAATGGGAGTCCACAGGTCGTCCACCTTGTGCCGCATAGGGTGCATCACATAACTCCCTTTATAGAGAGAATAGAAAGTGTCCTTGTCGGTATTCACAAATAGGTAGCTCGAGAGGGCGCACCGCTGCACCCACACAAAACGGCCATGGCGGTCGCGCTGGCGCACCTTCTCGATAGGGATGAAGCACTCCACGCCGAACCTCGTCTGAATGTCCTGCTGAAGGTTCATCTCCTTGCCCGAAGGACAACGCAACACATACCAAGCCATGCCTTTTTAATTGAGAATTGAGAGTTGAGAATTGAGAGTTGAGAATTGAGAATTGAGAATTGGGGCGGGAGCCACCAGAAAAAGCTCACAACTCCTCTTCACTCAACTCTAAACTCTAAACTTTAAACTCTCAACTCTAAACTCTAAACTTTAAACTCTAAACTCTAAACTTACTAATAGAGAACCTAGTCGCGTTTGAAGATGTCGCGCGTGTAAACCTTTTCTTTCACATCGTCCAAACATACATCATAGCGATTGGCAATGATAGCTTGCGACTGTGACTTGAACTTCTCCAAATCGTTCACCACCAGGCTACCAAAGAATGTGCTGCCGTCATCCAGCGTAGGCTCATAGATAATCACCTTTGCCCCCTTGGCCTTCACACGCTTCATCACCCCCTGTATGCTGCTCTGACGGAAGTTGTCGCTCCCCGCCTTCATCGTCAGGCGGTAGACTCCGATGACACACTCGCGCTCCTGCGACTGGTCCCAACGGTTGTTGTCGTTGTAATAAGTATAGTAGCCGGCCGTCTTCAGCACCTGGTCGGCGATGAAGTCCTTGCGCGTCCTATTGCTCTCCACGATGGCACGGATAAGCTGCTGTGGCACATCGTCATAGTTAGCCAGCAGCTGCTTTGTATCCTTGGGCAGGCAATAGCCGCCATAGCCAAACGAAGGGTTGTTATAATGCGTGCCGATGCGTGGGTCGAGACAGACACCTTCTATAATCTGCTGTGTGTCCAACCCCTTCATCTCGGCATAGGTGTCCAACTCGTTGAAATAGCTGACACGCAACGCCAGATAGGTGTTGGCAAACAGCTTCACAGCCTCTGCCTCGGTACTGCCCATCTCCAGCATGGGGACCTCCTCTTTGAGTGCTCCATCTTTAATCAATTGGGCGAAAAGGGGCGCTTTCTCGCGCAAGAGCATGTTGCCATTGTCATAGCCCACAATGATGCGGCTGGGATAGAGATTATCGTACAAGGCCTTCGACTCTCTCAGAAATTCAGGCGCAAAGAATATATTCAGCTTCGAGCCATACTTGGCAGCCAGCCCTGCGGTATAACCCACCGGAATGGTACTCTTAATAACCATCACCGCTTGGGGGTTCACCTGCAGCACCTTCTCTATCACATCCTCCACGGCAGAGGTGTCGAAAAAGTTTTTCGCACTGTCGTAGTTGGTGGGTGCGGCTATCACCACAAACTCCGAGTCGGCATAGCCTTTCTGCCAGTCTATCGTGGCAGTGAGCGACAAGGGTTGTTTCAATATAAAGTCGTCGGTGGGTGCCTCCCCTCCTGCCAGCCTCATATCTTCGGCAAAGAAACGTTCGATATAATCATCCTGAATAGGCGACTGCCTACGATTCACCATATCCACCCGGTCCTGCACAATATCCACAGCAGTCACATCGTTATGCTGGGCCAACAAAGTGGCAATGCTCAACCCCACATACCCAGTACCAGCAACAGAAATCTTTGTTCTTTTCATCATTATCAGCAGTTTTGTTATATCCATGACGAACAATCAGCAAGTCCTCATGGAGATTTATACCATATTGTTATACACGGCGAAGCCACGGTCAGTCCCAACAGTCAATGCGGGTCTGACCCTCGTCAAATCAAATTGCAAAAATACATTTTTTTTTTGAAATATTCACTTTTCTCTTTTTTTTTGGTTCACCCACTAATGTTGAGTTTTTGAGTATAGTGTTTAAAGTTGAGAGTTGAGAGTTGAAAGTTGATAGACCGGCAGCGTCCCGATACTTCTTAGTTCTTAGTTCATAGTTCTTACTTCATACCGCCCCTATACTTCATAGTTCTTAGCTCTTACTTCTTACCGCCTCAGAGCCTCCCTCCTATCTTCGTCTCCGGGAAAGAAGGCACGACGAAGGCAAGGCGAGGAATTGACGTGTGTGCGCGTTCGTCCGACTGCTATGACTATACCGAAAAGTCGAAAAACAGGGTGCCACTTATGAAGAAAAAAAGTGGCACCTGATTACGATTAGGGCGGATAGGAAGGTATTTTTTTTGGGTGGGGCAATATTTTATAGGAACAGGCGTTTTTTGAGAATTATGATTTCCTACGAGAAAGTGACATTGGACAATGGGCTGCGGGTGCTGATGCACCGCGACAGCACAACGCCTCTGGCGACGCTGAACCTGCTCTACTGTGTGGGGTCGCGCGATGAGCGCAGCGACCGAACAGGTATTGCCCATTTGTTTGAACATCTGATGTTTGGTGGCACACGTCGCTACCCCGACTTCGACCTTGTGGTGGATGAGATGGGGGGTGAGAACAATGCCTTTACCAACAATGACTATACCAACTACTACCTCACTGTGCCGGCACAGTATATCGAACAGGCGCTGCTGTTGGAGGCCGACCGCATGCGTGGCGACTGGGACATTGAGGATAACCATTGGAACGTGCTGGAAGTGCAGCAACGGGTGGTGACCGAGGAGTATAACCAACGCTATATGAACCAGCCTTATGGCGATGTGTGGATGCTACTGCGGCCGCTATGCTACAGGGAGCATCCCTACCGCTGGTGCACCATCGGTGCGGACATACGGCATGTGCAAGAGGCCACCCTGCAGGATGTGAGGGGCTTTTTTGAGCAATTCTACCGTCCGTCCAATGCCATCCTTGCCCTGGCAGGCAACTTCGACTATGGGCAGGCGACGGAATGGGTACGCCAGGCCTTTGGCTCAATCGGGGGCAAGGCCTTGCCGGAAAGAAGAGCGCGACAGTCTTTCTATGAGCCTGAACAGACAGCACCTAGACGTCTGGAGGTGGAACGAGCGGTGCCAAACGACGCGCTGTATATAGGCTGGGTGATGTGCGACAGGTGGTCGGACGACTATTATGTGTACGACATGATTAGCGACCTGCTGAGCAACGGACACTCGTCGCGCCTTTATCAACGGACGGTGCTGGAAGAGCATCTGTTTACCGAAATCAACGCCTATATCACTGGCGACCTGGACAAAGGGCTCTTTGTGGTGAGTGGCAAACTGACTGAAGGCACCTCCATAGAGCAAGCGGAGCAGGCCATCAGGGAGGAGATTGAGCGTTTGCAGCAGGCACCTATCGAGATGTTGGAGCTGGAGAAAGTGGCCAACAAATTTGAGAACACGTTTGTATACTCGCAATACAAAACCACCGACAGGGCATTGAGCCTATGCTACTTTGAAATGATTGACCAGATAGAGCTGGTGAACAACGAACCCGAACGCTACAGGCTTGTGACACCCGACGATGTGCGAAGGGTAGCCGCCATGCTCACCAAAGAGCGCAGCTCGACACTGGTAATCAAGCGGAAGGGATGATGCCGAAACTAACAACTAAAGTATGACAAGTAGGATAAAGCCATGAAATCACGCATATACCTTGTTCGTCAGCCATTTGGTCACAGTCTGCTCTCCAATTGTTTTCAGGCTTATTATCACAGAACAAGTAATGAAAATACAGATAAACAATTGCCGCTCAGCGAAGTACGATAGAAGAAAGATAGAGGGAGTCATGTCTTTATGTTGAAGGTAATGGCCTGTCAAACTTTAGTCAATAATTAATGATATAACATAGCTTACGAGTCATCAGAAAATAAATATATTCCAAAAGTGTCTGTTAAAGATTTCATCAAGGATGGGCTGAACTACATAGGGGATAAGATTGCCTCGATTCCCTATGGCGAGATTGCCCGCAAGATTATCCGCTTTATCGGCGACCTGCTGCACCGCACGCTGTTTACGGTGTTGCTGCCCAAGAAGTACCGCTCGCTGACTAAGCAAGAGATTTACACCATCATCTTCAAATCTGACACGCCGGCAGGCAAGAAGTTCGACATCTGGCTGCTGGTACTCATCGGTGCCAACATTGTGACTATCATGTTGGAGAGCATGGCTGGGACGGCACATTGGTTTTCGGTGCTGATGAGGGTGCTGGGGTGGGGATTCACCATACTATTTACATTCGAGTACTATCTGCGCATCTACTGCCTGAAACGGCCGTGGAAATATGTCTTGTCGCTATTCGGCATCATCGACTTTCTCTCTATCTTCCCGGCTTACTTGAGCCTATTCCTTCCTGGGGCTGCCACCCTGTCGGTATTGAGGCTGATGAGGGTGTTGAGGATATTCCGCATCTTCAAGATGCAGCGTTTCTTGGACGAGAGCCGCTTCTTGATTAGCGCCTTGCAACGCAGCGCGGTGAAGATATTGATATTTATGCTCTTTGTATTTGTTGTCGCCGTCATCCTTGGTGCCACAATGTATGGCATCGAGGGGGGTGTCAACCCCGCCATCACCAGCATACCGGAGGGCATCTATTGGGCGGTAGTGACCATCACCACTGTAGGCTATGGCGACATAGCACCGGTGACGCATACCGGGCGGTTTGTGTCGCTGTTGGTGATGCTTTTGGGTTACGCCATCATCGCCGTGCCTACAGGGATTGTGGCAGGCGAGACCATCGAGGAACACCGCCAAGCGCGAAATCGCCGCTACGACAAGCGTTTCCAAGGCGAAGACTATGGTAAGGATAAAAGGGATAAACCAGCTAACGAGCCATCGAAACAAGAAGACAAGGACGAATTCACACAAGGCGACGCTCCCACCCCCACTACGCGCCGACCTTGGGACGACGACCCCGGAGCTAGAATACGGCCAGAAGACTTGTTGTAAAAAAAGTGACACCAACTGAGGCACTTGGCTGCCTCTGTATAAAAAAAACGACGTTGTGATGTAAGATTATGGGATGTGGTGCGTCATTAATATAGTAATACATTTTGAAAAAAGGGCAGAAGCCATATAATAATAAATAAAAGAACATCTATGCGAAAAATCTTTCTACTATTGCTGATGGGGTTGGCGGGCAACATGTGCCTGGCACAACACACCGTCAGCGGCACCATCACCGACTCAAAGACGGGCGAGACACTTATCGGTGCCACAGTGTACGACACAGTATCGAAAAAGGGTACTATCACCAACCAACATGGCCGTTACACGCTGACGCTGAAAGAGGCGAAAGCGGTGTTGCGTATCTCGTTTGTGGGCTATGAGACCCAGCACCACCCGCTGGCGATGAACCAAAACCACCGTCTGGACGTGAAGCTGCACGGGTCGCTGATGCTGCAGGAGGTGACAGTGACAGGCCAGCGCATCCAGCACGTGGAGAGCTCGCAGACGAGCGTGGTGGAGCTGCCCGTGGAGCAGGTGAAGGCAGTGCCGGTAATCTTTGGCGAGACAGATGTCATCAAGGTGGTGCAGCTGCTGCCTGGCGTGCAGAGCGGTGCGGAGGGCATGTCGGGCATGTATGTGCGTGGCGGCGGCCCCGACGAGAACCTGTTCCTGCTGGACGGTGTGCCGATGTACAACGTGAACCACCTGGGCGGCTTCTTCTCGGCGTTCAACAGCGACGCGGTGAAGAATATCAGCCTCTACAAGGGCAGTTTCCCCGCCCACTTCAGCAGCCGTCTGAGCAGTGTGCTCGACATCACCACCAACAACGGTAACGACAAGGAGTATCACGGTGGCTTGAGCGTGGGACTTATCTCCGCCAAGTTCAATCTCGAAGGCCCCATTGTGAAGGAGAAAACCACCTTCTCCATCTCCGGACGGCGCACCTACGGCGACTTGCTGATTCAGCCTATCATTTCCATCGTGGCAGCTACCGAAGGCCTCTCTGGCAGGACTAACGCCGGCTACTATTTCTACGACCTCAATGCCAAGGTGACACATAAATTCAGCGACCGCAGCCGCCTCTATGCCTCCTACTATATGGGCGACGACGCACTTTATGCCCGCTTCAAAGTGGGCAATGGCTATGTGGTGGACGAAAGCATGCGGCTGGGCTACAACTGGGGCAACATCGTAGGCAGCCTACGTTGGAACTACGAGCTCTCGCCCAAGCTCTTTATGAACGTGACAGGCGCCTACACCCGCTACCGCAACAACCTCAGCCTGTCGGAACTGTCGGGACATCAGGCCTACGACAACACCGGACACCTCATCAACTATGGCGACACGATGTCCATTCGGTTCAACTCAGGCATCGAGGACATTACGGCACGCGCCGACTTCGACTACGCCCCCACTCCCGACCATGCGATAAAATTCGGTGGGCAGTACATCCACCACCTCTTCAAACCTGAGACCTCCAGCTTCCTTGAGTCCTTCAACTACCAAACCTCGCAGTACCGTTTCGACACCGTCCTCGGGCAGAGCCGCGTGGGTGCCAGCGAGCTGATGGCCTACGCCGAGGACGATTGGCGCATCAACGACAAGTTGAAGGTAAACATCGGACTGAACCTGACGGGCTTTGCCGTGCAGGGAAAGTTCTACCCCAACCTGCAGCCACGCCTGAGCGGACGCTGGCTTATCACCGACCGTCTCTCTGCCAAGGTGGGCTATGCGTATATGACACAATACCTACACCTGTTGAGCAACAGCAGCATCAGCCTTCCTACCGACCTGTGGGTGCCCGTCACCGCACGTATCACGCCTATGACCTCGCAGCAGGTGGCGGCAGGACTATTCTATAACTTGCTGGACATTGTAGACCTCTCCGTCGAAGGCTATTACAAATATATGGACAACCTGCTCGAATATAAGGACGGTGCCTCGTTCTGGGGTAGCTCGCAAGGCTGGGAAGACAAGGTGTGCATGGGCCGTGGATGGTCGTACGGCATCGAGTTCCTTGCTCAGAAGAACATCGGCAAGTTCACGGGATGGATTGGCTACACCTGGAGCCACGCCGACCGCCTCTTCGACCGTCCCGGTCAAGAGCTGAACGGCGGCAGGATATTCCCAGCCAAGTACGACCGCAGACACGATGTGAGCCTCGTCGCCACCTACAAGTTCACAGACAAAATCGACGCCAGCATCAGCTGGGTCTTCTCCAGCGGCAACGCCGCCACATTGGCAATGCAGGAGTTCGACGCCATCGAGAACTACTCCGACGAGTATTATTACGGTCTGACACCCTACATCAGCAGCCGCAACAACTACCGCCTGCCTAACTACCACCGTATGGACGCAAGCGTCAACTTCCACCGCGACCTCAAGCGCGGCCATCGCACCATCAACATCAGTGTCTACAACCTATACAACCGAAAGAACCCCTACCTGGTGTATCAGGGCAGCGACTACGGCTGGCTCGACGGCGGCTATGGCGAGACCAAATACCTGAAACAACTCTCGCTCTTCCCCATCATCCCGTCAGTTAGTTACACATGGACCTTTTAAAGAGGTAAGAAGTAAGAGTTAAGAACTAAGAAGTAATTTGCTAATAATATCAACATATTATGAAAAAAAGAGTTTTTCCCTTTATACTGGCAACCATAATGACCCTGGGTTTTACCTCGTGCGAGAAGATCATAGAATTTAACGGTGACGTTACCGAACCATACCTTGTGGTCATATCCAAGCCCCAAGCTGACAGCACATGGATGTTGCGCGTATCGCAGAGTCGTTTCTTCCTCAGCAATGCCGAAGTTCCTGCTATCAACAACGCCCAAGTGATTGTAGCCGTCAACGGTAACGAAAGTACTGCTACCAGCGAAGGCAACGGGATGTACAACACCGGCATCGTGCCGCAACCAGGCGACAGCCTAAGCATACGCGTCATATCACCCCATCTAGGCGAAGTGAGTGCCGGTTGCCGCATTCCCCAACGGCCTGTGGTGTCGGACTTCACCATCGAATATGACACCACCATCTATGAAAACAGTTGGACCAACATTCACGACAGTGTCGTTATCAACCGTTATGTAGAAGGCAACATCAATCTGCACTTCAAACTCCACGACCCTGCCAACGAGCGAAACTATTACATGGTGCGTCTTGCCACCAAGACATGGGGGAGTTGGAGCTACCGCTATATTACCATCGAAGACAACATTCTTTTCGACATTGATGCCACCAACGAGGTGTTCGATCTATACGAAGAGGAGGACAACAATGGCACCGCCATCAGCTTCACCGACGAACGCATAAACGGCAATGCCCACCCTATTACAATCAGTCTTTATATCGGGCATGTCTCCCCCAACACCTATTTCGACACCCCCGACCAAGAGCTTGAGCTCTACCCCACTCGCATAGAAGTTTATGCCATCAGTCGCGACCAATACCTGTACAACAAGACCATCAATGCTGCCGAGAACTACGACGGCTTCATGCAGGTAATCTCAGAGCCTGTGCAGGTGCACACCAACATCGAAGGTGGCATCGGCATACTGGGAGCCTCGTCCAAGGTGGTCATCAACGTCTTCGAATAGAGAGTCATGTCACGCATCCTCGTCACCGACAAGACCCACCCCGTGCTGCAACAGACACTGGAGGCTGCAGGACATGCGGTAGTGGTTGACACCACCATCACCTACGACAGCCTCCTAGAGCAGATAGGGCAATACGACGCGCTGGTGGTGCGCAGCAAGATAAATATCGACCGCCACTTCCTCGACCATGCCCGCCACCTGCGCTGCATAGGGCGCGTGGGAGCGGGCATGGAGACCATTGACGTGGACTATGCCGAGAGTCTAGGCATACACTGCCTCAACTCGCCCGAAGGCAACCGAGTGGCTGTGGGAGAGCATGCCGTGGGGCTGTTGCTGGCCCTAATGGACAACATGGCCCGAGCCGATGCCGAAGTGCGAAAAGGACTGTGGAAGCGCGAGGCCAACAGGGGGTGCGAGTTGGAGGGACGCACTGTGGGTATTATCGGCTTTGGCAATATGGGCAGTGCATTCGCACAAAGGCTGCAGGGCTTTGAATGCAACATCATTGCCTACGACAAGTACAAACCCAAAGGGTACGCCCCAGACTACGTACAAGAGGTATCGCTCAAAGCGTTGCAGGAGCGTGCAGAAATATTGAGCCTCCATGTGCCCCTCACCGAGGAGACACACCACATGGTGGACTGCTCGTTTATCAAAGCATTTCGACACAATTTCTACCTTATCAACACCGCACGAGGGGCCGTGGTGAATACACCGGACCTAGTGGAAGCAATGAAAGGCGGGCATATCCTCGGGGCCGCACTCGATGTGATAGAATATGAGGACATGAGCCGTGACGGCCTCGACCTAGAGCACCTGCCCACAGCCTTTCAATATCTGATTGATTCGCCACAAACCGTACTCACACCCCATGTGGCAGGATGGACAGTGGAGTCGCGCTACAAACTGGCAAGGGTCATGGCAGAAAAGATTGCTGAAGAATTGAAATAATTAGTTATTACTTTACCACAATGCTGATAGTAAAAGACTGTATCGTCACCGACGACATCGCCGACCAGTGTTTCTGCTGCGACCTGGCACAATGCAAGGGCCAGTGCTGTGTGGAAGGCGACTGCGGCGCGCCTCTGCTGGAATCTGAAATACCAATACTGCAAAAAATACTCCCCTCCGTTGAACCCTATATGACCGAAGAGGGCAAAAAGGTGGTGCACCGCGACGGCGTGTCGGCACTCGACAATGCTGCCGAACCCTGCACACCACTTGTTGACAACCGTGAATGTGCCTACGTGGCCTGGGGCGAGGACGGCACCGCCTACTGTGCCATTGAGCAGGCCTACCGCGATGGCAAGATCGACTGGCCGAAGCCCATCAGCTGCCACCTCTACCCCCTGCGTATCGACGAGTATGGCGAGTTCAATTCTGTCAACTATCACCGCTGGGACTTGTGTCGGTGTGCTATGGCCAAAGGTCGTGAATGCGGAGTGCCTTTATACAAATATCTGAGGGAACCACTTATACGCCGATTCGGGCAAGAGTGGTACGACGAATTGCTGGAACAATGCCAAGCAATTGGAATGACAAAGCATGGCAAAAGATAGGTGGGTGGGGAGAAAAAAAACACCCCCTAGACAATATTTTTTTCCAAGAAGTGTTATTGACATATTATGGATAAAGAGATAAGAAAACACTACGCCATAGTGTGGTACCTGATGGGGGCCATTTTGGTCATCGACCAAGTGGTCAAGATACTTGTAAAAACGCACATGCACATCGGTGAGGAGATTCCTCTAATAGGAGATTGGTGTGTGCTCCATTTTGTTGAGAACGAAGGCTTCGCTTTCGGTATGAAGCTAGGCGGCAGCGCCGGGAAGATTATCCTCACCCTGTTCCGGCTAGTGGCGTCGACTGCTTTGATGTGGTTTCTCATTCATCAGATCAATCGTGGAATGCGCAAACCATTGGCAGTGTGCCTAGGGCTGATTGTGGTGGGCGCTGTAGGCAATCTGATTGACAGCTGTTTCTACGGCCTTATATTCAATGAGAGCTATTACAACGTGGCACAACTATTCCCACCCGAAGGAGGCTATGCTCCCCTGCTACAAGGAAGGGTGGTAGACATGTTCTATTTCCCCCTAATCGACACAACATGGCCTGCATGGGTGCCTTTCGTGGGAGGAAAGCCACTGGTGTTCTTCAACGCCATATTCAATGTGGCCGATTCTGCTATCACCATCGGTACCATTTGGCTGATAGTGGACCAGCTGTTTTTTTCCGAAAAAGCAAAGAAAAAACACGATTTGCAGACAGAAGAATAGACATCAGATAAAAAAATAATAAACGCATATACAACATATTGCATTTTTTTTGAGAATTTTTTTTTTGCTAATTGAAAAAAATGTTGTATTTTTGCAAACGATTTCAAGAGGGAAATTGATGGCGTTGTAGCTCAGTTGGTAGAGCAG
>JAFRRK010000005.1 GCA_017428115.1 Bacteroidales bacterium | reverse complement strand
CCCATGGGGGAAAGGGGGTGGTGTATGGATAATTGTCTGTTTGTTTGAAAAATACTGAGACATAAACCTTCTGTTTCGGTCGGACTCACTCTCGAAGACGCATCGGTCGGGTCGTGTGGCAGATTTGCGGAATTGAGGTAAATTTTAAAATTTATTGTTTCTATTTGATTTACTTTTAGTATAAGGATAGATATGATAGATTGGGTAGATATGATAGATTGGATAGGGAGATTGGGGAGGTGAGATAGGGGCTGCGTGGAAGGGCAGCCCCTATCTGCTCCACGGTTGGTTATTTCTTCACGAGTTTGAGGTAGGTGATTTTATCGGCATTGTCGTGCTGGGTTTTGATGCGGACGATGTAGGCGGCGGAGGGGAGGTTGGAGATGTTGAAGTGGTCGGAGCCTGTGAAGGTGGCCACGGTGCGTCCGTTCATGTCCATGACGAGGATTTCAAGGACTTTGTCGGAGGTGCCGACGACGGAGCCCCCTGAAAGGGGGTTGCTCATTTCAATCGCGACCTCACCAGTGGTGGGGTTGGGCTTTAGTGTGGGGTCGGGGGAATTGTCAGCATCGCGTCCAGTCCTTTCCAGCGGGGAGGACTTGGGAGATGCAAGCAAGTCTGCCGCAGGGACACAGTAGTAGTAGATACATGGTTTCTTATCGACACATGCAAGGACATATACACAGGCGTTTTCGCTATTGGACAGGTCACCTTGGCCGAATGCGCACAAGCCGCTTACCCCTGTGCCCGTAAGGGTGTAATTGACAACCGACTGCGGGTTGCTCCATACAGCCAACACATCCGTTACCCCAGACACATTGATGGAGAAATCGCAATAGATGGTATTAACCCCAGTGATGGTGCCGTTGGGTGTTATCAGGCCAGTGGCCAGTTGCGAACAATTGATGTCGGGAGTGAGGTCGATGCTGAAATCCACATTACATTTAGAGCCCTTAATCATAAATGAGGCCACCATGGGGTCAAGTATCGACACCTCAAGTTCAAGAGTGAAATAGTAGCAGTTGCTTGGTGTGATGGAGGTAGCGACAAAGGTGTTATTAGTAATTGTTATATTTCCAGAGATAAGGTCAAACAGAGGTGTCAATGTGTTGAAAGTTCGTGTCGTATGTGAATTATTGCACACTGTGACATCAATCTCATAAATCAGATGGCAGTCTTTGACGTGGCTATCTTTGCACACATAACTGATGTCGATGCTGTCGCACTTGCACACATCATCCTCTTGGAGGACAAAGGGTTTTGAGGTAGATTTGCATTCTTCAAAATAGTTTACCGAGAGGTAATAGGAGCCGAAGCCATTCAATGGCAGCATCAAAGGATAGGGTTGATAGCCGAATGGTCCATATTGTGAGAGGTAATTGTTATAGTACCAATCCCAACCATAAGGTTGAAGTAAAGGTAACAAGCCATACACAGGCAGACTGGTTTCTGCTAGAGAATCGCAAACCTTATAGCAGCCTGTCAGCAGGGCGTCGAAGTCGGGAGCCGCAGGGATGTTGATGACAGCGGAATCGGAGCGGCAGCCGGACACCGGGTCGTAGTAATAGGCGATAGCCGGGCCTGGATAATGGTAATAAGCGGTGTTGCCGTAATCGCCGTTACTCCAATGGAGCAACTGAGACGGGTTGTTGCTAACCAATTTAACAGGGTGCTGGTCGATGCAGTGCTGAGTGGGGTCGATGGAAATTGAGGGAGCGGGAGGAGGAGCCACAACGGTGATAGTCACCGGGTCAGCCTGAGCGGAGCAACCTTCATCGTTGGTAATCGTCAAATTAATGGTATACGTGCAGCCGTAACTTGGAGCGGTGAAGCTGATTGTACCAGTAGTATAAGGAACTGTTGTCTGTGCTACGCTTTCGTAAACAGACCATGCATACGTATAGTTATTTTCATTGTCTGGCTTGCCATAAAGAACGATTTCCTCTCCAGTGCAGTAGTAATATTTCTTGGGGATGATGATAGCAGAGGGTTTATTCTTGAATGGGACATTGACACTTGCCTCGGTTTTGCAGTAATTAGCATTGGTAACAACTACGCTATAATCATCGGTGTATCGGGTTTCATGAGTATAAATCGGGTGTAAAGTTAAGGAAGGATCAATACTCCAATTGTATCTTGCAGTAGTACATTGAGGGATATTACCATTTACTAAATATTTGATGAGTCTATTATTTCCAGGGCAGGTCATCGGATACTCTCCATCAATTACTAACGATTCTGACTTAAGGTCGTTTTCAAACGAGGTGATCTTTATTGTATCGTGGCTCACACATCCGTTTTCGTCAGTGACAAATACATTCACAGTATACTCTAGAGGATTATTAGGGTCGAATCTAAACGTGTGATAAACTGAATTCCCGTTTGTATCCAAACATGTCCCACCATCTCCAAAATCCCAGCGTGAGTGAACGATAGTGTGAGGCGAAGGTAAAGATGCTGTCAGTTGGATGGCGGTGTTATTGCAAGTCTGGTGTATATGTCCCGTATTGGCTGAAGTAATATCCACTGGCAGATTGCTAGTATTCTCAATATCGACTGAGCCAATCGGGCAGGGCGGTACCAATGGCATTCCGTCATAAGAGTACAATTCGATGGTGAAATGTCCCCCACTGCCTGTAGGATATGTGATTACGGATTGACTGACAGGGAAAGTTAGGTAGTTGATATTACCGCCAGCTTCTGTCACCTTTATCATAATTACCTTGCTGGCATCAAGGCATTGGGAGTTGTTCCGGATGACGATGGCGGAACAGGCCTTCTGCAAAGAGAAGTCTGGTAGGAAATCGACAGTGAACATTGTCGTGGAAGAGAAACAGGGCTCGTCGGCCTCCGCCCGCGCCTTTACCACGATGTTGCCGACGGAGTTGACCGGAAGCGTCAGGTACTCATTTAGGGAGCCATTGATGATTTGGTCACCGACATCGCCCGAGAGGACACTCCAGACAATAGGCATCGGGGGGTTGAGCACACTGAACGAGACCGTCTTGTTGCAATAGTCGATGGATGGAGGACCCAATTGGAGCGGTTGGCACAATACAGCCTCGTTCTTTATCATCGTGGTGCATCTTGGGTTTGTGCGACTAATAATCATGCAGGAATAATCCACACCTCCACCCAGCAAAGCCGGCACCGTATTGTTGGTATCAGCAGTGTGGCCCCAGCGGATGGCATAGTCCGTCGAGGACAACGGTGGTTCTAAGAAGACATTGGTGCCGTCGTAGCCGATGGAGTATGCTGGCGGGTTGGGGATTACTTTTATGATGCCGGTCACCGACGGCAGATAATTGCTGTTGTCGCAGACATCATAGGGGTTGCAGGTGAGCGTCACGAGGATGTCGCCGGGTTTGTCGAATGTGTGGTATATGGTCTGTCCTGTTGCGGTCTGTGGACTATCGGAGAAAGACCATGTGTACCTGCCTATGGCGTTGGCATCGACACAAGTGGTACACCCTGAGCCAGAGAGTTGGACTTGGGAGTTTTGACAAATTGCATCTTGTGGGTCGAAACTCAGCGACGGGTGCTGCATCGGGTATATGATTATTTGAACCGTGTCAATTTTCTCGTCGCCACAATAGCGTCTCGAAAGATAAACTTGCAAAGAAATCGGATTGGATATTGCTGGATATATATCACTTACCATAAATGTATTGGGACCATTATGGATATTCCCTTCTACGGTTATATAGCGTTGTTTTTTATCCTCAATCTGCCACTCATACAAAACCAAATCCTGTTCCGGCACGATGTCGTTGCCCCAGACGATTCTGGTGCCAGGGCAGACGGTGATACGTTTTGGAAGATGAGACTGTGCGAGGACGAATGGTACAACGGTATGGGTGTAGGAGGTGCGGGAGCGGCACTGCAGCTCGCGGTCGTAGTGGTAGACAGCCACGTCGCACACCTCCGAGCCATAGGTTATCGAGACCTCTTCACCCGAGACAACAGCAGGGGTGGCGGTGGAGCATGCCTCCCAAATGAAGTTGTAATAGGGATTAGAGGGGGTGGCGTTCAGGCGTATGGTCGAATTGGGGCAAGCTATGGTGGGGTTGTCGGGACTCATCTCTGCCACGGTGGGTGCGGGCGGCGGGTCTTTGATGGTGAGGACGAACGTTGCCTCGTTGCAATAGTTGCTGTTTTCGGCCGTGATGCGGTATCTGCCTGCATTGGGGATGACACTGGAGGCAAGTTGGTCCGTCGGCGAGGGAGAGGTATAGATGAGCTGGTTGTTGGCGAGGTCGTAAACGTTCCAAGTGAAGAGGTTGTTGTTTTCGTCGTTGGTGGTCAGCGTGATGGTGTTGGTCCGGCAGACCTCCTTATCGCCAAGTATTTCGAGGCGGGGCTTGACGACGACGGTGAGGGTGTCGGAGCGGAACTCGCCACAAGCCAGGAAGTCGCACTTGTATTTGACGAAGATGCGGAAGGTGTCGGGTGTGTTGAACAGACATGTGACTTTATTGGCACCGTTAAGAGGGGTAACGCTCACCCCCGTGGAGGGTGTGATGTTCCAGTCGTAGTGTGTGGAGCCGTAGAGTGGTACGCTGTAAACCACCGCCTCGCCCTCACATACCGCAGTCTGGCCGTTGATGGCCACGCCGTTTTGGATGATGAGGACGCGGACGCTGAGGCCGCCCTGACAGGCGCCGTTGCCGCAGATGGGGCCGTCGAGGCTGATGATGCCGTAGCCGTCCAGCGGGCTGTCCCACGTGACGGTGATGTCGGGTGTGCCCTGCCCGCTGACGAGATGCCCGCCCTCGATGCTCCAGAAATACTGGGTACAAGAGGGAGAGGTGGCATGGTAGGAGACCGTGCTGCCCTCGCAGGCGGTGCCGTAGCAGGAGAGTTGCAGGGGATGGCCCGGCAGCACCTCGATAAAGAATTCTTCTTCGTCGTAGCAGCCGCAGTTGTTGTAGACGCGGTGTGTGACCGTACAGGGGGTGGTGACATTTTGGAGGAGGAAGGAGCGGGTAGATGATGTGCTGCCGCAGCCTTCCCAAAGGTAGCCGGCGATGTCGCTGCTCTGAGTGTGGGACTGGTCGGTGAATTCGACATCCATGCCATAGCAGACATAGATGGTGTGAGAAGCGTCGTATTCGGGGACGGAGGATGCCACGGCGACAGGCTTTTCAATGAGACGCACGGTCTGGCGGTGCGTATATATATGACCCGATGACATGGTGATGGTGACTGTCAGCTCGCCCGTTTCCCCATTACCCCAGAGGACGGTGGCGACGTTGTTGTTGTAGCTGACCGACACGGCACCAGTGACCGACCATGACCAGCCGACGACATTGTCTCCATCGGTGCTTGCGTATGCGGTGTAGGTGACTTCCTGCCCCTGACATGCCACGACGGCGTTTGGGAACTCGTCGTAGTGGGATTGTCCCACATTTGGGAGGAGGCATTTGGACTCGAAGTCGCCGATGATGACGACATTGTACTGACGGGAGCCAGAGTTGGGGTCTGGGCCGGGTGGGACGACCCTGTCTCCCTGCGCTCCGGCATGGAATCCGACGGCGCACATCAATAGGAGTGCCGCCAGATGAATGAGTTTGAGTAAGTTTTTCATTTTTGGGGGATTTTAGAAACAACTGTTTTTTAAGGTCGCGTCTCTCCGAGACGCAGAATAGGAGGGTGTTGCGTACCCCACACTGCGCTCCCTCCAGTCGCTTAGTATGGGGTTATTAAGATTCAGCATCTTCGATGCTGTTGAGAT
>JAFRRK010000004.1 GCA_017428115.1 Bacteroidales bacterium | reverse complement strand
TGTACTCCGTGGGCTTCTGGCCAGTGCTGTCACCGACACTCCACTGCGACACCTTAATGCCGTCATTGGAGTTGATGTAGGACACGTTGGCTTCGGGAATGAGGTCGCTATCCTCAACAGTGGGCTGGATTTCACCAATGGTGCCAGTGGGCAGGAACACGATACGCTCGCTGTCGTTGGCATCATCCATAGTGGGGTCAACGATGGTGCGCTTACCGTCTTTCTCGATGGCCATACGGCGAGTGACCTGCGTTATGGGAGGCAGACCATAGGAGGTCAGAGCAGCATTGAGGTCGGGGATGGTGACGAGTGCAGAAGAGCGGTCGTTGCCATAGACCATCTTGCGGACAACCTTGTCACGCTGGATGAGAACGAACATCTTGGGCGACATCATCATTTCGCCGACGGCAATGCCCTTGTCGGTCATTTCGCGAACGATGTCCTGCAACTGCTCGAAGATGTTGAGGTTTCCGGCGGCGGAGTTGGCAGCAGTCCATTCAAGATTGTTGCCACTTGCATCCTTGGAAACTTTCTTGTTTTCGTTGGGCATCAGATAGTCGATGGCGTAGGTGGCTGGGCCTTGGGGGTTGTTGAACGAGGTGGTGAACGTCACTTGGCCCTCGTGGAAGATGGAATGCAGGAAGATGTAGTCCAAGGTGTCTTTGCAACCGAGGTAGGCATTCTGCACGTTGTTGAAGATAGTGTTCTGCAACTGGCGGATTTTGGCCGCATCGGTGGTACGCACACTCTCCAGCACCTGGTAGAGCTGGCGCAGACGAGAAGCCTCCATGTGGTACATGTGACCGATACGAGGGATTTCGTGTGTCCACGCCGAGAAACCAGTGGTACCACGCAAAGGCACTGCGGAGTCGTTGCCGAGAACCGTGGCCATCACGCGGAAGTTGTACTGACCCATCAGAGCCTCAGCAGTGAGCCCCATCTGCACAGGGTTGTAGGTGAAATAGCGGTCCACCATCATGGGGGTGAACTTCGCGACCTCTGCCTCCTCGTATTTGTCGAAGAGGATTTGCATAAAGCCGATGAGGTCAAGCGGCTTTAAGTTGCGGAGCAGGCCATTCTGGGCATCTGCGAAAATTGACTTGTTTGCCATTGTTTAATTCCTTTCTTTTTAAGCAATTCGCAACTTACTGCAATTGGGTGAAACGAATGTGGGGGTTCTCGGACAGATAGACACCAGTAGTATCTTTCTGGGCAGAGACAACAGGGAGAATGCGACGCTCGTAGATGGCGTACTGCATAGTGTCGGCACACACGTCAACGATGGTCTCGTTGCCATCCTCGCGGACAAGGGTGTCGGTGACAACGACACAGTTGGCCTTGTAGATGGCGGCATTGTTGCTGCCATTCTTGTACACACCCTGCAACACGTCACCAACGGCAAGGCCGTCGATAGCCGCAGAGAGGGTGACGATGTAGCCGTTAGCAGTGTCGCTGATGGCGGTGATGGAGGGCGCGTTGGCATAGGTGCCGGAAACGGTTTTGAGAACCTTGTCACCCACAGCAAAGATGGGACCGATGAAAGCATCACTTTCAAGGGTCACAATCTTGGCATCGCTCTCATCGATAGCCTTGACCTTGGCGGTCTTGATGATAAGTACCTTGCGAGTGGTCTCATCACGACGTGCAAGGGTGCCAGCAGGGATGACATCGCCCTCTACGAAAGTCTGGTTCACTTGGTCCAGCAGGAAACCACCAACCTCGCGAGTGAGCGAGCCGGTGGCTATCGGACGTGAGCCGTCGTAGGATTTGGTTCGTCTTTTCATTGTCTAATCTTGTTTTGGAAGTTTGACATGGGATTTGAAGAAAGCATCAGCAGCAGCTTCTGTTTCCTGCTTACTCGCCACTTGACGGCCTTGGTCGCCGATGTCTGGCAACTGGTTCGTGACAAACTCTTGTGCCATACCAGCAACATACTCTTCGATTTTTGCATCCTCGACATCTTCGGGAATACCAATGTACTTGCGTAGGTACGCTGGGATTTTGTGTTTGTCGAGAGCTGCACCAATCACGGCTTCTCTGGCGTTCTTTTTGCGCTCAGCGAGGAGTTCTTTGTTTTGGTCCTCCAAACCCTTGATACGTTTTTCCATGTTCTCACGCATGGCTTTTGCCCATGCTGGTTCCTCGTCTGGAGGCTGGGGTGTAGGGGTTGGCTGAGGCTTTGGGGTGGGAGTTGGAGCAGGTTGAGGCGTTTTCTTCTGTGCCCATCTTGTTGCTTCGCCCTGCGAACGCTTGGCTATGTCAGCAATGCGATTGGCAACAGTTTCGATTGCCTCACTGTCGGTGGAATCGTCTGCAATGTCAGCACCGAGAACCTCGGTTATGCCATTGACGTACTCTTCCGAAAGACCCATGTCTTTACATTTGTCTTTGACTTTCTGTGCTAAAATCTTATTCATTTCGTTGTGGATTAAATTTTGTGTGCAAAATTACAAAAAAATATCCATGTAGTACACGTTTATAAAATGCCACATACTCAAATCATAATCGAAACATTATCTATTGTCCGAGTGGAGATAATAAATATATTTTTTGCTATTTCGGAAAAAATATGTACTTTTGCAGTCGAATAATATACACGTCTATGCCAAAGAAACAAGACATCATCAAGGTACATCTACATCATCCGCACAATGGCCAGTCGGATTTCTATTTCCGCAACCTTACTGCCCTTTATGCTGGATTGACATCACAGGTGATAGGTATATGCCGACAGGCTCTTATCAATACCAAATTCATGGAGAAGCGTTTTTACGCCAATCAATTTTGCACCATTGAAGTCGTAATATTGAACTGACATGACTAAGATTGACTACAAAAAACTGCGTAGCGAGTTGGTTAAACGAACCAACAGGTATGCCGACGGTGTTCGTGCATTGTATGACCATGCCCTTGCCGACATATCCAAGGTGTTCGCTGCCGTGGACTATAATCCAGAAGCACCATTCTCATTTGAGGATTACGGAAAGTTCGACAAAGTGGATGAGATAATGACGCGCTTAGAGAGGCAAATTCAGCAGGTGGTGGATAAAGGTATTATAGCCGAGTTTGGAGAGGCTTATGAGGGATGTAATGAGCTTATAAGGCAGGTTGTAGGCGAAAGGTTAAGTGGGGAAGTTCTGCGAGCGTTCTCACCGAGGGTGTCGAGTGGCAATGCTGCAAAGGCTTTCATTAGGGCCAGCAGGGATGGTAGCATCACCGCGTCACAGAGAGTGTGGAATGGTGCCGTACTGGGGCAGATGGAAACAGCCGTGGAAGAGGCTCTGATGGATGGTGTAGGGGCAAAACGTATGGCTGCATTACTGGAGGATTACCTTGTCAATCCAGATGACTGTTTCCGCAGATTCAGAATAAAAACTGGGGAGGATGCAGAGGGAAAGTCGATGTATGGACGCAAATGGAAGAAACGTATCACCCACGAGGATGGTAGCACCACATGGAAAGATGCCGACCCAAGAGACTATCCGACCGGACAAGGGGTGTATCATTCATCGTACAGGAACGCACTGAGGTATGCGAGAACCACCACGAACATCGCCTACCGTACAGCCGACTATGACCGATACCAAGAGTTTTCATTTGTGATTGGCATAGAGATACGCCTATCCAACAACCCATACCATGTTCAAGACATCTGTGACGAATTGGCCGGTGTCTATCCGAAAGATTTCAAGTGGACTGGCTGGCACCCCAATTGTATGTGCTATCAAGTGCCTATACTCGCCACTAAAGAAGAGGTGGATAGGATGGTTGATGCTATACTGGATGGGGGAGACCCCGACGATGTTGAGGCTGCTGGCAAGGTTGAGAAACTGCCCGATAACTTTGTGCGGTGGACAAAAGCCAATAAGGAGCGTATTGCCGCTGCGGAGAAACGGGGTTCGTTACCATATTTTATCCGCGACAATAAAGAAGAGGTGTACGCTGCAATGCGTAGGCATATACCAAAACTACTGACACCAGACGAGCAATGGGATGCAGTCAATGAGCGGTTTGAGGTTGGCGGTCGAGTACTTTACACCAAAAATCCCGACATTAAGCAGATGTTTCTCTATAACCCAATCTCAAAGTTTGGCGTTCTCGAATTTGATGACGCCTTTAACAATGTACTTGCCGAATATGGGGATAAGATTAAGGAACGAGCTATTACTGTCTATGACAGGAACATAACATTGGAGTATGAAAGTGTCAAGGGTATCAGAATAGGCAGGACATTCGGCAGGTTAAAGAATGGGGAAGTGAGAGTGGACCACGATGAATTTACCATTCCTCCAAAGATGCAAGACCAAGGCATTTCAAAGGCTGTGTTTCGCCACCTTTACGATGGTTACAAAAAGGCTGGCGTGGACATAATTCAAGTATGTGCCAACATAACCAATGGGGCATACACTTGGGCTCGGTATGGCTTCACGTTCCGGCACGGACAAAAATACCTCACCAACTTCATTGTGTCTGCTGGTGAGGTAAATAAGGTTGATGTAACAGAGGCTCTTTCTATAGTCGAAAAATGGTACACGTCAAACAACGCAAAAGACCCATTCCCAATGAATCTGCTGACTGGTTATGACTGGTCGAGAGATTTATTCTATAAAACAACTTGGGAGGGCATACTACGGACTGACGATGTTATGCAGATGCAGGTGCTTGAGGATTATTTAGGCATCTAAATATGAACCACATTCCCCCTCAAAGGATTTCCAAGATTGAAACTTCATAACCCACACAACATTTTTTTTGAATTCTTCTGCTGTCATTTGGTGTGGGTAATCTTCGAGGGCCCGCTTGAGGGACTTGTGCTCACACATTGCCTCGTATATGTGCTTTACGTCATATTCAACAAGCAGTTCGTCCATACACTCTTCGGGCTGGTTTTTTTCCGGCCTGCCAGTACGTCTTCGACTTTCTGCAAGTTCGCGGTCGTATTCGTCCATCATTCGATGCCATTCCTCGATGTTGGTTTTCTTCTTTGTGTTCGTGTTTTCCATATTTTTATAACGCTGATTGTGTCTATTTATTGTGTGCCGTGCAAAATAATCCAAATGTTATCTCCGCTCGGGGAGTTGATAATGTTTCAATGATACAAAAGAGGGCTGCCAGCGTACCGACAGCCCCGGAAGAATAGGTGGGAGAAACTGATGTATCACTTATGTTCAAACTTGCCGTTCACACATAGTTTGTCAAGGAACTGGCTCCACCTCTCAAACGGACAGTGACACATAAAGGGGTGCTTTGGCTCATAGTTGGTCATTTCGTGGTAGTCGTATGAGTGTTTGCAGTCGCTACACACCCCAAGAGTGGCTGAATTTGTCTGTTTGGTGGGCTTACTTGCCATAGGTGGAGAGTTTATAGGGTGGGTTCAAAAACGTCCATTAGAGAGGCTTGTTTGCGCCGTTCATCCTCTTTGGATTTCTCCTTGTTGATACGCTCCATTTCCTTATCGGCATTGTCGATGAGAGGTGATTTCTCCAGCAGGGTCTGTAGCGACATACCGCCACCACCATACTGGCGCATAAGACGGTCAACGGCTATGGCAACATCATCGCCAAAGGGCGGCTGAAATTCGTGATGGATGACCAACTCCTCGTAGCTGCCACCTTTCACGTCCAGCACATTGCCCATAATGGCTTTCATCAGATTGCCAGTACGCGAGAGGTAGCCGTCGTGGGTTTCCTTACGCATATCGGCCTTGATGGTGCCGAGCATCATAACGTGTTCGAGAGTGGTTCCGCTGGCGTTGGCCAGTCCACGCAGGTCCTCGATGGTAATGTTCGGGGTGAACGATTTGCTCATTGCCTGCTCGTCGAGGGCATCAATCTCGTCTTGACGTGCTTGGTTGGCGTTGGAGCGTTCTAGGTACTTAATATCACCGCCATTCTTCAACACATAGAGTTTACTCTCCTCTTCCTGCTTGGGCAGGGTGTTTATGATGTCGGCTGTGGCCACCAGAGCCGGATCAGCAAAGTTATCATTGCTGTCGGCGTTGCGAGAGTAGGCATCCTCGATGCGCTCGATGATAGACTGTGTGCCATCCCATTCCACCTCTTGGATGAACACGATGACTGGTATCTTTTTGACGAGATTGGGTTTCTTGTCAACCTCCCAGCGAGAGCCACCGACATTCTGACAATAATACACAAACTCTTTCGTGTAGATGTCGTAGTGGTACACGGACTTGTTATCCGCATTGAGCGTTGTGTAGCCCCAAGCGAATGCCGTCAGTCGGTTGTACTGGTCGAAGAGGGTGTAGATGTCATCATTCTTACTCTTGGCCAGCACACGAATAAGCATCCTCGGCTCACCATCCTCTTGGTAGGTATGGAACAGCATAGCAGAGCAGCCCTCACAACCGGCATAGCGTTTCGCCTCACGCAGATGAGCATCAAAGCGACAATCATCCAGTTGGTCTTTGAGCCGCTGAAACTTGGCATCCATCATTTCCGAGTAGGCGTCAATCTCTGCAATGGTGTTCTCTACCTCCTCACTATGCTCCGGCTGCCCAAGTTGCTCTTGGAGCAAGCGACGCTCATCGGCTCTGGGGTTGGGCGTTGCATTACTCCACAGGACGGGTCTGCCATACATAAACACCAATGCTATCTCGTTGATGAATTTGTGATAAGGGATAGCCACACGGTTCACTTCCTTGTTGCGGATGAAATCGCCATTTTTGTCGTAGATAGCCTTGGCCGGGCGGTTCATCACCTTGTGGGTTTTGGTGTTGTACTCCAGTAGGTTCTTTACGGCTTGGTCGGAGCGTTTCTCCAGCAGTCCGATGGCCCGCGTTACGTCGTTGTTGTCGAGCAGTTCAGTAAAGGTTTGCTGGTAGCCTACTGCTGCATTGATTTCATTGGCGATAGCACCAAAGATACCTTTAATTTTTTCCTTGAATGACATTGTGTTATAGCATTAAATTTGACAAACGTTTTTCTATATCTTTCGGGAGGGCGGTGTCTGTGTAGTCGAAATAGCAACGCATAAGCATTGCATCACGCCAGTCTGGACTGTGCCCTATATCTTCCTTGATTTCCGCCTTGGGCTTGAGTTGTAACCTACCATCACTATCACCATTCCACGTCTGGAGCTGTTCGACCTCCAGCACAATCTGTTCTTTCTCCTCTTCTGATACCAATGACGGCTCAAAACCAACATCGTGGTTATTGATATGGTCTGCAAGGCGGTAGCCGCATTGGGTCTGTAGGTTCATATAGTTCTCTGCTGTGTACTCTGTGGGTTCCAGCATAGGAGAGCCATTGTTACGGAAGCCAACGCAGCCAGTATGGTCAACAACACCTCCTCCAACGCCGTCCTCATCAGCAATGCAGCGAGAGGATGGTATGTGATAGAGCCTTTGGAAATGGAGAATACACTGCTCTATCTCGGTTGTCGAGGAGGTGTCGAAAGACCGTAAATCAACGACCGTGTAGCCATCCCATACAAGTATTCTTGCACGGTCGGAGCCAAAACGAGCCACATCAGCCGTAAGGTAAAAGTTGCCGTTGCGTATGGAGATTTTATTTCCAAAGATGGCACATATATCATCGTACTGACAGAGGGCGTTAGGATTATCCTCATAGTCCCAGTTTCCCTTTAGCAGACGTTCTTTCTTGACCTTATCGCCAATCTCACGGAGCTTTTCAATGTAACCACTTTCAATGAATGGGTTTTCCTGCACCAGGCACGGCATATAGCATTTCTTGGCATCCAGCAGGCCTTTCTTCCAAGGCTCATAGAAGATACGGAACATCCAATTCTTTTTCGGGTTGCAAGTGATGAATAACTTTCCATATATGCCATAAGCATCGTTCATTTGGCGGTTGATACGTGTGCGGAGGGTGTCGTAAGCATCGAAGCATACCTCACCAGCCTCCTCGATCCATCCGCTGGTGTACTCGATTGAGCCGAGTGTTTCAAAGAATGGGTCGCTTGGCTTACGCTCCAAGGCCACGAAGTCAATACGAGAGCCGTTGTAGAATTGGAAGTAGTTGTAACCGCCATTGAAGTGATAAAGGGTATCTGGTATCTCATACGCTTTCATAACCTTATGGAACGTAGGTAGGGTGGACTCCATAAGGCGTTTCAGAACGGCACGGCCAACAAAGTATCTTGTTTCTGGGTATGCGAGGGCCATAAACAGTTCCCACGTTGCTCCAGTCCACGACTTGGCACCACCAGCAGCACCACCATAAAGAAATTCAGAGTGTTCATTATCAACGAGGACACGGAGAGCGGCATCCTGCTTCTCGTGCTTTGGGCCATCTTTATCACCTCGCTTGGTGATAAAGTCAAAGCGCCCTCTCTTAAAGGCTTCCACCATAGCGAGAACACTCAATGGCATATCGGCTTTCCACGTCCTGGTTCCCATTGTTATTTCTTTTTCGCTTTCCTCAACAGCGTCATCATAGTGTCGAGTTCCTCATCTGATAGACCCGACAAATCGAGGTCATTGGTCTGCTTAACCTCAATTTCCTCACCCTCTGTGTAACCACGCTTCTTTCCTTTGGTCTTTAGGTGGAATATGATGGCTGTCATATTGTCATCTTTTATCTGGGTCAGTAACTTGCTTTCGGTAAAGTCAATCAAAGACTCCTCAACCTCGTGCATCAGAGCATCGAGTTTAGGGTCTTTCTCTCGCCACTCATAGAGGGTGGTTCTACTGACACCGAGGGCAATGGCCGTGGCTGACATATTGGCGGCTTTCTTCTCATACACGTCGGCGATGGCTTTCCTCGTCGGCTTCTTTTTGGTCGCCTTTTTTATCTGTTCATTCTGTAAGTCGCTCATACTACATTAGGTATTGATTAAGGTTTTTATATCTATCTGACAATCTGCCATTAACAAACATCGTTGCCTCTTGAATGTACTTGGCATTTTCCTTTACTCCCTCGATGACAACCCTCTTGACCATATCCGAAAAGTCCTCGCTGGCTTCTTTTGCAAGGGCGTTTGGCAGATTATCCACAGCCATTACTGAAATATTGTCGCTGTCTTCAAACAGTTTTGCCTCTTGTAGGGAGTGGTCGATGTCATAGAATGGAGAGGTGTGGGTCGAGTACCTGGTCGTGGTAGCCACACTACCATTTACGTCGCAAGTGATGTCGCCAACAACACGAATGCGGTTCTTTGTGCCTTTCACCAGTCTTTCGTCGAGGTACACCGGGGCGCCGTGCTGGTAGCAATGGCAGCAGAGCAGAATGTCGGTTGCCTCTGCGTAGGGGAAGAAACGAGAGGCGAAACGCTCTGGGTTGGCGTGGAATGTCGCAGGGTCGAACTTGTAGCCGTAGGTGTCAAAGGTGAGGTCAGCAGCACCGACGATGCTGTAGCACGTTTCTTCGTTCACCATATACTTAAACTTACAAGCAGGGGTGTACTTGATGCCGATGGCGTTGAGGATTTCACGCACTCCGCTGGCGACACGTCCGTAACCAATGATGAGGGTTTTCACCTTGCGCTGGAGCAGGATGGGCGACACCTTGGCGAGGTTGTCGAGGACCATTTGCTTGGTGAATGTCTCGTTGAGTTTGGGCAGATCATAGCAGCCATACTTCTCACCATAGAGGCGTAGTGTGTCATATACTCCAGCGATGCCGGCCCAGTAGCCAAAGGCGATGATGCGCTTGCCGTGATTGTCTTTTATAAGTTCGTAGTCGGTGAACGTGATATGCCTCTCTTTGAGTGCCTTGAATAGTTCTTTATTATAGGGTGGTTTATCGTCAAGATGGCCAAAGAAGAAATAGTGTTTGTTGGGTATGATAGAGGCTGTAGAGGGCTCTTTTACGCCTAATATGAGGTCGCAGTCGGAGAGGTTTGATGACACGATTGCACCAGACGACAAATACTCGCTATCGGGGATGATGCGAGTATTGCTGGGCTGCACCACGAAAGAGAGGGTGCGGTCGATGTCGAGCAGTTCACTGATTGTCCGAGGGGTCAGCGGTGTCCGGCTCTCCAGATTTCTTGTTTCGCTTACTATTCCTATTTTCATCGTCCAATGCTTTTTTGGCCAGTTCCAGCAGCTTTTGGAAGCGTGTGCTGGTGGACTTGATTTGATACTTACGCTCGATGGCTTTCATCAACTGGAGGTAGAACTCCTCGTTATCGTTAGCGTCGGCGAGGATGACCATATCGTGTGTAGTGGTTTGTTCCGCGACGATGCCAAGGAGTTCCTCCAGCAGGGCCTTTTCTTTCTTGTAGAACACCAGCGAGACAGAGTACTGTTCCTGTTCCACACCGAAGCCGATGTTATCGACTGCAATGGGCGTTATCTCGTTGATGTCGATGTTGGCAAACTCCTTGAACTCAATGGACTGGATTTGCTCGAAGAGGCGACGGAGTATGCCCTTGTCATCCTCACCGTGAAGAGAGTTGTGTGAGGTCTGGAGGGCAATCAACTCGTCGTGGGTCATATCTTCCTCTTCGGCGTAGATAACCGGCACCGTCTTGTAGCGGAGTTGGACGGCAGCACGGTAACGGTGGTGTCCGCTGAATATCTGATATACGTCGCCTTTCTTTACACAACCGATGGCAGAACTTAAACCACCACTGATTTTGATGTTCTCAACGAGGCGGTTAAAGTACGCATCCGTCATTACGTTGGCGTTAAGCTCGGACTCCTGGAGCTTCTCTATGGCGACCTCTGCTAATTTCCATTTAGCCATTTTTCTGACTGCGTTTTAATGATTGTTGATATTGGTTTATTATCTCTTCATTGCCAGTAATTTGACCGAGGTTTGTGACGTACATAAGATAATCCTCAAACACATCATCCTGCTTCCATTTCTTCTTATCGTACTTGGTGAACTGACCACGATACTTCATCGATACTGGGGCGTGTGTATAGACCTTGGTGTAGATATACGAGATATAGCGTCCAGTTGCCCTTGATATGGTGCGTTGCACCTGCTTGGACTTGATACACATAAGGATGAGTTTACTCAATCTCGGCACATTATTGTTGGTGCAGAAGTCCGAGAGTAGCCAGAGGTCGAAGTCCACAATCTTGGAGTAGTCGAAGCCAAATCCACCCAACACGTCGTTGTCATACAGGACCAGGAAACCGAACTTACAGAGCGACACTTTGCGAACTTTCTTGATGTACCTCTGCTGGAAAAAGCGGAGTTGGCTGGGCGTTACTTGTACGATTTTAAGTTTGGCTGGGTCGATGATTTGCACATCGTCTTTCGGCTCTGTGTAACTGATAAGGGATGCTTCGTCTTGGTGGTATTCTATACGGTTCTTTTTCACGTTTTTGGTCGTGTAGAGTACCTTGCCCCCACTCTTGGCCAGTTTGTTCATTTGGAGGTACTGATTGGTACTCATCATAAACAAGTCTGTGCCTTCGGGCAGGTTTTCTTCGACGTGGTTGTAGTAGGTAGTCAGATCGTTGAACGTGAGCGAGTAGTCGCTATTCTTGTGCAACTTGGTAATTGTCGAGTGGTTTTTCTTGTAACTGTCAAACTGGAAGAAAACATCACCGCCATCCCGCAGGGCATCATTGAGCGTTCCGAGTTTGTAGGTGCAGTTAGAGAGGAACTTGGCGAGTTGCTGGGCAAAATTTTTTGCATCCTTGAACGTCTCTTCAAAACTATCCTTGATGCTGTCGAGTTGCTGTTGATAATACTCCTGTGAGCGAAAGTTATTCTTGATGCTGTGGAATATCAGAAGCAGGGCCAGTTGTGTTTCCACATCATCGCTGTTACGCTCCTCCAAGAAATACGCATACTCCTTGTAGTGGACTTTATGCTGGCCAGTAGCAACAAGATAGATAAGGTGCTGAAACTCATCATTATTATAGATGGTGATTTTCTTATACTTACTCAACTTCATTTCGGTGCTGTAGAGTTTAGGATTGACACAAGAGAGGGTATCTCCAGTATTCTCCACAAGCACAGAAAAGAAACTCGAATTGAGGTCTATGTGTGGATGGATGTAGATGTCTTTATTTTGGCTTTCAACGTCTGCATAATAGATGAGTGGGGGGTGGGCAGATTGGGAGGCTTAAAGGGGCTTTTATGAGGCTTGCAAAGTCATTTATTGAGTTGATTTGTTTGAAATCATCCTCGTTGTGGGTGATGGCATACTGAACGAAGCGGTACGAGAACATAACGCAGTTCACCATCTCCTCAAAACTGGTGGTCGAGTTGAAGCATCGGAACTCGACCGTTTTGCGTTTGAAATAGGATGCTATATTGACAATGCAACGGTCGTAGCCTTTGCAACTGTTATTCTCAAACACCCTCTCAATGCCACGAAAGTCTGTGGCCGCCTTGATACCAACATACTTTTCCAGCGTGGGGCTGGGGCGGTATATTTGCAGGTCGGAGTATTCCGGCGTGTGGCATATCTCTTTCAGAAGTCCGCTGGTGTAGTAACTCAGATAAAAGATATTCTTCACCTCATCTACAGTCAGGTCGCCAATGTAGATGTGGACTTGCAAGGCGAGGTCTCTGATGGCTTGGGCGCCGTTCTGACGTGCGCTGTCGATGAACTGTTTGAGCCGAGCAAAGTCTTTATGGCAGAGGTGCATCGGGTCGGTGTTCAATTCACCACCAATGGGAACCGTCTTTCTACCCTCACTCATATCTGTGTTCTGAACAATCTCGTCTTTATCCCAGACGAAGCCGTCCGGCATTTCAACTGACGCACGGACAACATCGGCAAGTTCCCACTCGATGCCGAATGTTCTCTTGGTAATAGCAAGTTCACTCATAGCTAATCGAATAGAGAGGTTTGGGTGGGTTTGGGAGCAGGGGCAGGGGCTTTAAACTCACGGATATTCAGACCAAGTTCTTTATTGAGAAAATCAGCCAGCAGATGGCGGTGGCAAAAATCACCGGGCTTCTCATAGCAGAGCAGGGCCACGTTGCGACCTTGGGCTATGGTGCAAATTTCCCCGAGTATGCTCTGTGCACCACGTTTACGCAGTATCTCTTCATACAGTTCAAGATACTCTTCGTGTTCGCATTCATCCGACAGCATATAGCGTGTCGGGGCTACCGAGAACATATTGACACCCTCATAGAAGCGTGGCTTCCATCGGGCAATACCTATCGGCATTACTCCAGCCTTGTGTAGGGCTTTGAGGTTTCCAAAATATGATGTGTATATCTCCATTTTAAGTGTGTATATAGTACAATAACGCTGAATTGTGTAATATATTGTGTAGCAGGTTAGATATTTTGAATAAACGTGTATATTATACGTTTTTGTTCAATAGGTCAGATAGTTGGTTTCGTGCAGACTGAATATCGAGGCCGTCGTTTTCTCCGAGATAGGTGGTGATGGCCTCACGGAACTGGTCGAATGAGCGGACAATGACGTACTTGTTGCCAGCACCCTCACACTCTCTTTGCCAGTTTCTTTGCGTTTCTCTTTGCAGCCCCCTCGCAGTTTTCATTTCGATGCAAAGAGACCCGAAGCCACCTCTCGGAACAAGCAGGATGAGGTCGGCTACACCGGCTACCATTCCCTCTTTCTTTAGGATGCGCCCTTGGCTTTCGCTGGTTGCTACACCATTGGGAACAGCGAAAAGCAGATAGGCGTACTTGGGGAAGCAGAGGCGAAAGTAATTGACACACGACTGCTGGAGTTTGCTCTCGTTGTGTCTCATTCTTTCTCTGCCACCTCTCTGCTGTAACCAAAATCAATCTCGCGTTCTGGCAGACCCAATGGGCCAGTTTTATACAATGACCAGTATTCGGCACCGAGTGTGTTCCTACCCATTTTAGTGAGCAGTTTGCGGTTGGTGCCATAAGTGTTGATTGTCTTTCCTTTGACAATGACTGTCAGACGGTACTGGACTCCGAAGAGCCACACCTTGATTTTCTTAATCCTTTTCATCGTAGAACAGTTCAAAGATGTAAAAATGTGTTACGTTTGCTTGCATAGTTACTTGCGTTCTGACGTTGAGGTAAGCGTCAATCCAATACATACCATTCCATTTCAGAACGAGCATTTCGCCAGTACTGGTTCTGCAAAGGACCGGGCGACCAGCCCACGGCTTGTGGGTGGTCGCATCAGTCCATTCGTTTGTTAGGAGTGTGTTCATTCCTCTTCCTCGTCTTTTTTGGTGTAAGCGAAGCAGAACTCCGCTGGCACAACAACACTACAACTGATTACGGAAGCCGAGTTGGTACGGAGAATGACGTTGTTGGCCGTTTCACCTCTCTTGGCTTTCTCTTCTGCAACCCAGCGGTCGATGATGACCTTGGCACTCTCGACGTTCTCTGCGAACACCACAAAGTGGCTTGTGAAGAGCGATACTGGCTCTTCGCCGGGGTCTTGCTGCATAGACTCCACTTCGACTATATACCACCACCTATCAGCGGAGATATTGCGTTTCTCATCATCTTTCTCTGGTTCGATAACGATGCAGTCGGAGAATGTCTTGATGCCCTCGATGGTGAACGTGCCTTTGTAGTTCAGTTCGATGTAATCCTTAGCCACCTCGTAGGCAAGCAGGGCATTGTCGGCTCGGAGCAGCATTTTCAGTTTTCGGGCACCGTCCACTTTGACATTCCACAGACGGAAACGCATACCGCTGACGAGGTTTCCTTGACGCTGAATGTTGCTCAACCTTACCTCTTTGATGTACTCGCATTGGAGATTGAAAAGCAGGGCAGAGAAATCATCCGAGGACAGTTCTCGACCTTTCTCGAAGATGAACTCGTTACGATCCATCGAAACCACCTCTCCAGTATCTTCGTCACAGAAATCTTCGATGTACTTTTTGACAACTGGCTCGGCTGTATAGCGGAACACATTTCTGTCTACCGCCTCCAGTTCCTCGGTGTTATGCACCGTTACAATTACTTCTTTTTTCTTGCTATCCATATTATGATTGTTTAGATGTTTGAATTTGCTTTTACCAACATTTCGGCCAGGCTTGATAGACTTGGCCATCGAGCAGACAGCCGTTGGCTTTCTTATCACGCTTGACACCATCCTCGTCATAGGTTCCCCATTGCTTGAAAAAGAATGGCACACCCTGCTCGTCGCATTGACGTTTGATATTCATCACCCACTCTTTCTTCATTGGTCTGGCTTGATTGCCGGACTCACCACCGACTATTACCCAATCGATATTGAATAGGTCAAGTTCGCCGAGGTCGCCCAGCAGGGGTTCGCAGGAAAGAAAGCGGACTGGAGCGGTCTTGATTTCTGCAAGCCAAGGTATTCTTCGTTTTGCATCTGCATTTTCCACCGTTGTACCAATCCAGCAGTTGGGAGAGACTTCCCTGCCGTGAGTAAAGTAGTCGTGCATATTGGCTATTCGTTTCGTCAGCAACTGGTAGGTGTGTCTCGGCGTGAGGGTGATTGTGGTGGTTACACTATCCACAAACTCAAAGGGTACATCATCGTGGAAGAGGTCTGCCATCGAGCAGACGAAAAACATACTCGGCTCCTTGACTTTCATCGGTTCTCTCAATGCCTCTGGATGCAGAGTGAGTTGGAAGCCGTTGGCATAGCGTTTCTGGCCCATACCTTGCAGACGTTTCGCCATCACCTCGGCATAGCAATGGGCGCACCCTGCAGAGTACTTGGTGCAGCCAGTAACCGGGTTCCAAGTGCGTTCAGTCCACGCAATGCTGGTTTTGTTCATTGGTTGCCTCCTTTCAGCATCTGCTCAACATCTTGGATGCTGATGGCAATTCCATCAAGCAAACCATACATCAATTCCGGCTCAATCTTCACATCTTGCGGAATGTACGCAATGACCTTTTTGCCAGCACCTTTCATCCACCCTGCTTCAAGGTGAGCGCTCCTACCACACGGCAGACATAATACACAGATGTCAGCCTCTTTCATTGCATCAAAATCTCTGTTGAAGCCGAATTGAGCGTATTCTGTTTTGAGGGCTTCCCTATATTCTTTCATACTCCAGCCCTGCCACTTTTCTTCAATTCTACTCCATTGAAATCCCGCCTCTCCGTTAGGGTGCTTGAAATCGTACACCTCGAAGCCCATTTTTCGCAGTTCCTCGACAATCGACTGCTGATGTTCGTTGCGCCAACTGCTGGCGACATATACTTTCATTTTGTTCATTTTGATATTGTTTAGGGGGTTACTATTTATCTATGCTAAAATCATTGTTTTTAAGCCTGGGGTGCCATTGATGGCCACACTGCCTGCACACACAAGTTGTTTTGACGTGCCTACCACCCTCGTCTTGACCATCTGCTTCGACAACTCCATCGGTTACTTCGTAGATGTATCCAGCAACGTAGTAATCTACAAGTTGGAAATTCCGACTTCCGCACTTGGGGCATTTCTTGTTTATCACACTGCTTCCTCCAATCTTTCAGCCAGTGCCTCGCAGAGAACACGGCTCATATTAACCTCTACGGCATTGCCTATGTACTTTTTCTGCTCCGATTGTGTGCCTACCAGCACATAGTCGGGAGGGAAGCCCATAATGGCTTTCAGTTCCGATATTTTGAGCATCCTCATCTTAATATCTGTAATGCCATACATTGCCATAAACTCCTTGATTTGGCGTGTCATTGGACTATCATTATCGAATACGGCAATAGCCACACCCTGCTCCGTCTGAACCAAGTAGGGTGGCATCTTATCCATTCTGGCTATGAGGGTGAAGCAAGGGTCATCCACAGAGCCACCGGCTGACTGATATTGTGGGTTCATTAAAAAGCAATCAGCGGTAACGAGTTTCTGTTTCGGGGTAGTAAGTATGGCAGGGCTAATGTCGTTAATATCTCCAAGTTGGCCACCACCACTATACTCGTTGGCTATGAAAGTAACCTTTGCCACTCTGTCGTGTGTCGGTATCGTGGGGGATGGTCCCTCAATCGAAACAGCACCGCCATTACCATAGTAAGTAATTAGTGCGTGATGGTCGATGCACGTGAGCGTTCCGGCTGGCTTCTCAATACTTGTATTCATACCTTGCGGGTCGCCAGAAAACTGCTTGGATAGAAAGTGTGCCTTGACCTTTGCATATCGGTTTTCCGTAGTTATCACACCACAAGGAACATCTAATGACTTGGCCGTGTCCTTTGGGTTCACTGTATTGTACCGAGACAGAAAACTATCCTTACCGCCAGCAACGAACTTTATCAGTCCAGCATAGATGCGTCGCAGGGTATTCTCTGCGAGTGGCTTCTTTCGACCAAAGATACTCTCTCCATCATCATTGAGGTCGAGAACATCACGGACGGCTTTATACTTGTGCAGGCCCTGGTTGAAGAGGTTATCAGAACTTGCACCATCTTTTGAATATGTAGGGATTGGAAAGGCGTGAGGCAGTCCGTGCTTTGCGAACTGTCCAAAGAACCTTTTGCGAGACGTGTAAGCACCATAATCAACAGCGTTCAATTCTCTCCAAAGGTATGTATAACCATATGACTGTACACGGTTACACCATCTGACGTAATCTGTTCCGTTGAGTTTGCTGATGGGTTTGCCCTGCTCATCAATCTCACCCCACGACATAAATTCCACAACATTCTCAATCTGTATATAATCTGGGTTTATGGCCTCAATGTATCGGAAGAGGTGATTTGCAAGCGTTCTGCTGTCAGCGTCTCTCGGCTGACCGCCTTTTGCCTTACTAAAGTTGGTACATTCAAGGGATGCCCACAGAACAACCAATGCTTCTGGGTTAGCGCTACGTGCTTTTGCCACAATATCAGCAAGTGGTTCCATTGCCAATGTCCGAATATCCTCTGTAAAGTGGACTGTGCTGGGGTGGTTTGAGGCGTGAGACTTTATGGCGTTCGGATCGTGATTGACACAAGCGAGAACGTGGGCACATTTCTCACCGTGTAGCCGTGCCGCCTCAACTCCAGTACTGGTACCGCCAGCACCACAAAAGAGGTCCACATAATAAAGCATCCTTTTCATCAGCAGTCCTCCCCATAGTATTCTTTCATATAGCAACTTTCGCAGAGCGTTCCGTAATCGTTTACGTCGCTCTCGCTCATCGGTGCGCCGCAGTATTCACATTCACGCACCTTGACTTCGTGGACTTCGTGCACCACCTCTTCGATGGGCCTGCCACCATAGATTACTTTTACATTTTCCATATACGTTAAGTTTAGAGTGTTCCGTTTTTCAGATATTCTTGCTTCCAGCGGAGATAACCGGCTTCTTTCTCAACCTCTGCACGTCTCTCTTCCTCTTTGCGTTTCCGTTCCGCTTCACGTCTGGCTCTGTCGGCTTCCAGTTTATCGTGGTCAACCACAGCAGAGCCATTCTTGTTGATGAGGATTTTTCCATCCTCATCGAAAGCATAACCGAGACTTTTCAGCACCTCGTTACCGCTTCTGCCTTGTGTGGAGCCATACTTTGCTCTGTCAGCATTGTAACTCATCTGCTCTGCCGTGTTGCATCTTTCGTTTGCGTACTGCTCAAACCATTTCATTATCTTCGGGCAGGACAGATTGCCGTACAACTCGCCATACTTGCCTAATTTGGCGTTTCTGAATATGACGTTGATGTCAGCAAAGGTCAGCATATAGCCGTATGTGTTCACCACCTCTTCGGCTATCAGCATTACCTCTTCCGTAGAAAGTCCATTCTTTTGTTTGAGGAAAGCATCGAGGGCCAGCAGATGAGCCATTATCAGAGCCTCGACCTGCTCCCTGCTGCATCCGTCCGTTCTCGACAACCTCATAAGACTGGGGGCTTTCGCCTCCAATGCTTGCTGCACCGTATAGACACCAGCAAACGTCTTACTTATTACCGCCGGACTGTAGGGTTGCAGCGATGCGTGTAATGAACTCAATATTATCTCTTGCGTTTCCGGTATTTGCGGAAGATTGCTTGTTTCCATTTCTTGTGCTATTCTTTAATTGAGTATAGATTTCATTAAACTTGCTATGTATCAATGTCGGGCTGATGTTGGCTTTTATCCAATCATCTGCCTTGGCGAATATCATCTGGATAAATGCTTGGAAATTGGTGCCCACCAGTTCAAGGTTGTCTCGATCTGCCTCGGCCATCTGAAATTTTATCTGTTTCAGTATGCCGACAATGGCTGACATTTCCTTTGCACTCCAGTAGAAATCTGTGCCTTTATTCTGATGGTAGTAGGCAGTAAATATCTCCTTGCATCTGCTATGGAGTTGTGTTTCTGCATCAGAATACTTTTTGGGGCGTGATTTGGGGGGCTGTGGTGGCTCATTGGGGGGTGTGATGGGTGATGATAAGGGTAATTCTGTTTGAGGGGCTTGTGGGGGCTGATTTTCGGCTTTGCCCCAGCGTGATTTCATACCGAGTTTTCCGGCAGCACTCCGCTTCTCTCTCTGCTCATCCACGACTTTCATTTCATCATTGAGCCAAAGGGAGTAGAAGAAATCACCATCCACACCGAACAATTCGTTCATTCCAACGATATGTTCTATGACATTCGCGCTGACGTGCAACTCCCACGCAATGGCAGAGTAGTCGGTGGGGAGTTTGTAGTCGGTGGACTCTCGCAGTTTTTCTATCAATGCCCAATATACACCATACCCCTCCATACCGTATTGCCTACGGAGGGCCAGCATACGCTCATCGTTTCGAGCGTTACTGTCGTGCTTGATGTATGTGTTTCTTTTCATTGTGGTTTGTTCCTATTCCATTTGTCGAGCATATTCCTCAACTGACGTGCTGCATTGAACCTTTTGAGGTCCGTGTTCCAAGTGATGCCATCCAGCACCTTTGGCAGCAGACGTACAATATTATCATAATCGGTGTTCGATATTACTTTCATCTTATCTGTGGTTCCAAAGTTTATCGGGGTCTGGTATCTCCACGTTCAGATACTCGCGCCCATAATCACGGAGCTTCTCGCAGTAGGTAGAGAAAGCCACCGTGTCCATTTCCGCTGTCGATTGAGGCAGTTCTACCACCTCTCCAGTATGCTTGTTGATGAACTGCTGTTTTCCGAGTAGGTTCTTAAAAAATTCGTGTACCTGGTGTACCGTTACAAATTCCCAACCCTCATCGTTGAGTGCTTTCATCAGCAAGGGGTAGATGCACCCAAAGAGCCAGCCGTTTTGGTCAAGGGTACGCTTACGGCGTATCTTTGTTATCTCGACACGGTAGTTGCCATCGGGAGCGTTCCAGAACCACTGGTTGAGGTTACTGATGTCGAAATGACCATTCTGTTTCAGTATGAACGTGGTTTCCATTATTTGGAGAGGTCTATTTGCAGCCCATATTCGGCCACATAGGTGGGCTTATTTAGGCTTTCTGACACGATTTGTTGGAATTGTTTGGGGTCGCTGTTTTCGTGGCTTAAATGGAGCAAAACAACCTCTTTTGAGGCATTGAAACACTCCTCGGAGTGTAGGTAGTCCAGCAGCACCTCTAACCCCATATGTGTATCTCTGCTTCGCTTGGCAACATACCAGTTCGTGCGTTCCTCTTCGATGGCAAGCTGGAGGCACTCTTCTGACCAGTTGCACTCTATCATTATATGGTCAATGGCATCGAAAGAACAGTTGAACCCGGCACTATCTGTTACAAATAGCAGGGTTCCCATTTCTGGGTGCTGAATGAGGTAGGACCAGCAGGGAACGTCGTGGTGGGCGAACATCGGCACAACCTTGAACTCACCAATCTCGGTGGTCTCTGTGGGCTGCTTGATTTTGCCACGTTTGTACGTCATTCCCTCGTAGTAATCCCACACATCATCGTTGGCGTAGCAAGTGATACCGGCTTTCATAAAATCACCCATATACTTGGCGTGGTCGCCGTGTCGGTGGGAGATAATGCACCCTTGTATCTTACCGAAATCATCGACAAATTGCCGGACGTTGCAAAGTGGCAGTCCGGCTTCTATGAGAAGCGTCTGCTTCTCGCCTTGGAGTATGTAGCCGTTACCTCGGCTACTTGAACCATAACAAATCAGTTTCATATTCTTCCTATTTTGAAAAGTTGTGAGGGGTCGAGGAGTCGAACCCCGATGGGCTAAACCACGCTGCCACACGTCCCCTCATCGGCTATCAATAGCCAGGCTCATCGTCTGACGTTGGTGCAGGCGTTGGTGGTGTGGGTTGAGAGGTTGAGGGTGCTGTCGGTGTGGGTGCCGTGTTTGTTGTCTGACCAGCAGACGGAGCAGGGCCAGCATCGACACCTACTTTCGTGCGAGGCATACTATTCATTTTGGTCTGAATAACCTCGGCTTCGCCATCCACCGTACCTATATCTTCATTCTCTTCGATGGTGTAGATGCCCATAGAAAGTTCTGGGGCGTACTCATTCGCCCAGAATGATGCTGCTCTATAGCGGAGCATCTTGATTGGCATTGTCTGCCACTTGCTGCCAGATTTGGTGTACCACCCCTCTTTGATGGCCATTACAATATTGACCGGGGTACTCTCCATTACCTCTTCACCATTCTTCGCGGTGGTGTAGGCAATGCACTGGATATTGTCGAGGTTGGAGCCATCAAATGTGGCTGTACGGGCGGTGTTCTTTTTGTACTTTTTGCCAGTTGTGGGGTTGGTTTCCCAGACTGCATCGTACTCGGTGTACTCCACCATACCAACCTTTCCGAGATTGACCATCTTATACTGGAGCGGTTTGAAGCGTCCGCAAGCGTTGATGGTGGCGATGAGGAACTTGCTGCTCCAACTCGGTCTGCCGTAGATGGGAACCATATTCTGCATCACCATCAGAGGACTGGCGCCGATACGGAGCGCAATATCCATTGCAATCATACAGTTGCCGATGGCCTTGGCTTCACTCTCTTGTGAGGTGATTTTATAACTGTCCGGCACGAGGTCGCTGCTGGCATACATTCTGCAGTACCGTTGCATCGTGGCAAACTGGTTCGGGTCAAAGAAATTGAACGTCGTTTGTACGGCGTTACCATTCGAGGCTTGCAGGGCCTGCTCTGGATTTTGGTTTTGATTTTGATTTTCTTCCATTTCTTATTCTTATTATGTGATTTAACAACTACCAGCCCGCCCGAAAGCGGGCTGGAAAAAGATTAAAGGTTTAAGCCGGGAGAGGCAAAGCGAGGGAGGGACGGCAACGGAAGTAGGTGCAATAACGGCTGACGTCGCTCAAAGCACCGTACGTACCGTGGAAGTACCACGAGTGGTTCGCAGAGTAATCAGCGCACGAACCCCTTGGAATGTACAATTCATTGGTTGTGTACCAATCTTCTGCGAAGCGTTCGCCACCAGCCTCTTCAAGTTTGTCGTTAATCTCATCGAGGTAGATGCAAATGATGTTCGCTTGCTTGCGGTTGAACGTCTGCGTTTCGTGGTCTTTGAGCCACTGCATTGCCTCGTCGTAGGTGAAGTTATCCTTGCCATTCTCGGCATCGTGCAGACTGATGACAAAATCTTCGCCAAGGGCTTGCACTCGGACACCCTCAATATCTTCTGGGCCGTCGTAGATGCTGATGATAGCATCACCGCTGGTAGGTACTTTCACCTCTCTGCGTACCGTTTGGGCAGGGTTGATGGTGGTAAGGAACAATTTTGCCTCTGGGTCGAGGTCTCGCCACTCGTCATTGATGACGGAGCCGAGTTGTTCGCTGTTGGTGGCAACGTAGCTGCCTTCCTCGTTTTTCGTACCCTTATCGGGTGTCAGAATGAAGCCGTGATTGAGGGCTTTTTCTAATGCAAGAAATTCTTTCATTTTGATATACGTTTATGAGTTAAACAATTTCAATGCTTTATCTTTATCCACGACTATCTTTCTGCCATACTGCCTACAAGCCGCCTTGATTTTACCATTCTTTAGCCGTTCTGCCGTGCTTTTGGAGCAGCCGAAGAGGGCTCTTATTCCGGCAAGACCGTAAGCGTACTTATCACTATCTGCCAGCACCCGCTCTGTCGAATTACTGATAATGTTCTTTATTAAATCCTCCAACTCTCCGCAGGTGAGGTCGATAATCCTTGTGTCGCGGTTTATTTCCATACTACATTTCAAATACAAGTTCTTTGGCAGAGGCATCCACCTCCAGCAGTATCTTCTGGCTATCGGTAGGTATGTACTCAACTACGCTTTCTGCGTTGTCGATAAAGATGGGTAGATGTACACCCTCGGTTCGTGCGAGAGCGTTGATGATGTCAAGGCCAGCGTTCACTTGGCCAGCGTGGTTACGTTCTGCGTATGGCATACCGCCCACATAGCAGTTGCAAGCGATTTTGTCATTGCCATTGTACTGCTCCGAGACAAAATCCCAAGTAACGATGGTGAAGAGGCGGTTGATACGCTCCATCAACTGGCGGTCTTTGGCTTTCTGGAACTCCTTGGCTTCATCCTGCTTCTTTTCAAGGTCGCCAAGTTCGTTATTGAGAGCAGACTGTTTCTTTTCGAGGTCATCCACTTGCTTCTCGATACGAGCGATGGTGTCCTTTGCTCCGAGTTGCTGCTGGAAACCTTGTATTTTGCTCTCAATTTCACGTTTGGTAGTGATGAGGGTTGAGGTGGATTGAGGGGCTGTAGAGGCCGTTATTTGGGCTGTGATGGCCTCAATTTGTTGTCTAATGGACTGGCAGGTGGCATCGTTGGCAATCAGCTGGGCAACGTCTGCTGGCTGGAAATTGATTTGAGCCTTTTGCTGCTGGAGGTTGGTAATGATGGCATCGGAGTCAGCCACTTTCTTTTCGAGCACCGACACCTCTTGAACATATCGGTCATAATCGGCTCTGATGGCTTGACCTTGGTTCTTATTCTCGATGATTTTCTGCTCCGTGAGTTTGTTCTTATCGTAGGGGTGGCCACAAGTGGGGCAGTATAATTCTGCATCGGTGAACTGGAATGTACCATCTTTGATAGCCCGAAACTGCTTACGCTTCTCTGCCAGTTGGCCAGCAAGATTTTCGACCATAGCACGGTCGGCTGAAAGGCGTTTGTAATTCTGCTCCCTCACAGCTGTCTCACTACCTATCTGAGCATCGATTTGTGCCAGTTGCTGACGGATCGCTGCCTCTCGATTGTTCACGTCAGTTCGGATAGCGTTCTCTCGCTGGAGTAATTCATATTCTTTATTACTCTTCTCGGAACGGAGTTTGTTGGCCGCTTCCGTAGCACCGGCTTGTCTGGCGTTCTCGTCGGTAATCTGTTTGTCGATTTCGGCGAGTTGCCCCTGGTTCTCGTCGATGAGGCCCTGTAGGGCATCCCAGTCCTCGGCTGGAGGCATAGCCTCTTTCTTGGCAGCAATCTTCGTCGGTATCTCGTCCAGTTCCGCTTCGATAGCCTTGATTTTGGCGCCGACGGTGGCATTGAAATCCTTGACGGACGTACCATTGAGTTGGTTGATGAAATCGGCAAACTGCGGACACTCTGCTAATACATCTTTTACTACCAGTTCGTCGGCTTGGTTAATATCCGCTGTACCGTATGCCATTTTCAGCAGCATTGCTTTCTTGTAGTCGTCTTTCTGCGACATAAAGAAATACACGTCCGTCATAATGCGGAACACATCTTCGCTGACTATGGCAGCAACGGCAGCATCATACTCCTTTTTGGTGGCACAACGCACTCGGTCTACATAGTAGGCACATTCGTTGCCCTGCAACTGCTTTTCTTTGGAGCCACGAGGTTTGACCCATTTCTCGACAACTACACGCTCGAAGCGTTTTTCCTTGCCGTCCACATCAAACACAACCTCACAGCCGTATTCCAGTTCGTGGATGATGTTGCCATCGGCAGCACGGCGTTTGTAGCCGAAATCGGTTCTACCATTACTGTCCTTTCCGAACAGAGTGAAAGTAAAAGCATCGAACAGCGTCGATTTTCCGGCACCGTTCGTACCACGAACCACCGTGTTATGACCAAAATTGAATGTTCGGTCATCGAAACAGCGGAAGTTCCTCGGGTGGATTTCCTTTAATTCTACATTCATCTTTTATTACTTTTAGATTTACGTTTAGGGTTTTCTCGGTCATAATGCTTCTTAATAATCATATAGACAGAAGCAGCACGTTTCAAGCCGTACTTTTCCGCAAGGTACTCATATACTGCGGTTTTGTCAGAACCATTCTCCATTGCCTGCTCATAGTCTGCGATGAGGGCGGTGTCTCTTTCGGTTCGTTTTCTTTTTACTTCGCTAATTATTTTTTCCATCTTTTCTTAAAATTTTCTGTTTATTTCAATTTTTCTTCGTAATTTTGCACTGTTTTTAGTATGGAAATGATTTGCAAAAATAGTAAATTTTTGGTTAGTGAAAAGAAAAATAATATTTTTATGGTTACTAAATACTTTAAGACATTGAGGGTGTAGATGATATAAGAATGTTAAAAAAACTTAAAATGGTTTATCGATATGGCAAAAAAGACTGATTTAAGCCTGCGTATTAGTAAAATACGAGGTGTGTTCTGCGGTGATGATAACCGCAAATTTGCCCAAGAACTCGGTATGTCCGAGCAACTTGCAAGCAGTATTTGTACTGGCAATAAACCGGCAGGGGATGGAACTCTTAATAAAATTTTGAGTGCTTTCCCAAGAGTTAGCAAGGTATGGCTGTTCCTCGGCGAGGGCGAAATGTTACGCCCAGAGCCGACCATATCTGTAGAACATTCGGCCAATACCGCCATCGGGAATAATGTCGGTGGTGATGTGGTTCAGATAAATAACGAAGAGAAGCAGGGCAAATCCGACGTGGATAGACTGATAACTCTGCTCGAAAACAAAGACAAGCAGATTGACCGTCTCATTGCTCTGCTGGAAGAGAAGTTAGCCAAAGATTGATTACTATGGATTTCAAAGATGCTGTGAGGCAATTCACCTCTAATATCTCCGAGGTTAAAAGATGCTGCAAGGCAGAAGAGGGAACCAAACACTCTCTCATCTTGCCAGTCATTCAGCTGCTCGGCTACAATATCTTTGACCCTACAGAGGTTGTACCAGAGGTGGATTGCGACATCAGACGGAACGGCGATAAGGTGGATTATGTCATCCAGCACAATGGTCAGCATCTTATACTCATCGAGTGCAAACATTGGACTAAAGACCTTGATTATTATGTGAGCCAGTTGAGGGGTTACTTTGTTGCATCGGATGCCCATTTGGGGGTGCTGACAAACGGCATTGAATACCGCTTCTATTCAGACCTCGATAAACCCAATTTAATGGACGAAGAGCCATTTTTGGTGGTGGAGTTAGATAGACTGACAGAAGAGGGCTTAAATGGGCTGGAAATGTTCTGTAAAGACGTTTTTAATGAGAAAATAATTATGGAGAAAGCAAACGATATGAAATGCTTGAACGCACTCCGTGAAGAGGTGCGCCAAGAACTGGCAGAGCCATCCTTTGACCTTGTAACGCTATTCGCCAGACGTATCTACGGACAGGTGCCGTCGAGGGCCGTCAGAGAGAGGATGAAGCCGTTGCTGGCCAAGGCGATTAAGGAGTGTGTGTTGCATACCAAAAGCCAATGCGACGTTACTCCAGCGGAACCCACCATTACGACTGGAGAGCAGAAAGTCCTATCTATCGTGCAAGGCATTCTCAAAGACGTTGTTTCGCCGGAAAGGGTGCAGTTGTTCGTCGGGTCTGCCTACAGTTCCATTCGGCTCGATGGGAGTCAATGGTGGCCAATAATCAAATTCAAGTTCACGGACTATGCCAAGTGGGTCGCTGTAGGAAAGTACTGGCCGCAATCGTTTCATTTCTACTGCCACCCCAAAGACGATAAACAATACATCGACACACCGGCTGACGTGGCCAACTACTCAAAGGACATCAGAGATATAGTAACCGTTATGCTGATAGGTGGCGAGAACCAGGACGAGGAGAGGGTGCTATGGGTGCAGGAACATCGTCCAGACTGGTGCGAATAATCACACTTAAATATATATGATATGCACACACAAATCGACCAACAAGTAGTAGCCCGCTTCTTTGAGGCTATGGACGCTCTAAAGGAGCGCAAAGACATTCGTGGTTATCAGACATTCTGCGACCGCTATGGGATTGACAAACGCAATCTCTACAAACAACGAAAGCAGCCACAAATTCAGATTATGCACTTCGACTGGCTGGTGCCATTGGTAACGGAGTACGGCATATCATCCTTGTGGCTGATGACGGGGCTGGGGAAGATGTTTCTTCCGATGTTCGAGAAGCCCACCTCGGACACCTCAAAATAGTCCATTCTGTGGGTTAAAGTGTGTGCATTGAAACAAACTTACTGATTTTCAGTTAGGGAACTAAACTTGCTAGATTCGTGTGCCGCAGATAAAACGTCTCGCTCAACGTCTTTTTTTGTTATGTCCTGTCGCCCACCCGCTTACCCATCAAGGGCTCGGAGGATTGACAATGCAAAAGTACACTTTTTTTTCCAATCACAAACGTTTTTCATAAAAAAAACGTATCTTTCATCTGAAAAACACGAATTGCCATAAATTGTACACGAATTATTCGTGAATTAATTCATGTTAAATTCATGATAATTTGTGTTCTATCAAATATTTTTCATAAGTCCGCATATAAATCAAAATTTTTGTGTAAATTTGCACCATGAAATGCAACCTCTGTCCACGCCACTGCACCGCCGACCGCGTTGAAACACTTGGCTTTTGCCATGCCCGAAGCGAGCCCGAAGCAGCCACCGTATGCATACACCGCGGCGAAGAGCCCCCGCTGTGCGGCACCCGTGGCATCTGCAACGTCTTCTTCGCCCACTGCAACCTACAGTGCATCTACTGCCAGAACTACCAGATTTCGCATTATCAGAATATTCAGAATATTCAGAATATTCCGACTACTCCCCCACCCCGCTTCGTAGGCATCGACGCCATCGTCGACGAGATAGCCCGCCTGCTCCCCGAGACCGAGAACATGGTCGGCTTCGTCACCCCCACGCACTACGCCGACAGCCTACCAGCCATCGTCGAAAGGCTGCACGAACGCGGACTATACCCCACCACCGTCTATAATACAGGCGGCTACGACAGCGTCGCGACCCTCCGCATGCTCGCCCCCTACATCGACATCTACCTGCCCGACTACAAATACTCCGACCCAAACCTCGCCCAACACTACAGCCACGCCGCCGACTACCCTCAGGTGGCCCTTGCCGCCCTGCGCGAGATGTACAACCAAAAAGGCTCCGCCCTCCCCACCGACGAGCGCGGCATGGCCTACCGCGGCATCATAGTGCGCCACCTTGTCCTGCCCGGACAGGTGGAAAACAGCCTCCGCGTCCTCGACACCCTCGCCGACCTCTCGCTCAACCTCCACATCTCGCTCATGGCGCAATACTACCCTCCCCTACCCGACCTGCCCGACCAACTGGGCCGCACCATCTCCCAAGAGGAATACCGCCAAGTGACCGACCACCTCAATGCCCTCGGCCTCTGCCGCGGCTGGGTGCAGGAACTCGACGCCCAAAAATGCTACCGCCCCGACTTCACCCGCCAACAGGCCTTCTAACAATCTCTATAATAAAAGCTACCCGACCTACCGTCCAATCCCCTCATCCTAACCATCATACCCCAAACCATCCACCAAAGCAATGAAAAAGACACTACGCCGCACACTCCACGAACCCGCCTTCTCGTTCGACGACACTGCCATCATCATGATGCGCACCGCCGACTACGCCTTCCAACTGGCCATACAGCTCAACGAAACCTACCTCCTGCAACTGACCCGCATCGACGACCTGATGATAAACAACCTGGCGTACCCCTGCTTTTTCTATTACGACACACCCACTTGGCTCACCTACATCCTCATCGCGCGCCCCCAGCAGCCAGGCGCCTACCCCGCATTTTCCAACTACGACAAAATACTGCTCATTTCCGGGCGCGACTCGTGGCAATTCCAAGAGACCTTCTACCGCAACATCCACAGCCGACACAGCTCACCCGCCTTCGCCCAAACAGCCGAACCCGATGCCACCGACCTCCTCCAACACCGCCACTGGGAGCAATGCAACAATATGGCCAACCACATCCACGCTATCGACATCTTCGGATTCAGCTCCCTTCGTGGCACCTCCAGCTCGCTGCGCATCACCAACCAGCAGACCACCCTATTCCCACTCGACGACGGCGAGATGAGTGCCTCAGAACTACGCGCCATCGACAACTACCACCATCATCTGAAAGACTTCCTCACCGATGCCTTCTTCGTACTTCAAGACATCCTCTCCGACGAGCAGCAGCTCTGACCCCCAACCCTCGCCATTCTTCAACCCTGAGTACGTCCCAACCTCGACATATATACTATATATATACCTTAGTTATTCTTCAGTTATACTATACTATATAGTATAACTGAAGTATATATGAAGTATAAATATAGAATAACAAACGAAGCGAGGGCGCAGCCTTATCGCACCGACTCTTGAGCGAAAGAGCAACAGTGCGAAATCAGTGGCAGTGGGGCAAAGGGACACGGGCACAAGTGCAAAAGCCCTCGGCTGACAGGTCTGACACAATGGCGATGCCATATTTTTACAACTGGTACTGAACAGAATAGACAATATTTTTAATATGCGGACACACTGAGTGAAATATTTTTTGTAAATTTGCATTTTAAAAAGAATAATATCTATGCCTAGAAGTAATATCATATCTAACACTGTTAAGCACCTGCCTTTTATCACTAAGGCCCTGCTGATGCTGGCCACGGCGGCGGTGATTCCCCTCCTGTTCCCCTCGGAGGGGATGGGGCTGCACTACGACTATGCCGAGGGGGGCATATGGCGCGGCAACGACCTAGTGGCGCCGCACGACTTTGCGGTGATACGCCCACAGGCGGAGGTGGAACAGGAGGTGGCTGAGGCTCGCAACAACCTGCTGCTGTACTACCACTACGACAACACGGCCTACAACCGCACCTTGGAACACCTCAACGCGCTGTCGGGCAGCTATGGCGAGAGCCGACTGAGGCGGATGCGCAGCACGGTGGACAGCATATACGGGGTGGGCTATCTGGAGATGCCCGCCGATGTGCCCAACTTTAAGCAGCACGACATCATAGTGCTGGAAGGCAACGTGGGGTCGCAACACAACGTGGGCGACTATGTGACGCCGCTGGATGTGGGCGACAGTGTGTTGCGCAACGAGGTGCTGGTGCCCAGCATCGCCTTCGACGCTGTGCGCACACAGCTAGAGCTGGACTCGCGGCTGTCGCAGCTGGAGACTTCTAACGGCATGGTGCGCCAGGGCGAGCTGATTATTGCCAAAGGCGAGGTGGTGACGCCCGAGAAGGCACAGATAGTGCGCTCGCTTGAGCAGGAGAACGACCGCCGCTATGAGCAGCACTACCACCCGCTGGGACGCTATGTGGGGCAGGCGGCACTGTGCCTGTTTGCCTTGGTGGCCCTGTTTCTGTTTATGCGCAACACCCGCCATCCCATATTGGAGGACACCCACAAGGTGACGTTTATCATGGTGCTCATCATCACCGTGTCGGCCATGACGGCACTGGTGTCGTATGTCAATGCCGACTGGGTGCTGATAGTGCCGTTGTGTATAGTACCCATCATGATGAGGGTGTTTTTCGACATGAGGGTGGCCCTGTATGTGCATGTGACCACGGTGATAATACTGGCCAACATGGTGCCCAACCCCTTTGAGTTTATCTTCTACCAGCTGATTGCCGGCATGATGGCCATTGTAACGGTGCGCAACTTCGAGGATAGGAGCAAGTTTTTTGTAGTGGCAGGCGTGGTGTTTGTCTCCTACTCGCTGGTGTACACCTTCGGGGTGCTGAGCCAGGAGAGCACGCTGGAGGGTGTTACCGGAGGACGCTATCTGATATTCTTCCTCAACGCGCTGCTGACACTGCTGGCATACCCGCTGATATACTTGTTCGAACGTCTGTTTGGCCTCACCACCAACCTGACGCTGATGGAGCTGTCGAGCACCAACACGCCCGCCCTGCGCGAGTTGAGCCGCAACGCCCCGGGCACTTTCCAACATGCCATGCAGGTGGCCAACATCAGCGAAGACCTGATGAACGAGATAGGCGGCAACGCCCTGCTTGCCAAGGTGGGAGCCCTCTATCACGACATCGGGAAGCTGAACGCCCCCCTCTACTTTACCGAGAACCAGAACAGCGATTATAACCCGCACGACGAGCTGGACAATGTAGAGAGCGCCGCCGTGATTATCAGCCATGTGGCCGACGGCATAGCCCTGGCAAAACGCTACCACCTGCCTGCCAGTGTGCAAGATTTTATCCGCACACACCACGGCACCACGGTGACGGGCTATTTCTATGCCAAAGAGTGTGCCGCCCACCCGGGCGAGACGGTGCCGGTGGCCGACTTCCGCTACAACGGCCCCACACCTTTCTCGCGCGAAACGGCAGTGGTGATGATTGTCGACAGCGTGGAGGCCGCCTGCAAAAGCCTTAAGAACCATGACAAAGAGTCTATCGACCGTCTGGTGGACAACATCATTGACGACAAGATACGGCAGAACCAATTGCAGAACTGCGACCTCACCTATGGCGAAGTGACGATGGTGCGCAATTTCCTAAAAGAAAAGATGATAAGTATCTACCACTCAAGAATATCATACGAAATAAAAAAATAAATAAAGATGTGGACTAGAGCAAATAAACCATTCATTATGAAACAACTATTGTTTTTCATCGCGGCGGCACTTAGCCATCTGACAATAATGGCGCAGATGGTCACTACAGAAGGCACCGACTTTTGGTTGGCAGTTGAGCCAAACTGGTCGAACAGTGATGTGGACTTTTATACGTTTGCGGCGGGAGGAAAACGCAATTGCACCGTCACCATAGCCAACCCCAACACAGGATGGTCATACACGATGAACGTAACAGCCAACCAAGTGACCAAATATCAGCTGCCAACCAGCATCAACAGCCAAGTGTGGCAGGCTGGGTCATGTACCGTACTAAACACAGGTCTACATATCACCTCGACAGATACCATACAGTTCTACTTTTTCAACCATTCGGGCAGTGAACATGCTTCCGACGCATCTACAATCTTCCCCACCGAGGCACTGGGGGTTGACTACATAGTCCAAAGCTATCCGGTCAACAACTCCACTTATAACAGTTTCTCCTACTTCAGCATTCTCGCCACCGAGGACGGCACTACCGTTGACATCACTATGAATGGTAACACCAATACCACCATCCATAGTGGGGACCATGTGTCTGTTGCCCTTAATGCAGGGCAGGTATACCAAGTGCTAAGCACCGAAAACACTGGCGACCTTAGCGGCACCACCATCCATTCCGACAGCTGCCACCCCATAGCCGTGTTTTCGGGTATCACACTCGGACGCGTACCCATAAATGGCCTATCAAGCGACCACTGTTTCCAACAGTGCTTCCCTACCAGCACTTGGGCTAATGACTGGATTCTCACCCCCTCGGCACATCACGATATCGATTATGTACGCGTCACAGCCGCTGCAAACAACTGCCAAATATTTCTCAACGGCTCCACCACTCCTACATCAACCATACAAGCTGCACAAACACATGAGTTCAGCATCACTTCCGCCACACGCGTGCACACTTCGCAACCTGCATCTGTATTCCAATACATTGACAGCCGGCATAGTACTTCACAGGGGGGTGACTATGGCGATGCATCATCATTTGCCCCTACTCCGCTGGGCATGACCACACGCTATGTCGCCTTCCCCACCTTCCATGTCGAAAGCCGTTACCCGAGCACAAACCAATATTATGCCAACGTAATCGTTCCTACTACAGAGACCTCGCTACTACGGTACAACGGTTCCCCCATCAGTGCCTCATTCTATACTATACCTGGCACTACCTACAGCCATATCCGATTTCCAATTACAGAAAGTGGTCAGCACCTGCTGACCACCACAGGCAGCGGATTTATCGGTCACACAAATGGCGTGGGCGAAAATTGGGACAGCTATGTCTTCAGCCTAGGGGGTAGCGATACCTCATACCAATCCGCCATGTTGGACAGTATAACAACGGACACAATAGAAATCACCCATTGCGGCGATAGTTACCAATACCGTTCCTATGTGTTCACCCACTCGGTCGACACGCTCATACCTGTGGCATGCTCGCTGGTGGTGTTTCGCCTTACATTGATAACGCCGACCTACTACGACATCGACACTGCGGTATGCGACTCGCAGTTTGTATGGCATGGACACACCTACAGAAGCTCGGGCCATTACCGTGATACTGTAAGCAGCCTGACAGGGGGGTGCGACACCGTGTTTCGCCTGAGCCTGTCTTTGCGGCCCAACTACCACTTCACAATCGACACCTCGGTCTGCCCGCCCACACTACGCTGGGGCGACACCATCATCCAGCAGCCAGGCACCCATACCTTGGCATACACCACCGAGTATGGCTGCGACAGCATCTACACCATCAGCCTTGACTTCTTAGCAACAGCCGACACTACTATAGACACCGTCGCCTGCCCTGGCACATCGCTGCTGCTGGAGGGCGAAGAACTGGAAGCTCCGGGAATGTACACCTTCCACTATCGCGCCGCCAACGGCTGCGATAGCACAGTGAATCTGAACATAAGAGCCTACCCTACATACGACACCACCTACTACGTGTCGATAGCCGACACCGAGCAATACCTATGGATAGACGGCAGGGAGTATACCGAGGCCATCGACACTTTATTAGTGTTCATCGATCGCAATGGCTGCGACAGCATCCTGAGGCTCTCGCTAGAGGTCAACATTATTCCACAAGCGCCTATTATCTGGGTGCCTAACGTCATCACCCCTTCCAAGGCCGAGAACAGCCGTTTCAGGGTGCTGTCGAAAAATGTCAACAAAATGACCGTGAGCATATACCACCGTCAGGGACAGCACATCTGCACCTTCGATGGCATAACCGACGATTGGGACGGCACCTACCGTGGTCAACCATGCCCGCAGGGCACATACGTATACCATATCACCTACCAAGCAACAGAATTATCCCAGAACGCCACCAATCGCCCCATCGTGGGCACCGTGACCATCATACGGTGATGACGGCTCGTAACCCTTAACAACAGACGGAAAGCCTATTAGCAATTCAGCAAATAATAAAAACCTTTATTCAATAACTCACCAACAAACAATAATGAAGAAGAGTATCATCACACACGCAGCCATAGTATTGGTGCTGCTGGCCATCTCAGCGATTTATTTTATGCCCATACTCCAAGGCAAGGCACTGCCCCAGGGGGACCTACAGAAATATGAGGGCATGGCTAAGGCGCAAAAGGACTATCACTCTGCCACTGGAGAATACTCCACCTGGTGCCCCAGCATGTTTAGCGGCATGCCAGGCTATCAGATTACCAACAGTCCACAACACTCAATCTTCACGCCCATCAAGAATGTGCTGACACTTCAAATCTTTGGACGGCAAAACGACATGGGCGTGATGTTCCTCTATCTGCTTGGATTCTATATAGCACTGGTAGCACTGGGGGTGAACCCCTGGCTAGCCCTGCTGGGCGGACTGGCTTTCGGGCTTGGCAGCTACAACATCATCATCATCGAGGCAGGCCACATCACCAAGGCATGGGCAATGGCGATGATGGCTCCCGTGCTGGCAGGCATGCTGCTATGCCTCAAAGGGGCAGGCAGGCTTAAAGAAGACAGGAGCAAGGGAGTGGCGGCACTGGTGTGGGGCGGCATCTTGTTCACTCTGGCACTGGGCACTCAGATAGCCCTCAACCACATCCAAATAACATTCTACACCGCCATAGCGGGAGTGGCAATGGGGATAGCCTATCTCTGCCACTCGCTGAAGGAGAAATATTTTGGCAAACTGCTCATCAGCGTGGGTGTGCTGCTGCTGGGCGTGCTGCTGGCACTGGCATGCAACACCCGTCATCTGCTGGTGAACGAGGAGTATATGCAGTATACCATGCGTGGTGGCAGCGAAATAACCGTCACCCCACAGGAACTGTATGGCGAAGATTTCCCGCGCAACAACAACAGCAACGACCGTGGCCTGGACATCAACTATGCCTTCAGCTGGAGCTACGGCATCGGCGAGACCTATACCCTCCTGGTGCCAGGAGCCCGTGGGGGCGGCAGCATTGAGCCGGTGAGCAAAAACAGTGCATCCTATAGCAATTTCCACCAAGAGAAGATGCCCCTCTACTGGGGCGACCAGCCCTTCACCAGCGGACCGGTATACTTCGGGGCCATCGTTATTTTCGTCTTCCTCTTCGGCATGCTCACCGTGAAAGGTCCCGAACGGTGGTGGATCCTGGCGGCAGCCCTGCTGGCAGTGGTGCTTTCGTGGGGCAAAAACCTGATGGGCTTCAACGGATGGCTGTTTGAGCATCTGCCACTATACAACAAGTTCCGCACCCCCTCCATGAGCCTCGTGCTCGCCAACGCGCTGGCTGTGCTGCTGGCTGTGCTGGGACTGAACGAACTCTTTGCCGGACGGCTTGAGCATAAAAAGGCTCTGCGAGCCCTATACATCTCGGCAGGCGCAACATTGGGTGTGCTACTAGTGGGGCTGCTTATCAGCGGCGGTCTTGCCTATAGCGGTAGTGCCGACAACGAGATGGCCTCGCAATACGGCAGCCAGTGGCCCACCATACAGAGTATAATCATCAAAGACCGCAAGGCCCTGTTTGTCTCCGACTCGTGGCGCAGCATCCTCTTCGTGGTGCTGGCTGCCGTCACCATCTGGGGCTACATCCGTTATAACAAAGACAAGACGTCGCCAAGCCGAACAGCCCTGCTGGTGCCTACTGCGGTGCTGGCACTCCTCATCGTCGTCGACCTTCAGGGGGTGAACAGCCGCTATCTCAACAGCGACAACTATGTCCGCAACGCCCGCATGCTGGAGATGCAACCGGCACAGTACGACATGGATATCGATGCCATGGCCTCTCAAGCTGGCGACCAAGACTACCGAGTGCTCAATCTGGCCGTCAACACTTTCAACGACTCCAAACCATCTGCATTCCATAACCAGGTGGGCGGATACAGTGCCGCCAAACTGCGCCGCTACCAAGACCTCATCGACTTCTATATAGGTTATCGCATCAATCCCAACGTACTCAATATGCTCAACACCCGCTACATAGTGATGCGCGACGGTCAAGTGCAACGCAACCCTGACGCTTTGGGCAACTGCTGGTTTGTACAAAACATACAGCAGGTGGAAGATGCCAACGGTGAGATACTGGCTTTGAACCAGTTCAACCCAGCCACCACGGCAGTGGTGAACAAAAATGAGTTCGACAACGCTCAATGCTCAATGCTCAATGCTCAACTCAAAGACAGCACAGCAACCATCCAGATGGAACACAAGCAACCAGCCGACCTCAACACTCTCACCTATCGCAGCCATAGCTCCACTCCCCAGCTGGCCATATTCTCCGAGATATACTATTCCCCTGACTGGAAGGCCTACATCGACGGACAACCCGCCGACTACCTACGAGCCAACTATATACTACGTGCCATGGTCATCCCTCAAGGCGACCACCTCATCGAGTTCCGCAACGAGGCCCCCACCATGCATCAGCTGGACAACATCACCCTCATCTGCTCGCTAATCACTCTGCTCATCATCGCTGCCACACTCTTCCTCTACTACCGCAACCGTCGCACCCCTGAGCCAGAAAGCGACAGATAAAACACATATATCAACTCACCCAATACCCTAATCTTTCACCCACTTACCCACCTGACAACCCCCTCTGTTATGATTTCCGTAATCATCTGCACCTACAACCGCGACAAGTATATCTACAACGTGCTGCACAGCGTGGCCGAGAACCAATACCCACACGACCAGTACGAAATAGTATTGGTCAACAACAACAGCACCGACCACACCGAGGACGAGTGTCGACGTTTCGAAGCCGACCATCCGCAAGTGCAGTTCCGCTACTACGTAGAGCCACACCAAGGGCTGTCGCACGCCCGCAACCGGGGCATCAGCAAGTCGCGGGGCGACCTGCTGGCCTATGTGGACGACGATGCCACCGTCAACCCCGACTATCTGCGCACCTATGCCGACTTCTTTGCCGCCACCCCCGACGCGGTGGCGGCAGGAGGCCCCATACTGCCCGTCTACGAAACCGAAGAGCCCTCATGGATGTCGCACTACACCCGGCAGCTCGTCACCGGCCGCCTATACCTGGGCGACAAGCCCCGACCCTTTGCCCACGGGGCCTACCCCGGCGGCGGCAACTCGTGCTATCGACGCAGCGTCTTCGACACTGTGGGACTCTTCAACGTAGAATTAGGACGCAAGGGCAGCAGCCTCATCGGTGCCGAAGAAAAAGACCTTTACGACAAGATGACCACCTGTGGCATGAAGTTCTACTACCTCCCCACTGCCATACTCTACCACATCATCCCACCAAGTAAGCTTACCCAAGACTATTTCGACCGCCTCACCCATGGCATCGGCGTTAGCGAACGCTATCGCACCCAACAGATTTCCAAGGCAAAATATCGCCACCGCCTGCTCCAAGAGCTGGTAAAATGGGTCGGCACAATAGCATTGTGGTGTGGTTTTGCCTTGCGCGGACAATGCTCCAAGGGCAACAAGTTGGTTGCCTTTCGTCGCAACGTCACCCGCGGGCTACTAGGTCGATAGTTCTTCTTCAACCCTCGCCATCCATCAGTCTGAGCAGCACATTGATGATACGCTGCGAGGGCAACAGCCCGTCGGGCGAGGCGAGGTAAGTCTCATAAAAGCGTCGGCGTCCCTCACTCATGGGGTCGTTTCCACTCAACACCACCTCGTCCAAAAAGTGGCGCACATCCTCCTCGCAGCGCCCCATATAGTGCTGGTCGAACGCCAAGGCACCAAAGGCATTGAACTGGCCGCGCGGCCTATCGTCCTTCACCAGATACATCACCGGCTTTTGCATATAAAGATACTCAGTCGTAAAGCCGCCGCTGTCGTGCATCATCGCATCCGACCCATAGAACAGGTCCACATAACCCGCCTCTTCAAGCTGAGTGTTAGGCATCAGCTCCCACTGGCGGTAGTAGGCTTCAGTGCGTTCCACCCCCCACAACTTCTGCAACTTAAACTTAAGTGTAGGATGGGGCTTGAAGGCAAACTGTATCCTGTCCTCATACTCCTTGGCTAGGCGAACCATTAAATCGCAATTCTCCAGAAAGGTAGAAATCGAAAACACATCGCTGATGCTGTGATGTGGAGCCCATATCACCCGTTTCGTGGGACTAGGCTGAGGCTTCCACACCTCCTGCGGCTTATAGTCAGGCAGCTGATAAACCTCACAGCCAGGGCAGCCCACCACCTCGAAATTGTCGCCGTGCGAATGGCTGTAGCGTCGTGCAAACTCCAAGTGCATCGAAGTTTCGGTAAAGACACAACCGTAGCTGTTGATCGAGATAATATCGTAGTTGGCCTTATACACATTCATCGAAGTGAAAGCGTAAGGAATATAGCACGTGAGGCGGTCGCGGAAATGATACACATAATACTTGCGTTCCATATCCTTGTAGGGGAGCGAGTAAAAAACCACATCGGGATTCTCCTTCCTGCGAATGTCGCGCCAGCGGCGGTGTTGGGCATCGTAGGGAATCACATATTCAAAGCCGCGCTCCTGCACAAAATGTTCAGTGCGTCGCAGGGTGCGCCACATCTCCTCCTTGTCAAAACCCTTAAAAACAGTATAAGGAATAATCACCACATAGGGGTGGAAACGAAGATCCTGCTGCATGCGGCGAAACAGATAGTCCGCCTTCCACATGCCCGGAATTGACAAAAAGAAAGCCACCTCCACCACCTCCTTCCCTTTCAGCTTAGCGGCAGCACGGCGCGACGAGGCAATATTGTCACGCAAAAACCGCCTATAAACAAAAGGGATGCGGGTGCGGAAAAAGTCGTGATACTCCCACACCAAACGCAGGTTATACACCAGCGGCGAAGTCATATACCGTTCACGAAACCAATGGCGCAGCGACATACCCTATTATTTGTGTTACAGAACAAAACTGCTGTCGCGCAGCTTCAGCAGCACCTGGTTGATAAGCGTGCTAGATGTACCCTTAGTATAAGGGAAGTAAATCAGCTCCACCCCCACCGAGCGCATCTCCTCCTCAATACGGTTCCACTTGTCCGTACCCTTCCAGTCGTCGCCGACAAACATGCGGTGAAAGTGATAACGTTCCCATGCCTCCATCTTATTCATATTCACCTGTGGCACAGCCTCGTCCACATACTTTATACTACGCACAATCTCAATACGTTCCTCAAAGGGGATAACCGCATGCTTATTCTTATACAGCACCAGCTCGTCCACCGTAACACCCACAATCAAATAGTCGCACTGTTCCTTAGCACGACGCAGCAGATTGAGGTGGCCGATATGGAAGAGGTCGAACACCCCTGTAGTGTATCCTATTATCATTTTTTATCTGACTATTATCGTAGATTATTAACATTCATTATCTTCAGGTATTTTCTTCGCCACATCAGCCGGTCTTGCCCTAACTGCACTCGGCATAAAAAACGGTCACAACACACAATTAGCCTTTAGTAATCCAAATTCCACTTTATCAAGTTCCATGCCTCAGGCAACAAGAAATCCTTATATCGCGACGGAGAGTCGAAGAAATGCTCCATCGCCACACCATCTAAAGCCACCCCCAGGGCGGATAAGTCAATTTTCTCCTGTTGGATAAAAAAGTTGAGATACTTTATCTTCCTAGGGTCGAAACCCATATAGCGCACCGCTGCAATATCGGCATAAAGAAGGTTAGACGAAGCAATGAGCGAATTAGCATATTTAGCCGTGGGGCAGAAAGGTCCGTAGCCCTCGCCAGCCATGATGCCGTCGATAACAGTAAAATAGCCGCGCGGCCTAGTAAGCAATGCCTGATACAAATCTGCCACCATGCGCCATATTGTGTCGTTGCAGGGATGGGCACCGCGGTGGGTCACCTTGGCATGTTGCGCTGCCTCGTAACTCTTCAGGTCGGGATACTCGTCGCCGCCTGTCTCGGGAGTGCCCACCCGCCAATGCACCAACTGGTTCTTTTGCGTGATAGAACCCACCAGACCTTTCAAATTGAGCGTGGCGCCCACCTTCTGATGCGTCTTCAATTTTGGCACAGAGATATAGACATCGGCATCATACAGACTGCGTGAGAAAGTGTATAGCTGAGTGTCGCCAGTGTGGGCCGCCACAGTCTCCTCCCTTTCGTCAAACACGCCGCGAAACAGCGTCGAGTCCACATCGTGCAGCAGGCTTTTGCCCCCCAAATTCACCTGCACCTCGCCCAGCGGGTCGCCTGCCTGATGTGCCATCTTGTCGCGTTTGCCGTAGTCCTTCAAATCCTTACACACCAAAGGACGCAAGTCGTAAATCCTACATGGCACCGTGTACTTATCTTGAAGCCTCCTAATGCCAGTAAACTGCATAAGTTCCTCAAAGTCGGCATCAATAGAGGGATTGTCGGCAATAATTATCTCCCCTTCACCGTGCAATGCCTTGGCCACACGGTCTGCCACCGCCTCAATCACGGCAGGGTGGGTAATCACACAATAGAGACTGTCCCTATGTGGACACGATTCGCGCCAACGCGATGCCACCCAGTTAGGTTTGATAAACACACGCATACCCGGTTTCACCAAATCCTTGAAAGGGTTAGCGGGGTCCAGTCCCAACGCAGCCATCATGCTGTCCATGGCAGCATTCACCTGCTGAGGGCTGTAGCTGTCGGCGGTGGCAATAGCCACCTGAGGAAAAATGCTCATAAATCCAAACTATTCAAAAAACGTTCCAAAATAAAAATCATCCATCTCTGGTCGCCCTTCAGCCCGTCGGCACAATGAGGCAGAAATTCGGGGCGCACAGGCCCCTCCCAGTCGCGCAACCATTCACCCACAGCACGAGGCATTGGTACCTTCACGGGCTGCCCCATATCGGGATAGAGGCGGTTAAAAAGCTGACGCAAAATATATTTAGTGTCGCCACTGCGTATGCGGTTGTAGTCGAGAGTAAAAGTGAGGCGCATACAATTGAATGGGGTGGAATACTGCACACCGGCTGTCGAGCAGGCATTATCGTACGAGTTGTTCGCCTCATAATAAAAATAGTGGCGTATGAAGCCGTAAAAATCGATAGCATTCCCCTGCCTATATCGTTCGAACGGCTCCAACACCCATCTGCCCTCCTTCAGCACCTTGGTAGGGTCGAGATAGGCATAGCGCTTCACAAAAGAGTCAAAATCCCAATCCTGCGACAGCAATCCGTCCATGCCGCCAAACACAATATCGGCATTTTCGCCAAAAAGCAAGTGCGTAACGCCGTCGAGACGAGCCTGCCGCGCCGCCGCATAAATCTGTGCCTCGATACTATGGATAGGAGCACCCTTATGGCGCATCAACACATCGGCATTAGCCAGCACATCGTCCCACGTAATGTCAATCACATAATTCTTCAACCCGCAAGCCTCGGCATAACGACGAGCCTGAGCCGTCTCGTCCAAAGTCCCCGGAGCCACACAGTGGAACGTATACGTAGGCGTATCCTTAGGCACATAACGAGCCAAGATTGCAGAGTCTATGCCACCCGACAAAGCCAGCCCCAGCCTGCCGCCACCCTTCACGATGCCGTCGATATAGTCCTTTATGGCACGCTCTGTATCCTCCAGCCCGCCAATAGGATATTCCTTCGCAGGAGCCTTAAAGAAATAAGGCGACACATTCTCACTGAAGCGCATACCCTCATCAGCAATATAGCGGTATATCAAAAACGAATTGCAGCAATAATTTTTATCAACCATAGGAGTATAGTTTAAAAATTAGTGTTTGAACTGAATTGCAGCATATTAAAGTGAAACTTCAATCCATATCCCTACTTCATCATGTCCTCAGCAAAAGTAATCTTGCGGTTACATTCTTCACCCTCAACAAGGTGTATCTTACAACCTGGCATATAGCGGCGCACCACCCCGCAGTCGTCCGTAGCACAAAAGTGGGGGTCTTGCAGAGCACATTGGTAGGCGTCGCGTATCAGTGGCAGACGGAAAGCCTGTGGGGTCTGTGCACGCCACATTGTGCTACGCTCAGGAATGCGGACAATAAATTTTGAAAGCTCGCGGTCAAAATCCTGACGCACCTCCCACACCGTATCAGTCGAAGGAATACCCACACCCACAGCCTCATGCCCTTTCAGAGCCTCCACCACCCTCGCTATCACCGCCAGCGACACAAAAGGCCTTGCCGCATCGTGCAATAGCAAGTTTGTATCGTCGGGGTAGTCGATATAGGACGATATGGCGTTGAGAGTCGACATATAGCGTTCCGTCCCACCCTCAATAAGGCGTTTCACCCTATGCCAATGGTTGCGTCCCTCCAGCTGCCGCAAATGCTCCATCCAGTCGGGATGAACCACCACAGCCACTTCATCAATACCCTCAGCCTGGTCAAAAGCGTCGATGCTGCGTTCTATCACAGTGCGGCCATCCAGCATCAAAAACTGCTTTGGCACCGGACCGCCCACACGGCTGCCTGTGCCCCCCGCCAATACCACCGCAATATTCATAACACCTCCTGCACCAGCCTCACCGACATACCTATATACTTGGCCGACGAGCTGGCCCTTGGCACATAGCTGTCCACCAGCAGACAGAGCGCCTCAGTGGGTTTCTTATCGTTAGGCGTTGCCGTCCAGTAGTGACACACCGAGGCATTGCCCACCGCATCAGTACCCACACGCCTCGTCTCGCATGGCAGGAACACAGCCCCTGAAGCCTCAAGAATGGCCCATTTCTCAGCGTTATACCAATTCACATAATCCTCCTTGGGGCCCGGCTTCAAATACACCCCCTTGGGGCAGCGCCACCCGTCGGGCAGCAACACCAGCCCAAACACCTTGTCCACATACGCCAAAGCGTAGAGCCTGCGGGCGCGGGGACGCTTGGCAAGCAGATAAGTCCACTCATCCATCGTCAGCGTGCGCCATAGTCTGCCTCCATCAGTAGGCAGGCCGCAATAGAAACCCCAATCGGCAAAAGCATACTGCGCAGGGTCGGTCGAATAATTAGTGGGCTGCATCGCCGTGCCCCAGCCGAAGAGGTCTATCCATCCTTTATAGCGCTCGTTGCCATAAAAAGGCTTCCAACCAATCACCTCAGTCTGAGCCGCCGCAAAACGGCACAAATGCGTGCTGGGTTGATACTGCAAATTGCCTGGCGCAAAACGAACCTTCATCGTAGGACTCACCGAAAAAAGCCCACCGCACTTGCCCACCGCACTACTGTCAAGCACCTCCTGCCCAGCAGCAACGGCCACAACAGCGGCCAACATAAAAAACAGAACCAGTACTTTACGCATACCTCTTTAGTTTTTAGCCTTTAGCACACCATACACAACAGCCGCTACCACAGCCACACCTAGCTGCAGCCACACCGATGTACCCACCAGCACCGCCGGAGCCAGCACTAAAGCCTTCAGCATGTAGTACACCACCTTACCGGCCAACACAGCCACTAGCAGCGCACCCGTTCTGCCCAACCAACTGCCGTTCCATGCCTGCAGCCTACCACAGACAAACACCAGCGTGGCATACTCCGCCACCATACACAGCGCCTTCAACGGCGTGGGCATACCCACCGCCAGCATCGACACCACCGGCAGCAACACAGCCAGCAAATAGGCATTGCGCCTGTCGCCGACCAGCAGCATCCCTGCCAGCAACACCAACATCATAGGATTCAATTGATAAAGAGGCCATGCCAACAGATGCGACAACGTCGGCACCAAGCATGCCACCATCAGCAACAGCGCATCAATGGCCACAACGCGCCACAGTGCACCCCATTTAACAAAAGTAGCATTCATAGTCATACCTATTATTACAAATAAAATGCAAAGATACACAAAAAAAACCACACATCAACAAAAAAAACTCCCCCCTCCCACCTCAACACCTCACAGCCAGCCAATAGCGCATACAGCCACCGCCCATTAGCACAACAACAGAACCGAAAAAAAGAGACAAAAAAAAGCAAGACACATGCTCGCCTTACCAATAAGGAGTAAAAAAAAACGGCTCTTATGCAATATATGACTGATTTCTCAACAGCCTCGGAGAGGCTGAATATTAATAACACCATACAAACGAAGCGCAGTGCGGTGACAGGAGATGCTCTCCATCAGCGTCTCGGAGAGACGCGACATCGAGAGAAGTGAGCAAAAATCAGTCATTTCATACATTAGAGCAAAAAAAACAAAAGAAAGCGCTTCATTGCAATTCACCTAAAAATGACCGATGACCAAAAGCCATATAGCCCCGCTATACCTAAGTCCGTTATCCATCTGTTATATGTTTGGTCGTTGTTTGTTCTCCAACTAATAATCGTAGGACTAGGAATTATCATACAGCTAACATACTACTACTCAACGATATGTAGAGGAACCATGGCGGGTGGCACTTTTATTTCTTGAAAGTGGCACCCTATTTTTTGCCTTTTTCGGTATAATAATAGTAGTAAGGCGGTAACACACCCGTCAATCGCCCGCCCTGCCTTCGTCGTGCCTTCGCTTCTACAGACGAAGAAAACAGGAAGGCACAAAGGAGGGAGGCAGGAGGTAAGAATTAAGAATTAAGAAT
>JAFRRK010000103.1 GCA_017428115.1 Bacteroidales bacterium | reverse complement strand
TTTTGCCGCATCGCACCCATTGGGTCTCCTAGGACAAAAAAGGTTGACTCTAAAAGAAGCCAACCTTTTCAACTCTCAATTCTCAACTCTCAATTCCCCTCCACCACCAGCCGCTTGGTGGCGATGCCCGCGGGCGTGTGGATGGCCACCACGTACACTCCCTTCGCCAAACAGCTCACGTCGAGGGTGGTCGCCAGTCCGTCGTCCTCCTGCTCCAGCACTGCATGGCCCTGCAAGTCGTACACCACCACACGGCTCAGCCTGTAGCTCGACAGCACCGTCACCAGCCCCCTTGCCGGATTGGGCATCATCTGCGTGAAACGCTCCAGGTTGCTCACCGACTGCGGCGGGTCGTCGCGATGAGCACCCGTGTACACGTCCAGCCATCCGCTCCACTCGCCATACTCCGTGTCCCAAGCGCACTTGCCGCGCACACGCACCATATAGTTCGTACGCTCCCTCAGCCCCGTCAGCGTCACCATAGGCACAGTAGTGGTAGTAGTCCACACATCCCAGCCGTTCACCTCCATATACTGCACCTCCCACTCCACGTTGTTGCCACCGTTCCACATCAGCGCCAGCGTCGTGTCGGTCGAGTCAGCCATCCGCACGTCCCTCACCATGTCGCACAGCACCGTGTCAAAGTCAGGGTCGATGATGGGGAAGATGGCTGGGGAACAAAGCAAATATGAGTATTGGTTGGGTGTAATGTTGTCGTGTAGATATATCGTCGGCTCTACGTTAGCAAATTGGTCTGTCGATAGTCTCATCCAATCCAAATGGCGATATTTATACCACACCACATTCTGTCCTCGAGTATACCCCCAGTCTTGTGTTCCTATTAGGTCGGGGTGATAGAGATAAAACACAGACCAATAGCGTGTCGGACGCTTGTTCCACAGCCACATATACTCAAACGAAGCATTAAACTGCAGCTGTTGTAGTTCGATGCTGCCGTCGTTATTGTTAGCGGTGCCTGCCACTATAAAGGAATCCGTCACCACCTGCGGCTTGTCAAACAGCACCTCATACAACGGCACTATTGGCGTAGAATCACATACGGGCCCTAATTGTAAGGAATTACCTTGTACCATTAAATATTGTACATGAATAGGCAACGGCATATATCGGTGGGCACATTCGGGTCGCCATGCCCCACCCGCCATAATGGAGGGCTGGTCGTCAGTAGGTTTTAGCAATAACAGCGAGTCGGTGAACCGTCCCGCCAACGTCGTGTCGCGTGTGTTGGGGAAAATATATGGGCGATTTTCACCTGGTACATCTAGCAAACTAAGATATTGTGTTAATGTTGTGTCCCTTACCTGCTGTGCATACCCACATGCTGCCACGCCTAGGACCTTAATTGGCCGGTCAGTCACCATCTGCACCCCCGTAATATTGTTGCCAGCGTCATACTTTATAAACCTTGCTTGTTGCGGCCCAGTATAGTAGTCCCATATTTCAGTATTAAGCCAAGTTGCAAGCATAAACACAATTCCGTCACCAGTCGTATACCACTGAGGTGACTCAGAGACATGGTTGGCACAACGCCACCAATCGTAGATATAGTACATATACGTCGAGTCAGCACCGATAATTGTGTCCCCGACCGGCCGCTGGGCGGATACCCGCTGCTGCCCTACCAGCAGCAACACCGCTGCCATTATCATCGTTATCTTTTTCATAATTATCTTTATTTTAATGACAATCCAAAATATTATTATCTTCATGAATCCCAGGATCCATGTTTGGTATAAAATTCAAGACAATCCATCCGACCACATTCGACAGGCATGAATCCTCTTTGTGAACAGAAACGTCCTTCTCACCAACGCTATAATTAATATAGTTGGCACAACTATACGCATTTGACAGAACATCGTCCTGCCAAAAATAATAATAATTGTTTGCCGAGATATCAAAGCCACACACCGTATATCTCGAGCCACCGTCAAGGCACATATCGTAGAGCGACCCATTAGACATGGCTTGCGGATAGGTCGCCTGTGCTACTGTTGGGACGGTTCCTGAAGAATAGTCCATTGTCATAACACAATCCTCATCTACCCCCGGTGAGACCTCGTTGCGAAACAACGTGACGTAACGCTTTGTCAACGGACCATATGCCAACTTTCTAATCTCACTTACAGCCAGAGGGAAATAAATCCTGCATTCAGAAATCATTTGTATGGGGTTGCTCATCAACAATGGAGACAAGTCATACTCTCTTAGGACCAATAAAAATGTGTTATTCACAGGAAAATTCGTTCCAATAATATCACATCGATAATTATCTATTGCTATCATGTTTCCTTCCTTATGGGTAATACCTAAACTTGATAAACATGGGTCTGAGTTCGTTGGGTATAGCGAACTACCTGCAACCACGGTTTGAAAAAAGTATGTAGGGTGAGACGACAGAGCGAACATGTCGTCTCGTGGAAATGTTTCTAACGTAAACCCTATCCCTACAGTATACATTTTTTTTTCAGCAGTGGCATATACTACAAAGTCATCCATCACAGCCAATGTTGGCATTGCATCCTTGCCTTTCAAGTCTGCAACTCTATATTGCATACTATTCGGGGTATAGCCGACAGCCTCGAATGCCTTATAGCCGGTCAGCACACCCGACACTATATGCGCACCTACCCCTGCAATATGTATTCTTTCATACTTGTCGCGAAACACTTCAATATTCTCCAGCCAATCTACACCATATGAGCTTAAAGTCTCGTCAATATTTGCATGTCCCAGAGCCCCCGAACTAAAGAAGATATCATTAATGTCAAACCAGCCAATAAAACCCGACATTGAACTATTATAGCCACAGAAAAACACATAGTCATCGATTATTTCGAAATCCTGCACAAAATACCCATCAGCAACATGGGCGTCAATCATATAGTTATGAATATCGGTTATGGCAAAATGATTCGGGCGTGCCAATAATGAGGGTTGCGAACAGGTGACATAGTTACCACCATTGCTGTGATATCGGATTTTATCTTGCCATCCTTCGATATCGTTCTGGTACAGATAGCCCGTCTGCCCATACGCCATGCCACTCAGCAGGCAGAAACACGCGAAAAGCACCGTTTGTAACAACACTCTTTTCATTTTTGCATTTTTTATAATTATCAACTATAATTATAAATCAATAGATTACAAGCCACCTACAACCCTATACCACGCTACAAATATACACTTTTTTTTAAAACTGCAAAAAAATCATTTTTAACATCTCTCAATTAGTTGTACCTCTTTGGGGAATCCATCGTCCCGTTACCCCCTTTTGCCGCATCGCACCTATTGGGCTACCTAGGACAAAAAAGGTTGGCTCAAAAAAAAGCCAACCTTTTCAACTCTCAATTCTCAATTCTTAATTCTCAACTCTCAATTTCCCTCCACCGCCAGCCGCTTGGTGGCGATGCCTGCATGTGTGTGGATGGCCACCACGTACACTCCCTTAGCCAGTCCGCTCACGTCTATCGTAGTAGCCAGCCCGTCGTCCTCCTGCTCCAGCACTGCATGGCCCTGCAGGTCGTACACCACCACACGGCTCAGCCTGTAGCTCGACAGCACCGTCACCATCCCCCTTGCCGGATTGGGCATCATCTGCGTGAAACGCTCCAGGTTGCTCACCGACTGCGGCGGGTCGTTACGATGCGCTCCCGTAAACAGGTCCAGCCACTCGCTCCACTCGCCAAACTCCGTGTCCCACGAACACTTGCCCCGCACCCGCACATTGTAGTTTGTACGCTCC
>JAFRRK010000102.1 GCA_017428115.1 Bacteroidales bacterium | reverse complement strand
TGGTGGCCTTCACCGGTCTCCATGGCAGTTGGGAACAGCTCGACAGCCGTCCCATCACCATCTGCGAGACCGCCCACAATGCCGACGGTATTGAAGCCATGCTCCACAAGCTCGCCTCACTGCCCTACCGTAGGTTGCATCTGGTCTATGGCTGCGTCAACGACAAGGATTATGTCAAGATACTCCACATGCTGCCCTCCGAACGGACTACCTACTATTATACCCAACCCTCCGTGCCTCGGGGCTTGCCAGTGGACACCTTGGCCGAAGCAGCCAAGAACATCGGCATGCCTGGACTGGCCTTCCCCACCGTGGGCGAAGCCATCCGTGCCGCACGTGCCGCTGCCGAACCCGACAACGACCTTGTGTTGGTAACGGGCAGCATCTTCCTCGTGGCCGACGCGGTCGGATACTATTCCCTTTTAGAACGATAACCCTGCCTGGGGATACACGATGCTTGCCCGAACCCGGCTGGCTGTTGCTTTCTGTGCGCAAACCTGGTTTGCTGTAACGTCGTCATTCCCGCATTCGTCATTGCTTCTTTAACCCTAATCGGTCATTCGGCCGACTTTTCAATCGGGATAACCGCACTCTCGAACTTGTCCGACGGACACTCCAACCCCGCCGCAACGCCCTCCACACTCTTTCCCTGCCCAGCCATTGCTCCCTCACTGCGCCTTCCCTGTACCACCGCAGTGCCGGGAAGTCTCAGCTGTCGGCGCGCCACGACTCACTTGGGTCGTTCAATCTAGGCTCGATGTTGCCTGCTTCCCGGCTTGTTATCCGTTATCATGTCGAGTAACGATGCTATAGCGATACTATAACGATGCAGAATTGAACGGCCCCTCTCCGTAGCGAGGGGAAATCGTTGCCGCTTCACGGCGCAGGGCTTATCCCCGTGCATTGCACGGCTCGGCAATTACTCTGGATTTTTCGGTTTCCTAACGACCGATTTGGGTTCAACTGACTGAAGGCATTTGGTGGAAAGGGTGCATGTCCGTCACCCATACGGTAGAGCAAAAAACTGGCGGGACAGACCTGCTGCCTGTCCCGCCAGTAATAGGATGGAGGGTGAATGATGTTAATTGGCAGGTGTGCTACCCAAGGCTTGGAGCAGCTGGATGATGGCTGTGGCCGTACCTACATTGTTGGACACCGTGCTGGCATTCACATTCAGTCCTGTGAGGCTGTTCATGGTGTTGATGATGTAGTCGACATTGGCGGCGGTGATGAGGCCGGAGCCGGCAGAGACCATGCCAGCGGCAAAAGCTTTCTTGTAGTCGGCGTTCTCCTTGTTGGAACGCATGTTGGTGTAGCCGGTGGCAACCATGAGGGCGGCGGTGAGGTCCGTCGGATTGCTTAGACTGACGGTGCCGGTGTTTCTGTACGAGTTATAGAGTGTGATAATGGCGTTGGCCGTGTTGCGGCCTTGGGTCTTGGCAGCGCTGTCCACGGAAGTGCCACCCATGCTGCTGCATGAGGCAAAGGCCATGGCAGCGATGCACATCATAATGATACTGAATCTTTTCATGATAGTATAGTATTGTTTTTGTTTTGTTATTTTCAGGATGCAAAGATACATTTTTTTTTGCATATTGAAAAAAAATCGTATATTTGCAAATTGTTTCAATATGGTATTCAAAGGTTAAATTCTATTATAAATTCTTATGAACAACACCATTTTCACATTCCCGAAACCCGAGAACGAACCCGTCCTCGGCTACAAGCCCGGCAGTCCCGAGCGTAAAGAGATTCGTAAGGCTCTTGACGAGCTTTACAAGAAGACCACCACCATCTGCCCCATTATTGGAGGCAAGGAGGTGAAAACCGCCGAGATGGGCGAGATTGTGATGCCCACCGACAACAAGCATGTGCTTGCCAAGTACTACAAAGTGGGTGAAAAGGAGGTTCAGGCCGCTATCGCCGCCGCCATGAAGGCTCACGAGGAGTGGGCCAACACCCCGTGGATTGAGCGTGCCAGTGTGATGCTGAAGATTGCCACCCTCATCAGTGGCAAGTACCGTTGGCTTATCAACGCTGCCACCATGCTTGGTCAGGGCAAGACCACCATGCAGGCCGAAATCGATTCGGCATGCGAGTTGGTGGACTTTCTGCGCTACAATGCCTATTACGCTTCGCAGATATACAGCGACCAGCCCTGCAGCGACAAGGGTACGCTGAATTATGTGACCTACCGTCCGATGGAAGGTTTTGTGTTTGCCATCACTCCCTTCAACTTCACCTCCATCGCCAGCAACCTCTGCCTGTCGCCTGTGCTGATGGGCAATGTGTGCATCTGGAAACCCAGCACCACCGCCATGCTGTCCAACTACCTGTTGATGAAAATCTATAAAGAGGCCGGCCTGCCCGACGGCGTTGTGAACTTCCTGCCCGGCAGCGGTTCGCTGATCGGCAAGGTGGCTTTTGCCGACGCCAACCTTTGCGGTGTCCACTTCACCGGTTCCACCGGCACGTTCAACAGCTTCTGGAAATCAATCGGCGACAATATCGCCAACTACCGCACTTATCCCAAGATTGTGGGTGAGACCGGCGGCAAGGACTTCATCTTCGTCCACAAGTCGGCCAATCCCGAGCAGGTGGCCACAGCCATTGTGCGCGGAGCTTTCGAGTTCCAGGGTCAGAAGTGCTCGGCCGCTTCGCGCGCCTATATCCCCAAGAGCCTGTGGCCCAAGGTCGAAAAACTTGTCGGCAAGATGCTTGCTGAAATCAAGGTGGGCGACGTGCGCGACTTCAGCGCTTTCGTCAACGCCGTTATCGATGAGGCTTCGTTCGACAACTGCATGCGTTATATCGAGCATGCCAAGAAGAGCAAGGATGCCGAAATCGTGTTCGGCGGCACCGGAGACAAGAGCAAGGGATGGTTTATCCAGCCCACGGTCATCCGTGCCCTCGACCCGAAATACAAGTCGATGTGCGAGGAGATTTTCGGACCCATCATCACCGTGTATGTCTACGAGGATGCCAAGTACGAGGAGACACTGCGTCTGTGCAACGAGACTTCGCCCTATGCACTGACGGGTGCCATCTTTGCCACCGACCGCAAGGCATTGCGTACCGGTGCCAATATCCTGAAGTATGCCGCAGGCAACATCTATTACAACGACAAGCCTACAGGCGCCGTGGTGGGTCAGCAGCCCTTTGGCGGTGCCCGTGCCAGCGGCACCAACGACAAGGCCGGCTCGTACCTGAACCTGATTCGCTGGACCAGCCCTCAGGCCATTAAGGAGACTTTCGACCCCGCCTACGACTACAAGTATCCCTTCATCAGCGATGCTGAATAAGACTCACACTTGGTGCCACGCCTTAGGCGTGGCACCTTTTGTTAACACGAATGTGCAATTTTAAACACTTATAACTTATGAAGAAAAAAGTACTATTTGTTACTGCTTTCATGATGCTGTTTTGTGTTGCAAAAGCACAGGATGCGTTGGACACCAACGCTGCCCCTCGTTTTTATCATTGGAATGTAGGCCTGTCGCTTGGTTTTGACTATAACGACCATAGCGCCAATATGGTTTACATGAAAGGCATGACCTATACAGGTTTGATAGGCGTGACGAGTGGCTTGCATGTACAATACAACTTTATGCCTTGGCTGGGTGTGCGTGCAGGAGTCATGACAGTGATGAAAAACTATACTATGACCAATACTGTGGTTTTAGAAGGAAAAGTAGTTGGTGGTGCTCAGACCAATACATACAACGGCTATTTAGATGTGCCGGTGATGGCTGTATTCTCCTATGGCAACAGGTTTAAAGTTCACCTCGGCTTGGGATGTTATATGGGTTATTGGATGGTGAGTTCGCGCTCAGGCGTTGGTATACCTCTCATCGGCGAGAAAGGGGAATTTGACGAGGATGTCAAATTCAACAGCACCCGCGACAACCGTTTCGACGGAGGTTTAGCCGCCTCGGCAGGTATATCGCTTGCCCTTGGCAAGGCACAGGCTTGGTCGCTAGGGCTCGAGGGATGCTACTTCTACGGCCTTACCGACATACAGAAGAAGTATATGCGCAATCTCAGTCCGCGATATAATACAACCTTTGCCGTACAGCTGAGTTTAAGCTATTCTTTTTAGGATGAAGAACAAAACTAATTATTAATCTTCCATTTTGATAAACTATGAGAACAAGAAAATATATCTTTGATATCATGGCACTTGCCGCCATGTTGACGCTGATGATGGTGTCATGCCGCAAAGAGGCTCCGGTCCTTCATGACCCCAATAATATTCCTTGCAAGACCTATACCCAACAGTTCCAGGCTGTATGGGAAGGCGTGGATCAGTCGTATGTTTTCTGGGAAAGAGATACCGTCAACTGGGATAAACGCTATGACCTCTGTCTGCCCATTTTCCAGGATTTTGATGCCCGTGGCACTGCCAATCCTGTCACTGCCGAAGAGTATAAGGCGGCTTGGTTAAAGGTGTTCAAAGGTCTTGTCGACCATCATTTCGTTGGCGTTCTGTGGAATCCGAATCTGAAGAGTGCTGTAATCGTCAATGCGGGTCACCAAGCTCGCTATACGACCGACATTGCTCAGGAGATTTCCATTCTCAAGCGCATGCCCGGAATCAGCGACCTGACAGAGAACACCGTTCAGGGAAGCAAAGCACCTCAGTCGTGGAGCTGCCTGTTGCCCGGCAAGGTTTCAGGCGAGAAGATAGCCTATTTCCGTTTCTCAGGTTTTGGATTCAACATAAAAAATCAGTCGAGGGCAGAGTTGGCTCCGTTATATGCCTTCTTTGACCCCGATACTTTAGGCAACGTGGGTGACCGTGCCCTCATCAACCGCGATGATGTAAAGGGCATTATCATCGATGTGAGAGGCAATGGCGGTGGAAGCTTCGGCAATATCGATACGTATATTGGCTCTTTGCTGCATAAGGATTTGCATATAGGTTATACTCGTGTGAAAGAGGGCATTGGAAGATTGGATTACAGTGCATGGCTTCCATTGAAAATTGCTGCCCACAAAAGACCTATAAATAAGGAGAAGGATGTCGTATTGCTTGTCGACGCCAATTCTATTAGCTGTTCTGAAGTTACTGCAGTGTTCACCAAGTGTATGCCCAATGGCAAAGTGGTGGGAGATCGCACGTATGGTGCTACAGGCCCACTCTGGTCTAACACGATTCTCCACGATGTATTTTACAACGGTTGCTTCGGTGATACAAATCTGTATAATCGCTTTCTCGAAGATCGTGGCACTTATTCGAATGATAATTTCGCCTATTATGTCTACACTAGCACATTCGAGTTTGTCGACCGCAACTATGAGAGTTTCGAAGGCAAGGGCGTTAATCCCGACATCTTGGTTCCTTACAATGAACAAGAGTTGAAAGCTGGTACCGACAAGCAGTTGGAACGTGCACTGGAATATCTTCGTAACGGAAAATAATTCTGCAAATATTGTAACATAACAATTGTTTTATGAGAATGATCAATCGTCTAACCATTCCCATCGCCCGATGCCTGTTGCTGGTGTGGCTGGCTGCTGTGCCTGTTGTGCTCTCCGCGCAGGAGGATGTTCAGGCCGAGCCGCGTACTCGCCATTTCAGCTTCGGCATCACCGCAGGTATGGACCGCAACTACCATAGTGTGGATATGGTGTATATGTCGGATATGAAGTTCGACAAGTTCAGAACGGGTACGGTGTTTGGGCTCCGACTGGGGTATGCACCCCTTAAGTGGCTCTCTATCAACACCGGCGCAGTTCTGATACAGAAGAATTACCACATGGACCATGTGTTTGAGTATTACTATCTGCGCTACTCGCTCAACACCACATCGACCAATGACTATATCAATGTCCCTCTCGAATTGAAACTGAGTGTGGGTAAGACGGTCAGACTGCATGCTTTTGGTGGTGTTTTCGGCGGCTATTGGCTGAGAGGGCATAGGAAAGGGGTGACCTATTCATTCTCTAACGAAAGAAATTACTCCTTTGACGAGGATTACGTGTTTAACGACAAGCGCGATAACAGGATTGAGAAGGGGTTCACTTGGGGCGCCGGTCTCAGCGGCATGATTCTTGGCAAGATAGAGGTGGGTGCTGAAATAAGATGGTACTACAGCATCACCGATATCCAGAAGCCTTATATGACCAACCTCAATCCCCGCTACAATACTGCTGTCGCCTTTCAGGCAGGCTTGAGTTACTGGCTATAGTTCAATAGAATATCATCAATTAGGAATAAACGTTTTGCCCCCTCGCCATTTGGTGAGGGAGTAAATAAAAAGAATTAATAGAACATTCTATATGAGAAAAGACGCTTTTTTTTATGGCCTGCTGTTGTTGGTCACATTGAGCAACGTGTCGTGCCGCAAGGAACCTCTGGAAAACCGAGGCAACCCCAACAACCTTATCTGTAAGAACTATCTTTCGCAGTTTGAGGCTATCTGGTCGGGCATGGACCAGGGCTATGTGTTCTGGGACCGTGACACCGTCGACTGGGATGCCCGCTACGAGGAGTTCCGCCCTATTTTTGCCGCCTTCGATGCACGTCCGGCCAACAAGCCCGTCACGCAAATTGAGTACATGGAAGCCTATACCGGCCTCTTCGCAGGACTGCTGGACCACCACCTCACCGGTCGCTTTTATGCTGCCAAAGGCATACCTCATGGGCAATGTGAGGCTTTTGTGTCGCCTGGGACAAACGATTACTATCATAGCGTGTCCAATTCCGAAGCCCTCCGTTTGCAGCTAAAGGCTTTGCGCAAAAAGGCAATACCGGGAACGCTGGTGGAATACAGCCCCGATAATGATTATGGCAACCCGGGCTCATATTTCTGCCTGATTCCCGGTGCCAACGATGGCGAGTTGATTGCCTATTTCCGTTTCACCAACTTCTTCATGGTGCAGATGCATCAGAAGTATCAGTGGTATCCCAACTCTCCCGACTCGCAGAAGGCACAGGCTCCAGCCAGAGCCTTCTATGGCCCGCTCTATAATGAAGGCATCACTACCGAGGCAGGCTATGCCAACAATGATTCGGTGGTGGGCATCATCATCGATGTGCGTGGTAACGGTGGCGGCAGTGTGGAAGATCTGGAACCGCTTATTGGCTCACTCTCCCAGTCGCCCACACTCGTAGGCTACACACGTGTTAAGGAGGGCTATGGCCGACTGGACTACAGTGCTTGGTCGGAGAGTGTGGTAAACTGCCCCGCACTGCATCTTAATAAGCAGAAGCCCATTGTGGTGCTGGCTGATGTCACATCCGTCAGCTGTGCCGAGCTGGCAACGATGCTTATCAAGGCACTCCCCAACGGAACATTTATCGGTGAGAGGACATATGGTGCTATCGGTGGTCTTTATTCCGGTGGCTCCACCAACATCTACCACGACCTGTTCTACTCTGGTTGCTTTGGCGATTACGAGTACTTTGAAAATGGTCCCGACCCGTATCGCGATAACTTCTCTTACTATGTCTACACCAGCACATTCCACATGGTCGACAACACTTATGGCGATGTGGAGGGTGTAGGTGTCCAACCAGATATTGAGATTCGTTTCAATCTCAATAGGCTAGACGATGGCACCGATAATCAGTTGGACCGTGCCATCCGATTCATCCGTGTGGGTCATTGATGACCTTCACTATCTGTTCAACTTCTCTCTGATATAGAGAATTGCCTGCAGATTGCGCGGCACCTGCAGGTCGATAGTCCCGCTCTCTATTGCTATCACCTTACCCGTTTTCACGGCGGTGAGTTGGTTGTAGGGCTTAGTCCGGCAGAACGTGGCTGAGTCCTCGCGGCGAATCATGATGTATTCAGGATCAGCCTGCATCAACGCCTCGAGGCTATAGCTCCAACCGGTGATGTCGGCGGCCACATTGTGCCCTCCAGCCATCTCGATAATATCGTTGATAAAAGAGTTGCCCCCTGCGGTGAAGTTGCCCGAGGGACCGAATCCGACTACATAATAAATGCTAGGACGAGGGGTTTCGTTAGTGGGAAGGCACTCCCCAAGCGTACCCATCATAGAGCGCATGTGGGCGATGAGGCTGTCTGCCTGTTGGGTGCATCCTACTAATTGCCCAATCTTGGCAATGTTTTCATACAACCCTTCGTATTTCTGCTTCTCAATTACGCAGGCGATGGGGATGCCCATCTTCTCCAGCTGCTGGTGGCACTTTTGCGGTATCATCGAGCCACTGATGACCAGGTCGGGATTGAGGGAGGCTATTTTCTCCACATTCAGATTGCTTATGCCGCCGATGGAGGGGATCTTTTTTGCCTCGGGAGGGTAGGAGCAGAAGTCCGTCCGCCCGATAAGCAGCGAGTCGGCATGCAGTGCAAAAATAATCTCGGTGACAGCGGGAGAGGTGCTCACCACCCGTTTCGGGCTGGTGGGTACCTCCACTGTACGCTGATAGTCGTCGACAAAGGTGACGTACGCCTGGTTCGAAGGAGAGCCGGACGGGGCATTGCACGAAACCGTCACCATCGTGAATAAACTTATCACACAGAGCATGAAGAACATTCTGTGTCGTGTACGGGGATTGGTGTTTGTCATAGTATATGAGTTATGCGTCTTCCATTCCTCCGCAAAGGTGCATCACGTCGCCGGTGTTGTAGCTGCCTAGTTCTGATGCGTAGTACAGGCATGCATTGGCCACCTCTTGGGGTGTCCCCGGACGGCGTAGCGGGATACGTGTCTGCCAGTAGGTCTTCATTTGCTCGGGTATCTCGCCGGTCATCTCAGTGACGATGAATCCGGGGGCAACGACATTCATACGGATGTTGCGCGCGCCCAGTTCCTTCACTGCACTCTTGGTGAAACCGATGATGCCGGCTTTGGCAGCTGCATAGTTGGCTTGTCCGGCGTTGCCTCCGATTCCTACCACGGAACTGATGTTGACAATACTGCCAAACCCCTGTTTCCACATGGAGGGCTGTACGGCCTGAGTCATCAGGAATACCGACTTCAAGTCGTTGTTGATGACGTTGTCCCACTGCGCCTCGGTCATGCGTTTGATGGCGGCGTCGTCGGTGATACCGGCGTTGTTGATAAGGATGTCGATATGGCCGAAATCCTGCAGTGTGTCGGCCACAAACTGCTGAGTGCTTTGTTTGTTTGCCACATCAACGGCATACCCTTTGGCTTTCACCCCGAGGGCTTCAAGCTCTTTTTCAACCGGTTCCATCTGTGCGTTGCGGCTGCGTCCGCAGAAGGAGATGTTACATCCCTCCTCGGCAAAGCGGAGGGCAATGGCGCGACCTATGCCGCGGGTGGCGCCGGTGATAATGGCTACTTTGTCTTTTAGAAGCATGATTAGTTACCTGTTTTTAGTTAGCGGTGTGCTACACTTGTGTTTAAAATACGAAGAGAGTTGAAAGTGATGGTGTCGCTCTCAACTCTCTTTTTGCATTACCTATGGTAACGCTCTCTCATTGTTAGAGCAGGGTGGCCAGCTTGGCGGCGAGGTCGCCGACACGGGTGCTGTAACCCTTCTCGTTGTCGTACCAGCTGACAACCTTCACGAAGTTGCCATCCATCACCTGGGTCAGCAGGCTGTCGAAGATGGAACTGTGGGTGTTGTCGATAATGTCGACGCTGACCACGGGGTCCTCGGTATACTGCAGAATACCCTTCATGGGGCCTTCGGCGGCAGCCTTGATGGCAGCGTTGATCTCTTCCTTGGTGACGTTGCGGTTCAGCTCAGCAGTGAGGTCCACAACAGAACCGTCGGGAGTGGGTACGCGCATGGCGAAACCGTCCAGTTTGCCTTTCATCTCGGGGATAACCAGACCCACGGCCTTGGCGGCGCCGCTCGAAGTGGGGATGATTGAAACGGCGGCGGCACGGGCACGACGCAGGTCGCTGTGCGGCTGGTCAAGAATCTTCTGGTCGTTGGTATAGCTGTGGATGGTGTTCATCAAACCGCGTTTGATACCGAAGGTGTCGTTCAGCACCTTGGCGACAGG
>JAFRRK010000101.1 GCA_017428115.1 Bacteroidales bacterium | reverse complement strand
GATTCCCGGTCGGAGTACAAATGGACAGCTTGCAAAAGCTGTTTTTTTTGTATTGCCTTGTATGTGAAAAACATCACGATTACATCGTGGAAATATCAACTCAGGCACTAGTTTTATTTTTTATTCATTGATAATCCATTTGTTGCAAGTTAAACTAAAGAAAAAAAACTCAAAATCAAAATAATCTTTGTACCTTTGCAACCGCTTACGAGAGCAAAGTAAGCTGTATGCAAGAAAAGCATTGCAATAGATGTCCTTTCATTGAAATTCGCCATAATTGATGTAGGAGGACGGAGCAATTATGCTTTCGCTTGATGAGTATGCTATAGGCTCACGCCTCGGCATAAGTTCAGGCGTGAGATATGTTCCATTAATCCCGTTCCTACAAAGGTGTTTGGCGATACCTCAATGAAAACGGACATGAGCACATAAGTCTCATGCCTTTCTTTTTTGTGTAACAAAACGCCCTTTGGAGACTTGAGGGCAGAAAAAGATTCACATAATGCCAATGGAAGTGAAAATTAAGCGTTTCTTTCATATAATGGAAGATGTCGATATTAATAGAGAAACAAAGATATGTCAGTATCTTGTTTCTTACCTTTCTACATAACAAATCCACTATTCGCATATAGTGTAATCCATCAATTATAGGTATATAGTATATAAGTTTGATAATCAAAAATTGAATAAACATGTTTAGTTTCTTACTCATTATTGCAATCATAACGCTGGGAGGACTATTTTTTGGTAAGGCCGACAGAAAAAAGGAAATATTAAATTCTGTCGGACTTGATCTAAGCCAAAACAACTATGAGACAAAGAAAGAAGAAGAATTTCAGAAGTATCCGGTGCAAGCGATGAAGAAGGTAATCGACTTTTGTACGTATCAAGCAAAGAATGAGAACGATTTTTTAGAATATATGTTGGATATACTATGGCGTTCAGAAGATGGGGGGTATGCAGAAGATAGTTGGATAGAGAAAAGACCACTCTATATTGGAGTGAAAAAGCATTACATAAAACATGCTGAAACAATAGTTTATCGTAGGCAAAAGGATATTAGCAATGGCAATACAAAGCCCTTAGTTAGTGGCATTGATTTTTCTGATAAGAAGATAGCAAAGAGATATTGTGAGATTTTATGGAAGAAATATCAGTATCCTTGGCCACAAGATTGGAATCAAAGAGATAATGATTAAAAAGAATCTTAAACATGAGTAAGTTCAAGCTAGAAGAAAACAATGTAATATTCAATATACCGATTGAACACAACTATTTGAACCATCAAAGAATAGTCAGCACTACCAGCTCTCGTTGCCGTTTTCTATTTGGTCGAAGATGCCGAGATAGTTATTGTAGCGCTCGGCACTGATAATGCCTGCGTCCACAGCGTCACGCACAGCGCAGCGGGGCTCATGGCGGTGGGTGCAGTTGGAAAAATGGCAGTCGTGCAGCACCCGCCGCATCTCGGGGAAGAAATGCGACAGTTCCTCTGGCTTAAAGTCCACCATACCAAACTCCTTGATACCCGGTGTATCAATCAGATAAGTCGTCCCGCCCCCCTCCAGTTCGATAGGGAAAATCTCCGCAAACGTGGTGGTGTGCCTGCCTTTCATGCTCCACTCACTCACCTCGCCCACACGCAAGTCCAACCCAGGCACCAGGGCGTTCAGCAACGCCGACTTACCTACGCCCGAATGGCCCGTGAACAGCACCGTCTGGCCTGCTATGGCCTGGCGCAGTTCTTCTAGACCATAGCCCTGAAGGGCACTCACGGCAAACACCTCATAGCCTGCTCCTTCATATATAGCTTTCAACTCATTGTGCAGCTCCCACAGACCCTCTTCTGGCTCGCCGTACAAGTCCACCTTGTTCACCACCACACATGCCGGCACATGGTAAGCCTCCGCCGTCACCAGCAGTCGGTCGATAAAGCCCGTCGAAGTCCTCGGAAACCCCAGAGTCGCCACCACGCACAGGCGGTCGATATTCGAAGCTATCACATGCGTCTGTTTGCTCAGCTTAGTGGCCTTGCGCACAATATAGTTGCGGCGGTCGTGCACTTCGCTGATAACGCCTGTGCCATCCTCCTGCAAGGCATAGTCCACCATATCGCCCACCGCAACGGGGTTGGTCTGCTTGTTGCCACGCATGCGATAGTTGCCCCGTAGCCGACAATCTGTCAGCATCCCAGAATCTTTCTGCAGCACCTTGTACCAGCTGCCCGTTGTGCGTAACACCAATCCTACCATCTGTTGTACGTTTTTTTAAAATGCAAAAATACACATTTTTTCCCAATCCCAACAGCTAAAAGAGTCGAAACTAAAATAGACAACTAACAATCAACACATTATCTAACAAACAATATCCTCACACAATATCACTACCAACGTTTCCTAGGCTCGATGAGCATATACCTCTATTGTCATTGTCATCATGTCCCATTTTACTTGGTGACGTTGCTTTGGCTCGACAAAGAAAGCGGGCTTTCTGTCGATTTGTACAACGTTGTGGCACTTTTTATTTCAAAAGTGACACCCTAATTTTTCACTCTTTTCGGTATAATTATATATCTGAGCGACTACAGCATCCACTCCAATCACACGCCATGCCTTCGTCGTGCCTTCGTCCTTCCTTCGCTTCCGGAAGCGAAGGAAGGACGAAAGAAGGTAAGAGGCAAGAACTACAAAACAACGGGGCAGTTGCCACTTCTCAATTCTCAATTAAAGAACACAGATTTATGCTATATCACTTTTTTTATGTATCTTTGCATATTTATTTGTTTGTATGAAAGACGACGAATACACAATTATATCATTGCTATTCTGCATATTGCTATGCCTTGTAGGCAACGTCCACGCTCAAGACGATTGGAACGATGTGAGGACCTACAGCGTCAACAAGGCGGCTCCGCATGCGAATGTCATCCCATATGCCGACGAGGAGGATATTGCCGACCTAAAGTATCAGGCATCGCCTTACTACCGCAGCCTCAATGGTACATGGAAAATCAAGGTGGTGGAAAATCCCGAATCGTGTCCAAAAGGTTTCTACGAGGCAGGTTTCAACGCCGAACAATGGGACGATATTGATGTGCCGGGCAACATTGAGCTACAGCTCAACGGCGAGGGGAAGCCCTTCGGCATACCGGTCTATACAAACATGCACAACGAGTTTGAGTCCACCCCCCCTTACGCCCCCACTGAATTCAACCCCACAGGCTGCTATGTACAGGACTTCCTAGTGCCCGAGAGCTGGCGAGGAAGGCATGTGTTTATCAAGTTTGGTGCGGTGAAATCGGCCATCTATCTGTACATCAACGGCCACAAGGTGGGCTACTCCGAGGATTCGAAGACCCCTGCCGAATGGGACATTACCAAGTATATACACCCTGGGCAGAACCGCTTGGCGGCAAAAGTGATACGTTTTAGCAACGGCAGCTATCTAGAATGCCAGGACATGTGGCGTATGAGCGGCATCACACGTGATGTGTGCATTTATTCCACCCCCAAGGTGTATGTCACCGACTACAAGGTCTCTGCCCATATCGACGAGCGTAGGGGCAACGGCCTTCTTGGCCTTGAGGTGGAGCTCTCCTCCCCTTTGACACACCCCATGCAACTAGAAGCCGAGCTGCTTGACGCCCAAGGTGAACGAGTGTGGCGACAGGTGCGCGATTTGGGCTTTCAAGAGTGTTTTGCCACCTTTGCAGAAAGCGAAGGAACCGTGCCTCAGATACATCCCTGGACGGCCGAAACGCCCTATCTTTATACACTTATCCTACGGCTGAAAAACATGTCCTCCTCTGCCGTCGAGACACTAGGCTGCAAGGTGGGATTCCGCAATGTGGCCATCAAGAATGTGCAATATCGTGCCGACGACACTCTGCTCACCACCCGACAGCTGTGTGTGAACGGAGTGCCCATCACCATCAAAGGGGTGAACCGCCACGAACATAGTGCGACAAATGGCCACTACGTGTCACGCAAAGAGATGGAATTCGACATCATGCTTATGAAGCATTTGAATATAAATGCCGTGCGCACCAGCCACTACCCCGACGACGAATATTGGTATGAGCTTTGCGACCGCTACGGCCTTTATGTGTGGGACGAGGCAAACGTGGAGTCGCACGCCCAGGGATATGGCAAAAACAGCCTAGCCAAGAAAGAAGAATGGGCCGACCCAGTCAGATATAGGGTCAACAACATGTACCGCCGCGACCGCAACTATCCGTGCGTCATTGTCTGGTCGTTAGGCAACGAGTGCGGCAACGGCATCGTGATGGAGCGAGCCTATCGCTTCCTGAAGGCTCAGGACAGCAGCCGCCCAGTGAGTTACGAAAGGGCTGTGCTGGATGCTAACACCGACATTGTTGGTGTCATGTACCCCAGCGTGGACTACCTGAGCGACTACTGCAGCGAATGGCGGAAGGTATACAACCACTTTGAACGCACCGAGAAAGCCCCCACCGACTACGACCGCGAGGAGCCGATGCAGGACAACCGCCATCGCCCCTTCATCATGGTGGAATACTGCCACGCCATGGGCAACAGCCTAGGCGGGATGAAAAACTACTGGGACACCATCTCCAAGTATCCCCAACTCCAAGGAGGCTTTATCTGGGACTGGGTGGACCAGAGCTTCGCCATGAACGGTCGGAAGATACAATTCACCTTTGACTATGAGAAGGACTCGGCATGGTATGCTGTGGGTGGCGACCTAGGCAGCCTGCCCAATGTGCAAGACGACGACGCCTTTTGCGCTAACGGCATCGTGTCGAGCGACCGACGCCCCCATGCACATGCCAATGAGGTACAGCAAGTGTACCAAAACCTTAATATCACACAACATAACGACCCCCGTGGCGGACAATACTATGTGTTGCATAACGACTTCAACTTCCGCGATGCCTACGAGTTCATCTGCCAATACAAGATATATTCCACTCTGCGCGACAATATCTATAGCGACACCCTCCACCCCCACCTGCCAGCTGGCGAGAGCTGCCGTCTGCAGCTACGCATTCCCGAGCTTCATCCACTCGGAGGAGAACGCTTCTTTGTGCGTTTCAACTTTGTGGGCGACAGCTACGAGGTAGATGATCCCTACGATTATGGCACCACTTGGACACTGCTTGAAAACAGCCTCGACGAGTTTGAGATGACCGACATCGACGTGCCTACCGACAGCATCCCGCTACCCTCAGTCTTGCCAAAGTTGTTCCGCTGCCATCACGACAAGTCGAGCAACACGGTTACTATTGTTTCCTCACCATCGCTGTTTACTCTCACAATTGATGCCAACACGGGCTATATTACCCAATACTCCTACCACGGTGTAGAATTATTGCAACGTCCTATACGATGGAACTTCTGGCGCCCACCAACGCTCAACGACCTCGTCGATCCCTACGGGGCTCGGGCGTGGGAAGGGCTTGGAGGCCTCACAGCCTCACCTATCAGCTGTGCTACACACTATATTGGCGAGCCCGACCGCATGGCTGAAGTAGAACTGCTGTTGGAGCTCACCAGCCCCGAAGGTCGCACCATGACCATGCGCGAGATTGTAGAGGTGGATGCAACGGGTCGTATGCAACTCAGCTACGCACTACACCCCCGTGGTAACTATCGCACCCTGCCGAAGCTGGGCATACAGCTGGGCATCGACAGCAGCTGCCAACAGGTGCAGTGGTGGGGCAATTACTATGAGACCTACCCCGACCGAAACGAAGCCTGCTGGACAGGACATAACAATGCCACTCCCAAAGAGGTGTGCGGTGAGCTTCACGTGGTGCCACAAGAGAGTGGCAACCGCACCGCATATTGGACCAGCTTCTCCATTGGCGACAAGAGCCTCAGCTTCTGCACCACCAATGACAAGCCCATCAACTTCAGCATCCGTCAATACGACGACAGCGTAATGACTGCCGCCCACCGCATCAACCAGCTGTTCAAGGCCGACCACTACATCGTTAATGTCGATGCCCGTCAGGCAGGCCTGGGCACTGCCACCTGCGGACCTGGGGTGGACCGTAAGTATAGGATTGATGGCGACAGCATACAACGGTTCAGTCTGATGGTGGTGCCATCGGAACAAAGCGACAGCATCAACCTGTGGCACTACTGCGGCTATTACTTCGAGGAGCCACAGGCATTGCGGCAACCCATGCCCGACAAAAGGCTCAACCTGGTCAAGAATATTAGCGTCCACGCCTATGGGGACGTATCTCAACCTTCCGACCATCCCAGCTTCCAATATTGCAACGAGTATCCCCAAGTGCTTCACGACGGTCATCTAGGCATTACGGGCAACTATAGCGAAGGATGGACCGGCTTTAGCGGACGCGACAGCGTGGACTTGACCATCGAGTTGGCCGAAGCCGCCACATTAGAGCAAGTGACAATAGGTTTCTGCCATAGTGTAAACGACTGGGTGTTAGGACCCGACAGCGTAGAGGTCCAATGGTCGCGCAACGGACGCTCCTACACCCCATGGCAGCCTCTACGCAGCACACGCCCATTTGACCGCAGTCGTAACGCAAGTGGCCGACTGGCCATGCGCCGCCATTTCGCCCCACGCCAAGGACTCTTCCATCCGGCCGAGGCAAGCAAAGTACGCTACATCCGCCTTCGCATCCACTGCCCGAACACACTGCCCGAATGGCATGTGGGTGCAGGCCAACCCGCCTGGCTGATGATCGACGAAATAGATGTAAAATAATAAAAAAAGAAGTATCTCCCTGATGGAGAAGAACCAATAAAAAATAACGAATTAACACATTCCAATGACCCTTCTGCTTATTTTCCTTCTTGGTGCGATGACCATATCATTCATGTGCTCGATACTGGAGGCAACGTTGATGTCGACCCCTCTTTCGTACGTTAACATGCGTGAAGATGAAGGATACAAACTCGCCACCCGTTTCAAACGCTACAAGACCGACAATGCCCGCCCAATAGCAGCCATTCTGTCGCTCAACACCATTGCCAACACCATTGGTGCCGCCGGAGTAGGTGCACAAGCTACCGAAGTGTTCGGCAACCAATGGTTCGGTCTGGTCTCTGCCATCACCACCATTCTGATATTAATCTTCTCAGAAATAATCCCTAAGACCATCGGCACACGCTACTGGAAGAAACTGATGGGCTTCACCACCCGCACCCTTAGGATTATCATCGTCATACTCTTCCCCATAGTGTGGGTTGTGGAGAAACTGTCTAAGACAATTGCCGACGACGATGACGAAGAGGCCGCCGTCAGCCGCGAAGAAGTGGCAGCTATGGCCGACATGGCTGAGGACGAAGAAGTCATCGACGAAGACGAAAACAAGATAATACAAAACGTCATCAAGCTCGACGATGTTAAGGCCGAAGATGTGATGACCCCCACCACCGTCGCAGCCATCGCCCCAGAGCAGATGACGCTTAAAGAGTTTTATCGCGACAAGACCTACAGCCATTTCTCCCGCATACCCGTCTACAGCGATAGCGACGAGTATATCACAGGATATGTACTCCGCAGCGAGGCGTTGGAACTGCTCACCGAAGACAAGTTCAACATGACCCTTGGCGAGATTAAACGCGACATCGTCATGTACAAAGAAGAAATGCCCGTGTCAGAAATATGGGACTCCATGTTGCGCAACAAAAGGCATATCGCCTGCGTCATCGACGAGTATGGCAGTTTTCAAGGCATCATCACCCTCGAGGACATCATCGAAACTATTGTGGGACTGGAAATCATGGACGAGCGTGACGATGTGGCCGACCTCCGTCAACTAGCCCTCGACCGTTGGCACCAGCGTCAGTCGCGCTTCAAGGTCATCGACCTCCCCGACGAACAAACCGACGACAACCCCACTATCGACTAATCCCACTCATCCCATGAAAAATACACTTACCCTACTACTACTGACAATCGCCACCTTAACGCTCAGCGCACAAACCCAGCCATTCAAGGTGGCGAAAAATGCCAACCACTTCGTCTATGCTTCCTACGACTACGGCGAGCATATCGACACCCATTACACCCAGATAGAAATCTGCGGAGGCAGCACCTACCTCATTACCGAGGGCAACCACCTGCCTGGTGAATACCGCCCTGCGGCGACTGCCAAAGGTCCCTTTATCAAAGGCTACTCGGTTGAAGACATCTTTGTCAACGAGCACACCGACACTATCACCTATCTCACCACTATATTCGATGGTGACAATAGGGAGCATTATCGTACCGATTCCCCCTTCTCGCGCAAGGACATCAAGTTCGACACCGACCAAGTGAACGGCCTCACCCGTTTCACCTGCTCTATCAACAGCAACAAGCTTGAGTTCTACGTACAGCCCTTTACGACCATCTGGCATGGCGGTCCCAAGATGTGGGGCAAGGAGTCGCGCGACCTCTCACCCGTGCCTTACTATGGCCGATTCCCCGGACTGCTGGTCAGCTTCTGGCGCAATGGGCAGTGCCAACTGCAGCTGGTCAAGACCGACCAAGTGCACAGCTCCAAATTCTACCTCAGCGACCGCTATCCCCGGGTCACCTCCCGTGAGCTAAGCTCTATCAAACGGCAAAAAATGGTCATCACCACACGCGTGTTCGACAGCGTGCAACTCTGCTGGGGCATGGAAAACAACCATGTCGACGGCGACATGTACGACATGCCCTACGACAGCGTGCTCCACTTCGCCGGTGGCACCCTCGCCCTCAAACGCATCAAACTGCCTAAACTACCAAGCCACTATCAAACCTTTGTGGAACTTCACCAAGTGAGCAACGGCGACGCTTACGACCGTACCGGCTCACTCTTCATCTTGCCACAACAAGAATTTCGCAACATCACCTCCTTCTTCGACGGCATCAACCATCACCCCGACTCCCTGCCCACCTTCGTCGGCAAGGACGGCGAGCGCTACCAGGGTATCATGCCCGTCAAAGGCCACAGTTTCTACCGTCCGCCTATCGAGCTGATGCGTTTCTTCACCTCGTTCGGCATCGGCCATTTCAACAATCGCGTGCAACTTGACGGACTGGAGTGGAACGACGAAAACTACTACAAACAAGAGGTCACCGACCTCGCAGCACACCTCCAAGGCGATGTGTGGATTGGTGTGTGGATTGGTAACTACGACCGCGGTGGACATCGTGTCACAATGGACATCAAGTCCTATCCCGGTGATCGTAATATGCCTGAGAACGACAAGGCGGCTCACAACTACGCCCTACCATTGTTCAACACCTGCAACGTACTCGAAATGGCTGGGCAGAACTATGGCAAACTATTTGCCACCGACAGCCTCACCATACAGATTTCTATCCCCTTATACGCCAAGAATGCCCGCCTGCGCTATATCGCCACCGGCCACGGCGGATGGGACGGCGGCGACGAATTCAACCCCAAGACCCACACCATCCTCATCGACGGAAAGCCAGCCATCACCTACACCCCTTGGCGAGGTGACTGCGGTCGCTACCGCGAGTGGAATCCCGTCAGCGGCAACTTCTGGAATGGCATGTCCAGCAGCGACTTTTCCCGCAGCGGCTGGTGTCCCGGCACTGCTACTCAGCCCGTCTACTTCGACCTCTCCAACCTTACACCCGGACTTCACACCATGACCATTGCCATACCCCAAGGTGAGCCACAAGCGGGCAGTTTTAGTCACTGGTGCATAAGCGGGGTCCTATTGTTCGAATAATTTGCCTTTAACACAATAATAATGCACAACACTCGTTATGCCTGTTGAGAAACATCTGAATGCCTAATGTTGTAGAGGCACTAATACTCCACTCCAACACACACATCTACACATTCATGCATTCACAGATTAGCACTAAATGAAACAATATCTCGACCTACTGCAGCATGTCCTCACCACCGGTGTCCCCAAGCACGACCGCACAGGCACCGGCACCCTCAGCACATTCGGCTATCAGATGCGCTTCCATCTCGACGACGGCTTCCCACTACTCACCACCAAGAAGCTGCACCTGCGCTCCATCATATACGAGCTACTGTGGTTCCTACGTGGCGACACCAATGTGCAGTATCTCCACGACCACAAGGTCAGCATCTGGGACGAGTGGGCTGGCCCCGATGGAGAACTGGGACCCATCTACGGCCACCAGTGGCGCTCATGGGGCTGCGCCGACGGCACACACGTAGATCAGATTGCCACCCTCATACACGACATCAAGCACAACCCCGACTCGCGCCGCCTCCTTGTGTCAGCATGGAATGTGGGCGATCTGCCGCAAATGCACCTCCCACCTTGCCATATCCTCTTCCAATTCTATGTCGCCAATGGCCGCCTCAGCTGCCAGCTCTACCAACGTTCAGCCGACATATTTCTCGGTGTGCCTTTCAACATAGCCTCCTACGCTCTCTTCACCATGATGGTGGCTCAGTCCTGCAACCTACGCTATGGCGACTTCATCCACACCCTCGGCGATGCTCACATCTACAACAACCACATCGACCAATGTCGCCTACAGCTCACCCGCCAGCCCCGTCCACTACCCACCATGCATATCAACCCCGACAAACACAACATCTTTAGCTTCGACTACGACGACTTCCAACTTGAAGGCTACGACCCCCACCCCCATATCAAAGGCGAAGTAAGTGTATAATAATAACGAGATAGCGCTAATAGAAATAACGAGTTAATTTTTGAATCATTTGAACCACAACACCTATTGTATCATCATGGCAGGTGGCTTTGGAAGCCGCTTTTGGCCAATATGCAAGGCCAACAATCCCAAGCAGTTCATCGACATCATGGGCAATGGCCAGTCTATGCTGCAAACCACCTTCCAGCGGTTTGAAAACATCTGTCCCCGCGAGAATATCATCATCGTCACCGGCGAACTATATGCCGACCGCGTACGACAACAAATCAAGGGGCTTGCCCCTTACCAAGTGCTGAGCGAACCCACCCGACGCAACACTGCCCCCTGCATCGCCTACGCTGCTTCCGTCATCTACCACCTCAACCCCAAGGCCAACATCATTGTCACGCCTTCCGACCATGCAATCTTTGGGCAGGAAAAATTCGAACAGGACATCAACCAGGCCCTTGCCATCACCGAAAACAACGACTACATCGTCACCATCGGCGTGCGCCCCACTAACCCCAACACAAAATACGGCTACATACAATTTGCCGAAGACCTCGTCTCCCCCAAATCCTCCAATCTCCACAAGATAATCACCTTCACCGAAAAGCCCCCCTACGAGATGGCTCGCCAGTTCATTGCCACCGGCGAATTCTTTTGGAATGCTGGCATCTTCATATGGAAACTCTCCACCCTGCGCCGTGCCTATCGCACACACCTTCCCAACATCGCCAAACCATTCTTCACCCTCAAAAGCGACACCCCCGCCATTGAACTAGACCGCATCTACTCAGTGTGTGAGGCCATCTCTGTCGACTTCGGCATCATGGAACATGCCGACAACGTCTATGTTCTCGAAGCCTCATTCGGATGGTCCGACGTTGAGTCGTGGGACTCACTCTACACCACCTGCCACCACGACAGCGACGGCAATGCACTCATCTCAGGCAATGTATTTGCATACGATGTACACAACTCCATTGTTCATCTCCCCTCCAACCGTACTGTCATTCTTCAAGGCCTGGACAACTGCATCATCGCAGGCGACGAAAACACACTCCTTGTCTGCCGCCGCGACCAAGAGGAACGCCTCGTCAAATTTGCTTCCGACGTAGAACTTGCCGAGCTCACCAAAGTCAAAAAATAAAAATAATAACACTCGTTAATCATAGTTCATAATCATCACTACAAAATGAAACGCATCGAAATCAAGCAACTATTCTCCGATAGCGCACAACCGCTCATCAATACCCCCGTCAACGTCAGAGGATGGGTTCGCACCAAACGTGGCAACAAGAATGTAGCATTCATTGCCCTCAACGACGGGTCCACCATCAAGAACATACAAATCGTCGTTGACCTTGCCAACTTCGACGACGAGCTCATGCGCCACATCACCACCGGAGCATGCATCAGTGCCGACGGCATTCTTGTCGCCTCCCAAGGTGCAGGACAGAGCGTAGAAATCCAAGCTCAAAACATCCTCCTCTATGGTGAGGCTGACCCCAATACCTACCCACTACAGAAAAAGGGCCACTCCATGGAGTTCCTTCGCGAAATAGGACATCTGCGCCCACGCACCAACACCTTCGGTGCCGTACTGCGTATGCGCCACCACATGGCCTACGCCATCCACACCTTCTTCCACGAGCGCGGCTTCTTCTATTTCCACACCCCCCTCATTACAGCCTCCGACTGCGAGGGTGCAGGCGAAATGTTCCAAGTCACCACCCTCGACCTCAAAAATCCCCCACGCCTTCCTGACGGCTCCATCGACTACTCTCAAGACTTCTTTGGCAAACAGACATCCCTCACCGTCAGCGGACAGCTCGAAGGTGAGCTAGGTGCCACTGCCTTAGGCAAAATATACACCTTCGGGCCCACTTTCCGCGCCGAGAACAGCAACACCCCGCGCCATCTTGCCGAGTTCTGGATGATCGAACCAGAAATGGCCTTCTACGACATCGACGACCTCACCGCTCTCGAAGAAGAATTCATCAAATACCTCGTCCGCTGGGCTCTCGACCACTGTGCCGACGACCTCCAATTCCTCAACGACATGATCGACAAAGGCCTCATTGCTCGTCTGCAAAGCGTTGTCGACACCGACTTCGTACGCCTACCCTACACTGAAGGTATCGCCATCCTTGAAGAAGCCATCAAAAATGGCCACAAATTCGAATTCCCCGTTTTCTGGGGTGCCGACCTCGCTAGCGAACACGAACGCTTCCTGGTCGAACAGCACTTCAAGAAACCCGTCATCATGACCGACTACCCCAAAGACATCAAGGCCTTCTACATGAAGCAGAACAACGACGGACGCACCGTGCAAGGCACCGACGTCCTCTTCCCACAAATAGGCGAAATCATCGGTGGCTCCGTACGCGAAGAAAGCTACGACAAACTCATGCGCCGCATCCAAGAAATGAATATTCCTATGAAAGACATGTGGTGGTATCTCGACACCCGCCGCTATGGCACCTGTCCTCACGCAGGCTTTGGCCTTGGCTTCGAGCGCCTCATGCTCTTCGTCACCGGTATGGCCAACATACGCGACGTCATCCCCTTCCCCCGCACTCCCAAAACTGCCGAATTCTAACCCATCAATCCTCAATCCGACATCAACCAATTCGTTGCCCACTCACGCAACGAACTCAATACAAAAGAGCTGCACATCACACCATGTGCAGCTCTTTTTTTCATACAATCCTATATCATTATCTGCCCAGCAAGCCCATCACCTCGCCCACCTTCACCTCAAGAGGTTGGGTACCATCAATCCACCGGATGGGTATTCCCTGACGCTCCATGCGACGAAACCACGTCATCTGCCTCTTTGCGAAACGGCGTATATCGGTATAGAGGTTTGTATACATCTCATCATACGTGCAACTGCCAAGCAGATATCGAGTAATATGCTTATATTCCAATCCGTACCGCAGCAGTCGCTCTGCCGGCACCCCACTCTCGAGCAACCGTCTCACCTCCTCCACCATACCTTCCTCAAGGCGCTGTCTCAATCGTATGCCGATACGCTCTATCACTAGCTCGCGGGGATACAACACCCCTATTATCAAATGCTCCATCTCGGGCATGTGGGGATACTCGTCGGGGTGCAGAACACGATACTCATTAATCTCAAGGGCACGCAGCAGGCGGTCTCGGGTCTCGGTATCGGTGTTGTTATGCAACTTGACAAGGCTGGACAGCCTGGCCGTCAGCTCCTCGTCGCTGTACGCCTCCATGCGCTTGCGAAAATCAGGGTCGATGGGCGCATCTGCCAACTGGTAACCCTTCACCACCGCCTCAATATACATGCCTGTGCCACCACAGAGGATAGGCATCCGTCCACGACCAACAATGTCGCCATAGGCACGTATGAAATCGTTCTGAAACTGGTAGACATTATACTCATAACCCGCGTCGTGGATGTCGATAAGATGATACGGAATATCCACACCATGAATATGGTAGTCCGCCAAATCCTTGCCCGTGCCGATGTCCATGCCTCGAAACACCTGCCTCGAGTCGGCACTAATAATCTCACCGCCGAGCTGGTATGCCAGTTCGGCGGCGAGACTTGTCTTTCCACAAGCCGTGGGGCCCGTTATGGTGAGTAGCTTATTCGTCAAAGAAATATAGTTTGCCCTGCTGCTTGTCGAATTCGTATTCACCGAAGTCGCCCAATGCGGCACGGTTGATAATAAACTTATAGTCGATACCTTTGACAACTATGGTCTCCACATTATATAGATGCTTCTGCCCTATCTGCATCTCGCGGAACACCAACTTAGCCTTGTCAAGGATATTGCCCTCGGGGTCGAAAGCATTGTCGCGGTCGGGGAAGTCCTCCTTGTTGATACGACGCTGATAGAGCAGGTTCATAGCCTCCTCCCACGAGATGGCAATAGGCTCCTTATAACGCTCGTCTATGAGCATCGGAATCTGCATACCGTTGATGATGGCCTGCACCTCGCCCTTTTGCGTGTTAATCATCGTCACGGGAATAGTGCCCTCATCATGGATGATGACGGCAATATCGCGCGAGCTGGTGTCGACGGGAGCGTTCACCAAGTCGATATAAGTGCCATCCTCGTTCTGTTTGATTAGTGTGCTGTCGGATGCCATATTGTCCGTCACACGCTTCGACACATAGTCGGACCGTAGTATCAGAAACTCGATGCGACGGTTCAGCTGGTGCGCTGCCTCCTGATGCTCAGGAGTGGGCAGGTCGTTGATATAGTCGCAGTCGAGCGTCGTGCCGGCTGAGAAGATATAGGGCTTGCCCCCCACCTCGACATACACATCACGGTCCAACGTGCGGGGCACACGCTCGGCATAGCCCTTAGCCACCATGCGGCCGCGCTCAATGCCTCGGTTGGCCAGATAGTCCACCACGCTCTGCGCACGACGCTGCGACAATGTGTCGTTCGTCAGCCCTAGATAGGGACGGCAGTCGGTATGTGCGCGTATCTCAACCACTATGCCGGGATTGTTCATCATCACCAGATAGAGGTCCATCAACGAGTCCATAAACTCCTCCTTGATGTCCCATTTCGACAGGTCGTAACGTATCTCGGGAAGCACCACCGGCTGCTGTGGCACAGGCTCCATACGGCAGTCGTGCACAATGTCCTTATCCACATTGTAGCCCTTGGTACTCTCCGACTGCTCCAGACTGAAGTAGTCCACCTTCGAGAAATACATCTTATACACCACCTGGCCTTTCACCTGGCTGGTGTTGAACTTATAGTGGCCCTTCTTGTCGGTATAGGTCTCTGCTTCCGAACCATCGGAACCCACAATCTTCACCTTGGCACCCTTGATGAGCTGCATCGACTTCTCGTCGCGCACCGTACCCTCGATAGTGTACAGCAGCGGGGGCAGCTCAAACTTAAAGAGGTTCAACGTAGGCAGGGGAACCTTCTTGCCCTTCTTGTCGGTATTCTTGTTGAGGGGATCCTCAAATGGACGGTTCGAGGAGAAATAGCCGCGCTCCAACATGGGGTTGTCGTCGCTCTCGGGATAGTAGATAATCGACATCTCGTCGTACGATGAGTTGATAGGCACACCCAAATTCTGCGGTCGCGAAGGAATACGCTTGCCCAAACGGGTCTTGAAAATGTCGTAACCGCCAATGCCCGGCAGGCCGTTGGACGAGAAATACAGCACCGAGTCGCTGCGCAGTATGGGGAAAGCCTCTCGGCCGGGGGTGTTGACCACCGGACCCATATTCACCGGCTTGCCGAAGTCGTCGGCCACCGAGGCGCGGCTAGCCTTCCACAAGTCATAGTCGCCCTCGCCACCCGGCATATCGGAGCAGAAATACAGCGTCAGCCCATCGCTGCTGATGGCGGGATAGAGATAGTTATATATGGTGTCGCCCAAGTTGATGCGCACAGGCTCGTGCCACTCGCCGGGGGCCACCTCCTCCGCTTCCTGCTCGCCCTTGCCGCCCTTCTTACTATCCTTCTTGTTGGTGCTTTTCTTGGCAGTCTTTTTCTTCTTGTCGGCGGCGGCCTGCTTCACCGAGGTGAAGATGGCACAGCCGTGAGTCTCACCCTCAAACACCTCGCATCGGGTGAAATAGATTGTCATTCCGTCGGGCGAGAAACATGCCTCACCCTCGTTGCTCATAGTATTGATGCGCTTGCTGTTGTCGAACGACTCGGGCTCGTCTGTCCAACGCTCGTTACGGTCCTTGTAGACCTTATACAGCGACGAAAAGTTCTGGCCCGTCCAAAGGTCCACATCCTTTGTGTCGTCCAGACCATAGCGGCTCGAAGTGAACACCAACGTATTGGTATCGTTGCCCACGAAATGGGGTGCCCAGTCGTTGTATTCAGTGTTCCAGTCCACCACCTTGGTAATCACATGGCGGCTGCGGTCGGCGGCCCAGCGGGTCACGTCTATCAGCGACTTCTTGCGGCTAGTGCCCAGCTTGTCGCCTGGCACCAGTTCGAGAAACTTGTCGTAGTAGCCGTCCGCCTCGTCAAACTTGCCGTTGAAACGGCACATCTCAGCCATATAGAAATACAGCTTAGGCTCCACATTGTAGTAGCCAGCCTGTATCAGACGCAGGTAGGTATGCTCTGCCTTGGGGTAGTTATACATCAGACGGTAGCACTCGCCAATCTGGAAATAGATGCGGTTCTTCTCCGCCCTGTTGCTCGACACCCGGTCGTAAGCCTTCTGATAGCTGTCAAGGGCCAGAATGTACTGTTTGTTCTTAAACTGCTCATCCGCCTTCGATGCGACACTGTTCTGAGCCATTGCCGTGCTGCCCAGAAGCAGGGCGACAATCACAAGAGCGAAACCTTTTTTTATCATTTTCATATATTAATTTTATTTTTGCTCATTAACGCAATTATAACCATATTAGCATGTTGCGCGGCAAAATACACCTCACGCAACACACCAAATCAATGTGCTAAATTACACATTTTTTCTGACATATATAAAAAAAGTTTTTCCCCATCTCTTTCTTCCGCCTCAATGCCTCGGCCTGTTGTGGTGCAAAAACACCATCTTCGCTTCTTACACCCACTGCCGTCTTCCGTACGCTGCCGCTTCTTACCGTTTCCCACCCATTTCTACCTATTGGGGGGTCGACAACCCATTCTTTAGCGGCTACTGAGGGGCTGACGAGGGTCTGACGAAGGGCTGACTAACGAGCCAACAGCATGGGCGCTAGTAGGCTGTGACGCTCCTTACGTTGGGGCAGCGGGCTAATCGGGGTAGATAAGATAGCGGCTGCGGATGGTCTTGAAATGCTCTAGCCCCTCCTGCCACGAGGCACGAATCTCCTCATCACTCACGTTGTCTTCTATCTGGTGGCGCAGCTCGCCATTGCCGGCCAGCTTCTCAAAGAAGTTGTTTTTAAGAAAAAAAAGGCCTTTCTTAGTCAATGCAAACATGTGTTTGAGATACGAGAGGTCAACTCTGGCAGGGACGACAACACCGTGCAAGTCCATGCCGTAGCACTCCTCGCCCCCTTGCGGTTGGAGTCTGTAGGCTGGGACTCTTTGCCCGCCAGCCACTTGGAAAAGGGTGTTGTAGTCTATTCTTAGGCAGAGTTTGTAGGGCACGCCTATCACTTCGAAGGGGCTGTCGGTGCCACGGCCCACGCTGCAGGAGGTGCCCTCGAAGAGGCAGAGCGACGGATAGAGGGCTATGGCATGGGCGTTGCGCAGGTTGGGCGACGGCGGCACGGGCAGCTCATAGCCCACGCTGTCGCGACGGTAGCCCTGCATGGGCACGACGGTGAGGTTGCATTCCCTGCCCCCCGCCAGCCAGTGCTCGCCGTTTATCATGCAGGCATACTCGCCTATGGTCATGCCGTAGACGATGGGCACAGGGTGCATACCCACAAACGAGCGGAACCTTGCCGTGTCCAGCACCGGGCCGTCGATATAGTGGCCGTTGGGGTTGGGGCGGTCGAGGACGATGAGCGAGACTCCGTTTTCGGCACATGCTTCCATCACATAGTGGAGTGTGGAGAGGTAGGTATAGAAGCGGCAACCCACATCCTGGAGGTCGAAGAGCACACAGTCCACATCCCTCATCTGCTCCTGAGTGGGCTTCTTGTTCTTGCCATAGAGCGAGACGATGGGCAGGCCGGTCTTGGTGTCGGTGCTGTTGTCCACCCTGGCACCTGCCGCCGCCGTGCCACGGAAGCCATGCTCGGGGCAGAAGATTTTCACCACCCTCACCCCCTTCGTCAGCAACGAATCGACAAGGTGGGTCGTCCCCACCACGGAGGTCTGGTTGGCCACCACCGCCACACGGCCCTGATAGCCGTCGCCACGAAACATCAGTATTGACGGGAAAGCCTCGTGATGCCATAGGTTTTCGGCACCTGTGGCAAAGGCCGAATCGGGCGAGAGCGCGACATATCCCAACTCATCATCGCCTTGGCTGCCAATGCTCTGGGCATGACAGGAGACACACATCAGTTGCGACAGCAGCGCAACCGACAATGCCAGGATATACAGTAGCCGTTTCATCATTCCATTTGTTTCTGCGGGTGTTTCTCATGTCTAGGCTTTCGAGCAAGCTCGAGGGCGTTCGGCTTGCGAAAACGTCAGTTCTTTCCCGTGTGGCCAAAACCTCCGGCACCGCGCTCAGTGTCGCTGAGTTCTTCTACCTGTATCACCTCAGCCTGCTCGTGACGCGCGATAACCATTTGGGCAATGCGCTCGCCATCGTTGACAACGAAGTCCTCCTGCGAGAGGTTGATGAGTATCACACATATCTCGCCACGGTAGTCGGCATCGATGGTGCCGGGCGAGTTAAGCACCGTGATGCCTTTCTTCAGTGCCAGCCCACTACGGGGGCGCACCTGCGCCTCATAGCCTTGCGGCAGTTCCATAAAAAGGCCCGTCTTCACCAACCCCCGCTGCATGGGCTTGAGCGTTATCGGTCCCTCGGGCAGGTAGGCTCTAAGGTCCATCCCAGCCGACTGCGCCGTCTCGTACTTAGGCAGCGGATGATGACTAGTATTTACAATCTTTATCTGCATATAAATTGTTGATATATTTACCTGTTAATACATTTATTTGTTGACAAGTCGATGCGTTGATATGTCGGCGGCAGTCAATTATCAATTAAACCATCGCGCCCCCACGAGGTTGCGATCTTCACCCTCCACATTTCAATTTACATAACGCTCCCCCTCCCCTTTTATTGTGCCACTAGAGAGAAAACCACCCTTACTGACGAAATTTACCTTCGTCAGTAAGGGAAGAGATTTGCCACAAGCGTTACGCCAACCTGCTCACCCTTCTCCCCAATCGCGCAAAGGCTTTGCCATTCTGGCCATCCTGCAGCATTTTCTCAAACTCCTCGTCCGTCACCTCCGTGTCGTTAAAGAGCACCACCAGCTGCTCGTTCTCATCGTTCTCCCCGTCGTCGGTGGTCTCTAGGGCCTTCCCGTTCTTCAGTGCCTCCGTCCTCAGCATCACATACGCCTTTAGGCATTCGGGGCATATCTTTATCAGCTTCTTGCAGATAGTCATGTTCGAGTTGCCAATCTGCGTGTTAATCTTCGCCTCCAGCAACAGCTGTTTCTTGTCAAGGCCCTTCTTGTCGTCCGAGTCGTTGGCAGCCATGATGATTTGATAGTCCACATCGTATGCCTCATCATATCGGCCCAGTGCATACAATGCCCGTTCCTTGACAAACATCGCTTCAAGACAAGTTCTTCTTCCCAGCACCAGGTCGGCATAGCCGACGGCCTCCTCATACCTATTACCATATAGGCACAGCACCGCGTTCAGGAAGTCGCATGTCATGCTGCTGTCTTTCAGCAGTTCCACGCCTTCAGTCAGCCCCATCAGGCACTCGTCGTCCAGCATCACGTCAAACATCTTCTTGGCCAGCAGTGCCGCGTTGCGGTAGTCGCCCCGCTTGCTCTTCTCCACCACGTAGGGCAGGCAGACGCGTACCGCCCCGTCATAATCCTTTTTCCTAAGGCAGCCATACACCTTCTGCCCTATCTCCAGCTCGTCTTCAATCATGGCAGAGTCGTTGTACGAATTGGCGTAAGCCTTGATTTCGGGATTTTGGATGATATGGGTCTGCCGCAGCGGGTTGCTCAGCGTCAGCCCTTCCAACGAGCGCATACGGCTGATGGCCACATACGCCTGTCCTGGGGCAAAGGTGCCGTGCAGCAGGTCGAAGTGCATCCTATCAAAGGTCATCCCTTGCGACTTGTGGATAGTCACCGCCCAAGCCAGTTTTAATGGATATTGGGTAAAAGTCCCCACCACCTCCGACTCCATCTTCTTTGTCTCACGGTTGTACACCCGTTCCAAGCTCTCCCACACCGTCTGTTCCACATTCACCTCCGAGCCGTTCTCGAGCTTTACGGTGATGGTGTCCTCGCTGAGGTTCGACACCTTGGCGATGGTGCCGTTGACACAGCTGTGCGAAATGTTCTTGCAAAACATCACCTGTGCTCCCACCTTCAGTTTCAATTGTTCCGGTACGATAAAGTCCTTCGTCTTGAACTTGCCCTCCACCTTGCCGATGTAGCAATACTCCTCGCTGTCCAACTCAGCCAACTTCTCATCGTTCATTAGGTCAGCCCTGCGCCGATAAGCGGTGAGGATGACAGAATAGTCTTCCGTGTCCCCATCGTAGTCCACCCGCTGGTTGAGCAGGTTGAGGTCTTCCGTTGTGCACTCGCCAATGCGCAGGCGGTTCAAGATTTCAAGAAAGCTGCTATCCTTCTGGCGATACACCGTGCGGAACTCTATCTTGGGCAGGTTCATCCTTTTCAGCACATGAGCCTTGTAGAAATAGGGCTTGCCTTTCTCCCACAAATCGCCAAGCATATCCTCATCAGCAGTGTTTGCCACTACGGGAGGCAGTTGGAACAGGTCGCCCACAAACACCACCTGTTTGCCGCCAAAGGGCATGTGGGTATGGAATGCAGTGCTCAGATATCGGTCCATTCCGTCCACCATATCGCACCGCACCATCGACACTTCGTCCACAATGATGGTGTCGATATGCTTCAACAACTCCCGCTTCTCATCCGAAATCCTCAACTTCGTATGGGGGCCTATCACCTCGAAGGGGAATTCGAAAAACGAGTGCATCGTCTGCCCGCCGACATTGATGGCGGCAATGCCCGTCGGAGCCAGCACCAAGAAGTTCTTGGCTATCTTCTCCTGAATCATCTTGATAAATGTGGATTTACCCGTGCCCGCCTTACCCGTGATAAACAGCGGAGTGTTGGTGTTAGCAATCAGGTCAAAAGCCTTCTGCTGGTCGGCATCTAGCGTAATTTCTTGCAGCTTTGTGGTGTCATTCTTTGTTTCCATAGTCTATCTGGTTTTTGTTGTTTTTCGGCTGCAAAATTACACCTTCCACGTGCAATCTATTTGCGCGGCCTCTTTATTTCATAATATACCATGAGGGGAATTCTATAAATCACCTCGGAGAGGTGAGACTATTAATAACGTTGCGAAAGTCGAGAGCAGAGCAAGCTCGCTTGCTTTGCCTAGATGCAGCAACGTCTCGAAGTAACACGGTACAAGCCGAAAGCGCAGTGCCGTGTCACTCAGACATCAAGGAACTGCGTCCCAAAGATGAAGCAAGTCCGGTGGACTTGCGATAGTGGAGCAAAGCGAAACGGAGAACACAACGACATAAATACAGAATTTATAGAACACACCTTAATAAAACCCAGCAATTTACTATAGAAAAAAAGAAAGAATTTTGTACAGAAAAACGACTTTTTCTCGTTTTTCTGTACAAAATTCGTATATTTGCAATACCAAACAACACGCAACAAATGACAAAAACTGCACTTAATCAAATTGGTAACACTCCTTTCACCACATCTGTCTTGGCATCTTTGTATGCTGGCACCCGCCAAATCAACGACAAGGCATGCCGTTTGGAGCAGGAAGGGCATATCGTCCGATTGAAGCGCGGTCTTTACGTGCGCAGCGCCGACGACGGAGCCACTATCATACCTATGCTTATAGCCAACCACCTCTATGGACCCTCCTATGTCAGCATGCACACCGCACTGCGACATTACGGACTAATCCCCGAGCGGGTATATGAAACTCAGTCGATGACCATCAAGCACAGCCGCAGTTTCGACACACCCATTGGACGCTTTTCCTATTACTCGTGCCCGCCGAACTATTTCTCCCTTGGCATACGACAGGAGTCCCAAGATGCCGACACCTATCTTGTCGCCTCGCCCGAGAAGGCTCTATGCGATTTGATTGTAAAAAGTCCAGGACTGACCGCCACAAGCATCAAGAGCCTCAAGAGTTGGCTTGCCGATGACCTACGCTTTGACATGGATGCCCTTAGCCATTTTGATGTGACGCTTCTTGAACTATGTGGCAAGCATGCACCCGTAAAAAACAATATTATCACCCAACTGACTAAACTGATAAGCAATGAATGACATATTAGAGCAGATGCTTTCGCGCTATCCTATGGACACTGCCGATGCCCGGCGCAATGCTTTATACGAGGTGATGCAACAGGTTGTCCTCTGCGGACTCAATCGGGGTGGCTTCTTTTCCGAAGCAGCTTTCTATGGCGGCACCTGTCTGCGTATCTTCCACGGCATGAACCGCTACTCGGAAGACATGGACTTTACCCTGCTGCACAAAGACAGCACCTTCTCCCTGGAGAAATACTTCCCCGCCATCATCGACGAATGCCGCCTCTTGGGTCGCGAAGTGGAGATTACCAAGAAGGACAAGCGCAATTTCGGCAAAGTGGAATCGGCCTTTCTGAAAGACAACACCGATGTTTATAACCTCTCGTTCACCACAGAGAAGAGTCTGAAGATAAAGATAGAGGTTGACACCGAACCTCCCTTACAGTTCGAAACCGAAGAAAGGCTGTTGCTGCAGCCCTTCTCGTTCTTCACACGATGTGTCACCCTCCCCAATCTGTTTGCCGGCAAGATGCATGCCTTAGTATTCCGCCAATGGAAACATCGGGTGAAAGGGCGCGACTGGTACGACTTCGAGTGGTATGTGCGCAACCAAGTACCGCTCAACTTCAGCAATCTACAGATGAGGATAAAGGAATTCAACGACCTTGAAATAAACCGCGACCAATTCACCGACATGCTTAAGGAACGTTTGGCAACAACCGACATACGGCAAGTAAAGGCGGACGTGATGCCCTTTGTCCGCAACCCCCACGACCTCGACATCTGGAGCAACGACTACTTCCTCCAGTTGGCTGGAATGGTCAAGTATGAATAACAGTCTGTCTTTGGTCACAATTGTTGGAGTAATTTACATCAAATGAAGAAGCTCTACCCGTTATTTCACTACCAATTACCATCTGTGTCATCAGTAACAATATTTGCATTATCGCATTTAACACTATCATTACCAACCGAATCATCAGTATCAACACCTGTGATATCTGATGCCCATACCTCACCGACTGTCAGGTAAAAGATGGCCTCAAAAGTCCCTAACGGGGACAAAATACCACAGGCAGGGGTGTAACCCCCTGCACAAACAACACAGAAAACCAAAACCCCGAAAGGGTGACAGAATTATATCGCTGATTATCTGTCGCCCCTTCGGGGGGATTCGAATCAGAGGGTTATACCCTAACCTATATTCTTTTTCTTCTTTACTTTTCAAACATTAACTAGCCTTTATTGGCTATTAATTTTTCGAATTCTGTTTATTATATTTCCGTTGGGATAGCTCCACTCTTCTAGCAGTAATTTCTTTCTGAGAAGCTGGAGGGAGATCTTTGCACCAGTAAAGGACATCTAGCATGTTGTAGATAAGGCTACGGAGGAGATAGGGCGCTCCATCAGGTTTTTGAACAGCCATGTCGGTATCAGAGCGGTGAGAACCAGGGTTGGTGACATCGACGCAAGTGTGTATAGCTCTCTGAACGTAAACAGGAACAAATTCCACCATATTACGTTGACCTAATTCAATACTACAAGCAGCCAAATTGGCATTGTCGTGTTCTTTAGACAAAATTCCTCTTTCATACATACGGTTCATCACATCACTCATAATCTTCCGTATGTCATTCAACACTGAATTATTTTGCCAATCCTCGTCTTCCAATACTTTGAGTATTCGTAGCAAATCATGTCGAGACTCTGGCCAGGTATCAAAGACTATTGGATATTTATGAATAATCTGGGTCTCAATTAGAGTTTTTGCGTTAGCCTTAATATCCTCGATCAACTTATCATCATCTTTAGCCTTCTCATAATAGTGATCTTTGTGTTCTTCAGCGAAAACTGACGCAGAAGCCGTGTCAGGCTGCCCCGTAAATATATAATAAGGAACTCGGCGCTTGTGGTAAAGCTGCTGAATCTTGCTAAGGCTATATGCGAAACCAGAGAGGTCATCCACTTGAGAATCTCTATCCCTATAAACTTTTGCATCGAGAATAACCCCAGCCCAATCCTCTAAAAAATTTTCGAAAAGTTCCATGCCATCTTCTGCGTTGGTGCAAGCAACTACCTCAAAACCGTTTTCTGGTAGTTCACAAACCTCTTTGAAAGAAAGCATTCTTTTCCATTGATCATCAATCCATAAAATCTTATATTTATTCATCTTCTTGGTATATTGGAAGCTTAATAACTACAAAAGAATTGCTCTTGTCAGAAAAAATATCGTAATCACCGCCGTAATGATCGACAATATTCTTTACAATATTACCTCCTTCACCTTTCCCTTTTGAATCTTTTCCTTTCACGTTACGCATACCATACTTTTCCTTATTCATACCTTCAGGGAATGGTTCACCATCATTTTTAAAAATGATAGTAAGTAACCCGTTTTCGAAGGAGAGGTAAATAAACAAAGTATAATGGTAATCAATATTGACAAATCCATGTTCTATAGCATTGCTGATGATATTATTCACAAGCCGAAGGAAATCGGCTCGCCCAATTTTAATTTTTGGAGCTGTGATACCCATCTCATTCAGTACTGTATTATCCTTTTGATAGATAATATCATATCTTTCTTCATTGACAACAAATTGAGAAAGTATTTCATCAACATTCAAAATCTCCGGATTTGAGAAAATCTCCTCATCAGCAAGATGATTGGCAATCTCTGACAACGTGTCGCAATCAAGTTGCAAACGTTGAGCGTATGTGTTTAACTTATCGGAAATAGCATTGGGGAACTCCTTAGCTATAGATTTTAATAGTTTAGGGATGCTGCGAATATCCTGCAGTGATTGCTTCATATCATGCTTGCGCTGTCTCACCTCCATCATATACTCAGTCTTCATCTTGTCAATGACCTCCTGAAGACCGAGTTCTTTCGCCTTCGCCATTTTATAGTTTTCTGCAGCAGCCCTGTAGAGATTATTCTGCTCCTCCAGACTTCTTTGATGCCCAATAGACGGCAATGCAATCTTTGTATCCAACAACACAGAATGTGTTAATCTCTGCATAGTACTCCCAACGGAAGGTACAATTCTTTTTGATAGTTCAAGACAAAGATATGTTGGAGAAACATATGCCTCCTTAACGCTGCATGCAATAATATTGGGGCGAACAAAAATAGGATTCTCCTCTGATGCCTCACAATATGTTGGTCTGGGCTCAAGTACTGTAGATATTAGGATTACCGGTTCCGAGACTTTTGTAGTGTTGGCAAGTTCTGTTGTTTCCTCAAAAAAATCGACAGACCTTTTACAATCAGAGCCATCATTGGAAAGAGTCGAAATCCTCACGAGGTGGCCTTTTTTATCATCAAAAAAATGCTTTCCCACTACGATATTTACAACATCACCGGCTTTTATTACCATATATCCTTCGGGAAAGGATTCTTTTTGTAATCCTATGTAATTATTGACACTCCACGTATAGTCATTATTCCTAATCTCTTCTGTTGAGACATACTTACAGTCATCGTTTGGCATCTCATCAAGCCACTTTACCAAAGTCCCAACATCAAGTTTGGCCACTCTCGTGTTACCAATAGTAAGTTTCGAAGCATCAATCATTTTGATAGGGTCGTCCTTCCTCCTTCCTTTCTTTAATTGAATAGCAGCAACTGGAATGCAAGTATACGGCCACAACATATTTGTTGGAAGGATAATGACCGCATCAAGGAGATTCTGTTCTGTGATTTTCCTACGCATTTTATAAACGTCTTCTTTGCCATCAAAAAGTAGTGATGGAGTGACATACGAGAACAAAACACCTTGTTGTGTAGTCGTTGACTCAAAAAGTTCAAGACAGACAACATCTGCCCTCATATGATGATTGTCTATCCCAACCGTCACATATCCCCCTAGTGGTGGGGTGGCTATGATGATGTCATATTCCCCCTCTATCTGTTTGGCGACATTCCAGTTTATACAACTCACATTATTTTGAAATCCTGCTAGATGTAGTCTTATCTTGTTTAATATCCTAAAAACAGGAAATCTTACCATACCTGTATATTGTGAATATCCTTCCAGCGTGGTATAATATTTCATCAAACCCGGAAAAGGATTAAGAACCGTTTTCCCCTTGACATCTAACAAGCGTGAAATCAATTCCGTAAACTCATTAGGTTGTACAAATTCGCCCAGAGAATACCGCGTTGTTGGATCTATCATTGAAAAATAATCCGAAACGGCAATATCAAAAGCTTCCAAAAATGATTCAGGGCCCATAATACTCGCGGAAATGGTGTGTACATAGTGATGCAGAGCTATAAAATGGAATCTGTATTTCCCATTATTTAATGACTCAAAAAGTTTAACATAGGAGAACATTGGATCATCCTGAGGAATATTTATGACAATATACTCGTTTTCTTGCTTTACCGAATCCTTTTTATCCCTTTTATAATAGTTTAAACTGGAGATGACAATACCATCAATACCAGAAACAGTTTGTCTAATAGTTAAGAAGCCTCTTTGTGTAAAATATAATAAAGCAGCAATAACCTTTAAGATGATTGTTTTGTCTGAGAATTTCCATGACTCATTCAATAGAGCCTGTGTTGATTCGGCTATTTGCTGCTCAAATTTTGAAGTTGACTTTTCCATAGACAATAATATTTTACTATTTCTTTTCGACTGCAAAATTACATCCTTGAGGAGCAATCTTTTTGCGCGGTGAATTTTCTATCTATCTTTCAGTGTTTTCAATTCTCAATTCTGTTTTCATTATACTCGTCAATCCATTCTTTCAACTTCCTTTGCAGGAGGTCTTTTTCGGGCAGATAGAGCGAATACTGCGAAGCATAGATATTAGCATCTTTGGGGAGCGTCAACTCTACAAGAGCGTCACTTTTTTCTTCGCAAAGAAGTATACCAATGGTGGGTTTCTCAAAATCTTCCTTGACATGACGGTCGTAATAGTTGACATACATCTGCATCTGTCCCAAGTCCTGATGGGTCAAATCACCTGTCTTCAGATCAATCAACACATAACATTGCAACAATCGGTTGTAGAATACAAGGTCTACATAGAAATGTCGTTCCTCAAAGGTGAAGCGT
>JAFRRK010000100.1 GCA_017428115.1 Bacteroidales bacterium | reverse complement strand
TAAGGCTTTCCGCAAGTCCCTGCGTGGTGTCCAGGATCTCAAATTCTTTTTCTTCCGCCTGTCAAAAATCTACGCCTAAACACAGGAGTTTGCAGCTGAACCGTTATATTTATGCATCTTAGTGCGGTTGCTGTGAAATGCTGCACTGAAAGTTGTACACGAAAAAAGAACTCTCGGTGTCGCTGTGTGGGGGGGGGAGAAAAAAACGCTGCAACCATGTGTCGCAGCGTTACTGTGTGTGGAAGTTTTTCAAAGTATGAGAAACTTCAGCGGAAAGAGAGGGATTCGAACCCCCGGACCCTCGCAGGTCAACGGTTTTCAAGACCGCCGCATTCGACCGCTCTGCCATCTTTCCGATTGATTGTGCTTGTGTTGCGCTAGTCGGGCTTCTTTATTTTACGTTGCAAAGATACGAATTATTTTTATATTGGCAAGAAAAAACTGTGGGAAGGTGGCGTAGATTGTGATGGAATTTGTTAAATAATGTGAGAGAAATGGATTAAAGTGGATTTTTTTTTGTATATTTGCAAAGTGTATTGTGAGTGTGTTTACTATTTATTTTTTATATATATAGTTATAAATGAAACGGTTTTGGATATGGCTTGTGAGGCTTTGTGGTTGGAAGTTCGAGATTCCCGACTTGCATGAGCGTCCCGAATTGCGCCATTGCGTGGTGGCGGTAGCACCCCATACTAGCATTGCTGACTTTTTCGTAGGGGCTGCGGTGCTTTTTGCTGCAGGGGTGCATCCTCGTATTTTTATCAAGAAGGAGTTTTTCAATTTTATCACCTCCCCAATATTGAAGGGTCTGGGGGCAGTGCCGGTGGATCGTGGCAATGTGCACAATCATCTGGTGAACCGTGCCGTCGAGGTGCTGAAGGAGAGTAATGATGTATGTGTGGTGATTACTCCCGAGGGTACGCGTAAGGCTGTGAAGCGGCTTAAAAGGGGGTTTTATGAAATAGCCGTCCGGGCAGGTGTTCCTGTGGTGCTGGGTTATATGGACTTTAAGCAAAAGCGTGCCGGCTACGGCCCCACCATCAAGCCTAGTGGGGATTTTGATGCCGACGTGGCGAAGATGCTGGCCTTTTTTGCGCCTGTACATGCCAAGAACCCGGAGGGATGGTATTTTGGTAATGACTAGAAAAAGTGGAACTGTTTTTTTTCTTAATTCACTAAATAATAATTACGAAATAACACTTTTATAAAGATATGATTAGAAGACTATTTGTTGAGAAGAAGCCCGAGTTTGCCATTGTTGCAAAGGAGCTGAAGGGTGAGATGTCGGCATACTTGGGTATTGCGGCTGACGGTGTGCGCACCTTGGTGCGCTATGATGTGGAGAATATCTCTGACGAGACGTTTGAGAAAGCCAAGATTACTGTGTTTTCTGAACCTCCGGTGGATGATGTGTATGAGGAGACGTTCCCCCACGGGGAGGATGACTTTGTGTTCACCGTTGAGTATCTGCCTGGGCAGTTCGACCAGCGTGCCGACAGCGCCGAGCAGTGTGTCTGCCTGCTCAACCCCGCCGAGCATCCGATTATCCGTTCTGCCACCACATACGTCGTTAGCGGCGCCCTCACCCCTGAGCAGCGCGAGGCTGTGGTGAAGCATTGTGTAAACCCCGTCGATAGTCGGGTGGCTGCCGATGATAAGCCTGATACGTTGGCTGAGCATTATGATGAGCCCGCCGATGTGGCAATTCTGACAGGCTTTAAGGATATGGCTGAAATGGAACTCAATGGGCTGTATGCCTCATTGGGATTGGCGATGACTTTTGCCGACTTCCAACATATACAGCGCTACTTCCACGATGAGGAGAATCGCGACCCCAGCATGACCGAGATACGTGTGTTGGACACCTATTGGAGCGACCACTGCCGGCACACCACTTTTGCCACCGAGCTGACTGATGTGACATTTGATGAGGGCTACTACCGGCCCCTCTTGGAGGCTGCCTTCCGGCGCTACCTTGCCGACCACAAGGAGCAGTATGCTGGACGCGACGACAAGTATGTCTGCCTGATGGATATCGGCACCCTCGCTGCCAAGCGTCTGCGCAAGATGGGCCTGCTGGACGATCAGGAGGTGAGCGACGAGATAAACGCATGTAGTATAGTGGTGCCTGTGGTGATGGACGGCAGGAGGGAGGAGTGGCTCGTGAACTTTAAAAACGAGACGCATAACCATCCTACTGAGATAGAACCTTTCGGTGGCGCTGCCACTTGTCTGGGAGGCTGCATCCGCGACCCGTTAAGTGGCCGCACATATGTGTATCAAGCCATGCGTGTCACTGGTGCTGCCGACCCTACCCGTCCACTTGCTGAGACGCTGCCCGGCAAGCTGCCCCAGCGCAAAATCGTTACTACTGCTGCCCACGGCTATAGCAGCTACGGCAACCAAATAGGTCTTGCCACCGGTCTGGTGAACGAGATATATCATCCCGACTATGTGGCAAAGCGCATGGAGATAGGGGCAGTGATAGCTGCTGCTCCTCGTCGACAGGTAAAGAGGCTGGCCAGCGACCCGGGCGACGTGGTGATACTGCTGGGTGGCCGCACGGGTCGTGACGGCTGTGGCGGTGCGACGGGAGCATCCAAGGCTCACAACACTGCCTCGCTTACCACTTGTGGCGCAGAGGTTCAGAAGGGTAATGCTCCCACTGAGAGAAAAATACAGCGGCTTTTCCGCCGTGAGGAGGTGTCGTCTTTGATAAAGAAGTGTAACGACTTTGGCGCAGGCGGTGTGAGTGTGGCTATTGGCGAACTGGCCGACGGATTGCAAATCAATTTGGACCAGGTGCCTAAGAAATATGCCGGCCTCGATGGTACCGAGCTCGCTATCAGTGAGAGCCAGGAGCGTATGGCAGTGGTGGTAGATCCCAAGGATGTGGACAAGATGCTCCATTATGCCGATGAGGAGAACCTGGAGGCCGTAGTGGTGGCCACCGTCACCGCGGAGCCCCGCATGGTCATCACCTGGCGAGGCAAGGAGGTGGTGAACCTCAGCCGCCGTTTTATCGACACCAACGGCGCACACCAAGAGGCTGCTGTTTCGGTGCAGCTCCCCGAAGAAAAATCATCTGTGGCCGAAGATGCCTCAAGCAGCATCAAAGAGCGTTGGCTGCACAATTTGGCCGACCTCAATGTATGCTCGCAGAAGGGGCTTGTGGAGATGTTCGACAGCACTATCGGCGCTGGTAGTGTTGTGATGCCTTATGGCGGAAAAACCCAGATGACTCCTGCCCAAAGCATGATAGGCATGCTGCCCACGCTCACAGCCAAGTGTGGCACGGTGACTGTGATGAGTTACGGTTTCGACCCATATCTTAGCAGCTGGAGCCCTTTCCATGGCGCAGTTTATGCCGTGGTGGATTCGGTTGCCAAGGTGGCAGCTGCCGGTGGCGATGTGTCGCGAGTGCGTCTCACTTTCCAAGAATATTTTAAGAAACTGGGCAAAGACCCCTACCGTTGGGGACAGCCTTTTGCCGCACTTCTTGGTGCCTATGACGCCCAAATGGGGATGCAGCTGCCAGCTATTGGCGGCAAGGACTCAATGAGCGGCACCTTCAACGATATAGATGTGCCTCCCACGTTGTGTAGCTTTGCCGTGGGCATTAGCGATATGAAACATGTGGTAACCCCCGAGCTGAAGAAGGCTGGCAACTACCTTTATCTGCTTGAAGTCAAGTCCGACTCAATGGGTATGCCTAATTATCGCCTCCTGATGTCCCTCTACAAAGTGCTTCACCAGGCGGTAGGCAAAGGAGCCATCAAGTCGGCCTATGCCGTGGGCTTTGGCGGTATTGCCGAGGCTGTAAGCAAGATGGCCTTTGGCAACCGTATGGGTGTCTGCTTCGATGAAAGGTTCTCTATCGACGAACTCTTTGAGAATAAGTATGGAGCCATACTCGTGGAGGTGGAGAATTGTGGCGAGCTGCCTGCCGTGGCCCGCAAGGTGGGACGTGTGACCGAGGAGGCTGTCATTGAAATAGAGGGCGAGCGCATAGAAATGAACGAAATGCTCCATGCTTGGACCAGCCGTTTGGAAGATGTGTTCCCAACGCAAAGTGGCGCCGCTGTCACATCAGTGCCGCAGCAGCCTTTGTATAACGCTAAGAAGGTTTATGTATGCAAGCATCGGGTGGCAAAGCCCAAGGTGTTTATTCCCACTTTCCCAGGCACCAACTGTGAGTACGATTCTGCCCGAGCCTTCCTGCGTGCCGGTGCCGAGGTGGAGACCCTGGTGTTCCGCAACCTGAATGCCGGACAGATACGTGAAAGTGTCGACGCTTTTGCTCGTGCCATATCCGAAAGCCAGATGGTGATGGTGCCCGGCGGTTTCTCGGCAGGCGACGAGCCTGAAGGCAGCGCCAAGTTTATCACCAGTGTGTTCCGCAATCCCCAGATAGCCGACGAGGTGATGCGTCTGCTGCGCGAGCGCGACGGACTGATGTTGGGCATCTGCAACGGTTTCCAGGCGTTGGTCAAATTGGGTCTGGTGCCATACGGTGAAATACGCCCACAAAGTGCCGACGCACCCACGCTCACCTTCAACACAATTGGCCGCCATCAGAGCATGATGGCACATACCAAAGTGGTGAGCAATCTCTCGCCCTGGCTACGCCAGGCACAGCTTGGCAAGAGCTATGTGGTGCCTATCTCTCATGGCGAAGGCCGTTTTGTGGCCCCCCAGGCTTGGCTCGACCGCCTCTTTGCCAACGGACAGGTGGCTACGCAGTATGTAGACCTCGACGGCAATCCCACTATGCAGGAGCCCTACAATATGAATGGCTCCTATATGGCCATAGAGGGCATCACCAGCCCCGACGGACGCGTGCTAGGCAAAATGGCTCATAGCGAGCGCCGCCGTGAGGGCACCTACCTCAACATCTACGGCGACCAAGACCAGCGCATTTTTGAAAGTGGTGTAGAGTATTTTAAATAAACGAAATAGGCTCTCCAATGCTATATATGATTGTGTTTCCCCAAAAATATCTATACACTCTACAGATGGTTCACACTACGCGCATCACGTCTTGTCTTTCCAATAAGACAACCTCAGGATTATACAACTATGAGGAGGTCCGAAATAACAGTCATTGGTAACTAATAATGTAGCTGGTTATAGCCAATCCGAATGCTAAAGTTTAAATATATCAACATGTTGTAATAACCAATCGGTCATGAAAAAAAAGATGCTTTTATCAATGGTCGGCCTTCTCCTAGGCCTGACAGCGCCTGCCGGTCCTGTGGATGTGGCACACGCCCGCAAAGTGGCTGAAACAGCCTTCAAAATGTACCTCCTAGAGATGGAAACACCAATCAAACATGTCGATACAGCTATGGGTTGGAACGTTGCCGAGGTTGCCATTGCCGGTATAGATAATCTCTATCTCTTCAATGTCTATGGGCAAAGCTCCGAACAGGTGAAGGAGTTGGGCTTTGTGGTGGTGAGCGGCGATGACATTGCCGCACCAGTGCTGGCTTTCTCTACCGAATCTGCTCTCTCGTCCTCCAGTCTCAAGGTCGACAACCCGGCAGTCTACAGCCATCTGCAACGCTATGGCAGGCAGATTGCCGATGCCAGACAAAAAGGCCTGGCGGCAACGCCGGCCATACAGCAAATGTGGGCAGACCTCACTACTGGCGAGGCACTGGCTAAGGTCAACGCCATGATGGACACCAAAGGCGACTACCTCGACGACAACATTCCCCAATTGCTGGGCATGATGAAGTGGGGGCAGGGTACGCCCTACAACGACCGCTGCCCAGGCGGTTCGGTAACAGGCTGTGTGGCCACTGCCTTTGGCATGATTATGAACTATTGGGACTATCCCGAACATGGCTTTGGCATGCATGCCTACAATGGTGCCGACAACCCCGCTGCCTATCCCAATTGGCGATATGGCGAGCAGTATGCCGACTTTGAGCACACCTACTACGATTGGGAACACATGCCCGACCACGCATATATCAACAGTCCCCAAGAGCAGAAAGAGGCCGTCTCAACCTTGCTCTACCATATCGGTGTTTCGCTCGAAATGCGCTATACCCCCGACGCCAGCGGCTGCTGGTCGCTGCCCGAATATGCCATGTTCGACACCAGCTTGCACCTCTACCAAAGAGCCTACACCATTGGCGCCGACTATCGCATTCCTCGTCACTTCGGCTATAAATACTCCTATGCGGGCATGCGCGATTCCATCGGTAACGACAGCCTTTGGCTCACCATGCTCTATAACAGCCTTGCCGAGCGCAAGCCCATCTACTATGCCGGATGGGCTCGCGAAGACAACGAGGCAGGCCACAGCGGCACCTCAGGCCACGGCTACATCATCGATGGCTATTTCTCTGATGCCATCGACACCAACTTTTTCCATATCAACTGGGGCTGGAACGGCACCGCCGACGGCTATTTCAAACTGGATGCCATGACCCCAAGCGGTAGCGACTTCACCCAGTGGCATGGCGCCATCATCGGTGTCGAACCCGACACCAGCTACCACGGCTACGACTACACCGGCATCAGGCCCATAGCTATTGACGATGTGCTGGTCTTTGGCCGCCAAGGACATATCTCAGTCCACAATGCCCTGGGCCGTCCCATCGCCGTCTATGATGTCACCGGCCGCAGACTGCTCACTGCCACCCCGTCTACTACCCAGTGGAACATTGCCATGCGCCCGGGCTTCTATCTCGTAAAAGTCGGAACCGCCCAACCCAAGAAAATCATTGTCTACTAACCCCACAAATACCATTCTCAACATGAACCCCGCAATAAAAAACCTTCAGCCTGCCGCCGTATGGCACTATTTTGGCGAATTGATGAATATACCACGTCCCTCAAAGCACGAAGCAAAAGTCTCTGCCTATCTACAGGACTTTGGCCGTCAGCACGGCTATGAAACCCTCGTCGACGAGGTGGGCAACGTCCTCGTGCGTAAGCCCGCCTCACCTGGATACGAAAACGCACCAGGCGTCTGCCTCCAAGCACACATGGACATGGTGTGCGAGAAAAATGGCGACAAGCAGTTCGACTTCCTCACACAGCCCATCCAGGCCTTTGTCGAAGATGGCTGGCTCGTTGGCGATGGCACTACACTAGGTGCCGACGACGGCATAGGAGTCGCTGCCGCACTCGCCATCCTCGCCGACCCCTCCGTCCAGCATGGTCCACTCGAGTGCCTCTTCACTGTCGATGAGGAGACTGGCCTCACTGGTGCCGCCAACCTCCACACCGACTGGCTGCGCAGCAGCATACTCCTCAATTTCGACGACGAGGACGAAGGCGAATACTGCATAGGCTGCGCCGGAGGTATTGACACCACAGTGGCCATCGACTACACCACCCGTCCTGTACCAGCTGGCGAAGCAGCCTATCGCATCAAAATCTCCGGCCTACAAGGTGGCCACAGCGGCGACGACATCAACCGCGGACGAGGCTGTGCCATTAAGATGCTCAACCGCATCCTGTGGAATGCCACCGAACAATACAGCATTGGCATTGCCCATATTGACGGGGGCAACCTCCGCAATGCCATAGCCCGCGAAGCCTGGGCCGACATAGTGGTGGCACACCCCTCCGAAGAGGCTTTCAAAAAGATGGTCGACCACTTTGCCCGCCACATACAATTCGAGTTCCGCTCCACCGAACCCAACCTACAAGTGGATCTAATACCTATCGAGCAGCCCGCCTCGCTCATCGACCGTCAAACACAATACAACCTGCTCAACGCCCTCTATGCATGTGCCCATGGCGTGCTGGCCATGAGCCGCGAGATAGAGAATTTTGTTGAAACCTCCACCAACCTGGCATCCGTCAAGATGGACGGTCGACAGATTCACATTGCCACCAGCCAGCGCAGCTCGGTGGAAAGTGCCAAACATGCCGCCGCCCAGAAGATTGAGGCCACTTTCCGCATGATTGGCGCCCATGTAAGCCATGGCGACGGCTACCCCGGATGGACACCCAACCCCAATAGTCGCGTGCTGCAGGTGGGTGTCGACACCTACCGCCGTCTCTATGGCCACGACCCCATAGTCCGTGCCATCCATGCCGGCCTCGAATGCGGCCTTATAGGTGAGAAATACCCCAACATGGACATGATAAGCTACGGGCCCACATTGCGCGGCGTCCACGCCCCTGGCGAAAAAATTGAAATCAAGACCGTCGAAATGTTCTGGAACCTCACCCTCGAAATACTCAAGGCCCTCAAATAATAACCCCATCCGCAATTCAACCACCCATGATAGGAATCTTAGGAAGTGGCTCATGGGCCACAGCAGTGGCGAAGATACTCCTCGAACAGCCCGGCACGCAGCTCTGCTGGTATGTCCGTGAACCCGAAATCCGTCAAAGCCTTGCCGACCATGGTCGCAACTATCGCTATCTTGGCGAAGTGCCCTTCGACCCCTCGCGCCTCATCATCTGCGAAGAGGCGCAAGAGGTTGTAGAGCAGTGCGACACCATCTACCTGCTCGTCCCCACGGCATATCTCCATAATGTCATGCAGTCGGTCAATGCCTCCATGCTCCGCGAGCGCACCATAGTGTCGGGTGTCAAAGGCTTTATACCCGAAACCAACGAGATTGTTACCGACTACCTCCAGCACCTCTACCAAGTGCCGGCACAACAGCTGGCCGTCATCAGTGGCCCCACACATGCCGAGGAGGTGGCACGCGAGCGTCTCACCTTCATCACTTGCGCATCCGACAACCCCGACCTCGCCGAACGCGTAAGGCAGCAGATACGCTGCCGCTACATCAATGCCAACACCTCCTCCGATGTGCGCGGCATTCAGTTTGCCACCGCTCTCAAAAACGTCTATGCCGTGGCAGCCGGTTTGGTGGTAGGCCTCGGCTATGGCGACAACCTCTTGGCTGTCATGGTCTGCCATGCCATCGTCGAGATACACCACTTCCTTGCCACCATTCAGCCCTCCAACCAGCTCACCATCTACACCCCCCAACAACTAATCCCCTACGGCGGCGACCTCCTTGTCACCTGCTACTCTCAATTCAGTCGCAACCGCCGTCTAGGCACCATGATAGGCCGTGGCTACAGTGTCAAGAGCGCCCAGCTAGAGATGGACATGGTGGCCGAGGGCTACTACGCCTCCTACAGTCTGGAAAAAATACGCAAAATACTCAATATCGAAATGCCCATCGCCCAGTCGGTCTACAGCGTCCTCTACCAAAATGCCCGCCCCGACCTGCTCCTGCGCGCTTGGCAAATTTACAAAAACTAATTATTAACTCAAGTTAGCCAAGTTAAGATAAATGCATGACACTCCGTAATCACTTCGTTGTTTCTACGTTTTTTCACCATTTGCACTCCGTTTGCTCCCCGACATAATAGCCCGGAATAAGTGATAGATTAATAATTAAGCATCTGTAAATTAACGAAGTGTGATTTGAGTTGAAATGATTATTAATAAGGACAATTTACAATTCTCAAATACAATGTCTCCTCTAGTCAGCATCATTATGGGCAGCACCAGCGACCTGCCGGTTATGGAAAAAGCCTGCCAGTTTTTTGAAGAAATGGAAATACCATTCGAAGTCAACGCTCTCTCAGCGCACCGCACCCCTGCCGAAGTGTCCGATTTTGCGCGCAATGCCCAGCAACGTGGCATCCGAGTCATCATTGCCGGTGCCGGCATGGCGGCGGCACTCCCGGGTGTCATCGCAGCCGAAACGCCGCTGCCAGTTATTGGCGTGCCCATCAAGGGCAGTGTGCTCGAGGGTCTCGATGCCACTTTCGCCATCATGCAGATGCCTCCGGGAATACCCGTGGCTACTGTGGCCATCAACGGGGCTCAGAATGCCGCCATATTGGCTATGCAGATGCTAGCCCTTGCCGACGACTCTCTCATGCAGAAGTTTGTCGCCTACAAGGCAGGCCTCAAACAAAAGATTGTCAAGGCCAATCAAGACCTCTCCCAACTACAGTATCGCTTTAAGGTTCATTAAGATGAACCTCTATTAGATGGAGGTCGCAGGTTCTCAATTCTCAATTCAAAAGTTCTCAATTTTCAATTCAATTATGATTACTATAGGAATCACCGGAACCCTCGGAGCAGGCAAAGGCACTGTTGTTGACTATTTGGTTAAGAATAGAGGCTTTGTACACTATTCTGTCAGAGCTTTTATCACAGATGAGATTAAACGCCGGGGATTGGAGGTGAATCGCGATACCATGACCTTGGTGGGCAACGACTTAAGGGCTCAGCACTCGTCGTCGTGGATTGTGGAGCAGCTCTATGAGCAGGCCCAGGCTTCGGGGTGCAACTGCATCATCGAGAGTGTGCGCACTGTGGGCGAGGTAGAGGCTCTGCGCAGCAAGCCCAATTTCTACCTTTTTGCCGTCGACGCCGACCCGCATGTCCGCTATCAGCGGGCGGTGTTGCGTGGCAGCGAAACCGACCATATCGACTATCCCACCTTCATTGCCAACGAACAGCGCGAGATGGACAATCGCGATCCCAATAAGCAGAATTTGGGCGAGTGCATATCCAGGGCCGACTTCTGTTTCGACAACAATGGCACCATTGAGCAGCTCAACGCCCAGGTGGAACAGGTGCTGGGGCAGATTATGTACCGCCGTCCCTCATGGGATGAGTATTTTATGGAGTTGGCCAACACGGCTTCCAAGCGAGCCACTTGCGACCGTGGGCGAAGCGGCTGTGTGATTGTTAAGGACCGCCAGCTGCTGGTGACCGGCTATGTGGGAGCCCCTTCGGGCTTGCCACATTGCGACGAGGTGGGCCATCTGCTGCGCAGAACCATTGAGGATGATGGCCGTGTGACCACACACTGTGTGCGCACTGTCCATGCCGAACAAAACGCCATCTGTCAGGCGGCACGTCGTGGCATATCGCTCGACGGGGCCACTCTCTACTGTCGTATGACTCCCTGCCGCACCTGCGCCATGCTCATTATCAACTGCGGAATAGTCAGGGTAGTGTGCGAGCGCAAATATCATGCCGGCACTGAGAGCGAAGACCTTTTTCGCCAGGCGGGAGTGGAGCTTGAATTCTTCCACGACGAGGTGCAGCAGTATGCCAACCAATAGGCGGTAGCTAACACAAGGGCATGAGGCGGAGAGGAGTGGATTTGACCATACGCTTTTTTTTTGTCCATTACGTCAAAAGCAAAAGCCCCTGCCGGAATAGGGCAGGGGCTTTTTGTTTGCTGATGTAGTCTGTTTGGGATTAGTCCTCAACGATAGCTCCGGTGGGGCAAGCGTCGGCGCAGGTGCCGCAGCTAGCGCACTTGTCGGGGTCAATCTTGTAGATGTCGCCTTCGGAGATAGCTCCGACGGGGCACTGGTCGATGCAGGTACCGCAAGCAACACAGACGTCAGTGATTTTGTAAGCCATTTCGTTTGATTTTTTGGATTAATAACTTATTAGTTGTTTGACGCTCTCGCGCCAATAACATTTTGCAAAAGTACGAATTTATTGCCAATTGGCAATCGAAAAGTGAATATTTTTTTTCTAATGAATAATAATAGTTTGATTGCTATTATATTAGTGATAGTAGTATCCACAACCAATGCGCGGCAATACCGGCACAAAGGCCGCCTATAGTGTGGGCTCCGATGGCTTTTCCGATGAGTTTTCGGTAGCCTAGTGCGTCGAGCATGGCGGTGTGGGTTGAGAGGTAGCCGCTCCAGCACATGCCCATGGCGGTGAAGACGGCGATGGCGTTGTTGTTGATGATGCCTTCGGTGACAAAACGCGGCACCAGGCCGAGGGCAGCGCCCACAGCACCCAGCGCGGTGATGGGGAAGGAGACTAGTGCTCCGCTCTCGAAACCGAATAGCCAGTAGAAGACTATGTTCACCTTGTCGGCAAGCCATGTGATGACGGGCACTCCCTCATAGGCGGCGCCAGTGTAGGCATGGGTGGCAGCATCGGGGCCGAAGGTGAGCATCATCACAAGGGTGGAGATGCAGAGCACGCCGGGGATGATGGCAAAACCTATGTTCACACCGTCTTTGCCGCCGTCGAGGAGTGAGTTGAGGAAACGCTGAAAAATTGAGCCCTCGCTCTTGAAGGATATCTGCTGCTCGTCGCCAGTGGCAGTGGCCACGGGAGCGTCAAGCTCTGGGTAGCTCTTGAGGGTGAAACGCTGCATGAGGCGTGTGGATACGATGCTGCCGACGATGGCGCCAATGATGCCTACTAAGGCACCTTTACCATAGCCGAGACCTGTCATAAAGGCCAGCACCATGAGGCCCATACCAAAGGCGGTGCCAAAGTTGGTGAGGGATACCAGCTGGTATTTTTTGAAGTATTGTGAGAAGTTCTTGTCTTGCGCCAGCGAGATGATGGCGGGGTTGTCTGAGAGGAAAGTCATTATGGCTCCCAGGGCGGCAACACCGGGTAGGTTGTAGAGCGGTTTCATCAGCGGGCGTAGGATGTTCTCCAGCAGGCGCACCACACCGAACTCGGTGAGCAGCTTGCCTATAGCGCCCATGAGCACACAAATGGCCATGATGTAAAATACCGTTTCTAGCAGCAGGTGGTAGGCCGTCTGCATGAAGGTGTTGAGCATGTGCGGCAGTGTCATGCGGTAGGCCAGGAAGCCGAAGAAGGCCAAGAATAGGATAAGGAAGATGATGGCCTCTATCGAACGTTTGCTAGTGAATTTGAGCGGGTTTTTGAACAGTTTGCCAAACAGGTGCTCTGCCCAGTGGGCGTATTCGGTGGTCTTCTCTTTTAGTGGTATGTGGTGCGGCATAATTTATTGAACTAAAAGTTGTAAAAAGGATATAATTCTATTTTATAGGCAAAAACAATAGCCTACAGTTATTCTAGTGCTGATTTCTCGCTAAGGCTTTTGGCGATGCGGTCTTTTAGCATGCGGTGGATGTCCATGTCCCAGGTGATGCCGATGTTGAAACGGAGCGAGTTCTCCACCGCCTCGTACTTTGGCTGTGCTCCCTCTTCAAGATGTTTCGAGGTGCGGTTGGCTATAAAGGCGTGCAGACGGAAGTCGGGACACGCTTCGGGGCGGTATTCGGCACCGAGGCCGTAGGTGAGATAGGAGTAGCCCGCCTCGCCAAAACAGTCGTAATACCCTAGGTCTATGCTGTTGCCGATGCCAAAACCGGGCAGTGCATCGTTGGAATGGTTCTGTTCGTAGGCACCTTTGACGAAGATGTTGAAACCCTTGTCAAAATAAATGTTGGCACAGCTTACCACCGCGTAATTGTTGCCCCAGTCGTTGATGGCGTTGGCATGATGTATAAGGTCGAGGTAGATGTCCCAACGCTTATATTCCAACTCATGTCCTATGGCGATATAGTTCATAAACTTGTGGTCGGGACGCTCAAACATGTTCACACTGTGAAGCACCTTGAAGTGGCCGAACTTGCCGCTGTAGTATGCGTTGAACGACAGCAGTCCGCTCTTCCATTCGCTGCCAGGCGCGTAGCCTAGCCCCGCACCATAGTGTACATAGGGCGAGTTGGCCACCTGAAGCAGGAACATCTGGTTGGCGTCGTCGGTCTTATAAGCCGCGGCAACAGCCGGCTGAAAACAGTAGAAGTTGTCCCAGTAGTGGGTGCTGAACAACACGTTGATTGGGGGCGCGTCGTATTCAAAGCCACCCACTGCCAAAGCATCCTTACCCACACGTATCATCCAATTCTTTGAGGGCATATAGTTGAGGTAGAGGAAGTCGGTATTGTCAAACAGGCTTACATCGCCGGGAGTTGCCACAATACGCTGGCGGAAGAAATAGCTGAACTTGTCGCCAATAGGGCCGCCGATGACGAAGTTGAAATACCTGCCGTGAAAGCCGTAAGGGTCGGCGGCGGTGTTGGTCACATTTTCGGTGTTGTGGTAATAGTCAAAGTCGGCACGGGCCTCTAATTTAATCTGTGTGAAAATGGGCGTGAAGTCGACCTGGGCTGATGCTGTGGACGAAAAAGCTATCAGCGCGAAGAATGTCATAAGGTGTAAAAAAGTCTTTTTCAAAGCATTAGTATTTTTAGGTGTGGTACAATAATGATGCAAAGGTACGAAAAAAAAATATTTTCTCTTGAATATTAATTTTTTTTGCTATTTTTGTAACACAAAATAAAATCTATAATTATGCGCAAGAACAACTATCTGAAATGTTTATGTGTTGCTGTAGCATTGCTGGCTACTAGCTTTGGTGCCAGCGCGCAGCAGTTTGAAACATCCATCTACCTTAATGGTATCTTCCCCGTGGGCAAGTTCGCCCGCTCGTATGAGTATAACCCCAATGGCCTCAACAGTTTTGTGCCTATGGACTTGGAGCAGGTGGCCACCAGTGCCGCTCCCGGTCTTGCTGCCACAGGCCGTTTTGGTGCTTGGTTTGACGTGGGCTTCGGCCAGCTGCTGCCCTATGCCGAGGTGAGCTTCATGTGGAACTCTACCAAGGGCTCTATCCGCAGCGTCTACGACAACAATGTCCTCAACGATAGCGCCAAGTCGGTCGCCGTCACCCCCACTTATTTCAACATTCCCATCACCCTGGGCTTGAAATATCGCTACGACATTACCCCCATCGTGCGCCCCTTTGCCGAGCTGGGCATTGGCTACGACCTCATGTTCATTACCTCCAACGGCTATCCCACCAACTCGCAAATCACCGACAAGTGGTACGCCTACAAACCCGATGGCAAACTCTGCTGGACTGCCGGCATCGGTACCTATCTGGGCGAGTTTGTGAGCGTCGGCCTCTATTATGTGGGCTTGGGCAACCACCGTATCGAATACAGCTCCAAGGCCCATATCGCCGACGTGGGCGACTGGATTCCCCCATCGCGCAGATACATCAGCCAGCTGGGCCTCCGTGTGGGCTTCCATTTCTAAAAATGTCATTGATAGAAAACTAGGCGGGCATCTATGTCCGCCTTTTTTTATACGTTCAGGCAACTAAGCTCCAACTTTAACTCTATAATACTCTTCCTCTTACTTCACACCCTCCACCGGCCCACGCTACTTCTTAGTTCTTAATTCTTACTTCTTACTTCCTTCATCTCTGTCGGCTGCACCAGCAGTATGGCATTCGCCACCGGCCGCTGCCCCATAGCGTCGAAACGGCCGTTGTCCGACGGGTGGTTGACTATGCCGTTGTTGCTCCCGTTGCGTATATACATTGTCGACGAGCCGCCCCCGTCCAGGTTGGCGGCGTCGCAGCATCCCAGCCATCGCATGATGCGCGTAAGCTCGGGCAGCGACAGCCCGTCGGCGTTCTTCTTGCTGCGGCCGTCGGCCACCAGCAGTATGATAGTGCCGTCGGGCTTCAGGCCTATGGCTGTGCGGTTGTGGCGGGCGTACACAAAGCGGCGGTCCAGCCTCTGCGGAACATCCTCGCCGCGGCTGATAAGCATTGGCCCTGAGGTCATCACGTTGCTGTCCTTCATCGTCCGCTCGCTCATCCGGCTGCTGTCAGGGATGTTGAAACGTGGGCGTCCGCTAGCCAACAGCCTTATGGCCGCGTTCTGATAGTATTTGCGGTGAATGCTGTCGTTTCTTGCCGGTTCGTTCACTCCCAGCTCCTTGCCGCCGATACGCAGGTAGCACACCGGCACCCCCGTCGACATGTTGAAATACGAGCCGTTCACCCCCGCCAGCGCGTTATGCCGCAGGGCAAAGTTTGAAACCGTGGTGAGCACCGTGTCTGCAACAAATTTCAAGTGCGTCTTCGACCCCTTAGGTATCTCTATCACGCTCAGATACTGGTTAGAATTAAACAGCTGCCGCTGACTGAAGTGGTAGTGGTGGTACAAAAAGCCATCTAGCGTGTCTGTCTGCCATTCGGCTCCGGCAAAGGCTATCGAGTCTTCCTCATAGCGTTGTTGTGCCTGGGTGGTGCCTCCCCACAGCAGCAGGGCGGCAACAAGTAGTAGGGTAGGGATATGCTTCATTTCGTTTGTAGTTGCAGTATTTATTCCGAGAACAGTCTCATCAGTTCCGGAGCGTAAGTTTTCGATACCGGTATGTCCTCAACCCCCGAGCGGTCCATTTCAGCAAAAATCCCGTCAGGGGTGCGCCGTATTATCTTTATCTTGTTCAAGTTCACAAAAAACGACCTGTGGCAGCGCACCAGCCCATTGGCCTTGCACATCTCCTCGATGCTCTTCAGCGTGTTGCGCAGGCTGTATCTCACCAGCTTGCCGTCGTTGTCGTACAGTATGGTCACATAGTTGCCCGCCGACTCAATCGATATCACCCGCTCTGCTCCCACCACCAGCTTCACATTCCCCTTCTCGTCGGCAAAGCGCATGGCCCCCACCTCGTTGCGCTCGCTCCCCTTCCGCAGGTCGGCTATAGTGTCCTCCGCCTCGCGCAGGCGTATGTTGTGGTCCATCAGCTCCAACGCCATCCAGTAGAACACATACGGGAATATCACCAGCTCCAGCCCGATGACGATGATGCGCGTCAGCGTGGCAAAAAAGTCGGCATGCAGGTATAGCGAGAGAAACAGGTCGCAAAACATACAGCACACCAAGAACTCCACCGCCTGCCATACCAAAAACTCCCTCTTGGTCAGGCTGTGCCTTACCAATGCAAAACACAATATACTGCGGCTGGCCAGCAACACCCCCAGTATGATGGCACACAATATTGGCAGGCAGAAACTGGCATTGTGGCTCCAGTCCGTCAGCCACAGCTCCTTGCCGTCCAAGCCGAAAGTGGGGTTGTACAGCACCACAAAAAGCATCACAAACAACGGCACTGCCACGCAGAATATGATGTTTGACTTAACCGAATAATGCAATTCCGATAAATTCATTGCTCTATATATTATAATTCGCTCTCAATATAATTCGCTCTCAATTCATTTCATCAACCCCTCAACCCCAACCCTAAACTATAAACCCTCAACTCTCAACCCTAAACTATAAACTCTCAACTCTCAACCCTCAACCCCTCAACTCTCAACTCTAAATATAAACTCTCAACTCTAAACTATAAACCCTCAACTCTCAATTCTCACTCCTCCTTAGGCTTCAGCCACGGGAATAGGTCATACAGCGAGTCGAAATCCTTCGTCAGCTTTATCCCCACACCCTGCTTATACGGCAGTTCTGTGCGGGTGAAATAGCTGGTGTTCGTGCGGTGGAAACCGTAGAAGTTGAAAAACGGCGTGAAACGGTAGCCCATCTCCACGTCGCCCACCAGCACATTCGCCATCGCCGCGTCAAGCTCACTGTTGCTCCCGTAGCCAAAGGTCGACTCAAAATACAGCTTGTTCCACCTTTTGCTGATGCCCACATCCCACTGGCTCGACGTGTAGGCCGTCGCGGCCTGATAGTTGAAGTCCACATCCACAAACTTCACCATGCTCGTCACCAGCGTCCCCACCGACGACGTCAGCAGCCCAATGCCGTTGATGCCCTCGCTGATCTCCGTGTTCGCCGTCCCCGTGGGCGTAAACTGCCCCAGCAGCAACAGCGACATCGACTGGTTCAGCAGCTCCATGTCGTTCTTCTTATCGATATACGAAAACACCTGGTCCACCACGCTCTGCTCGCTGTTGGGCAGCCTTATGTCGAACCTTATCACCGGGTCGTCCAACGTCCCCGACAGGCTTATCACATCCTGCACCGTCACATAGTTGTCCGTAATATTGCTCCCCATCAGCGTCGCCAGGTTCGCCCTCAGGTTATAGACGGCGTTGATATCAAAACGCGCGTCGTTGATATTGCCCGGAAAATTCAGCGTGCTCCCCTGCTCAATGGCAAAAGTCTTGCCTATCAGCTGCATCAGCGACAGCGAGAAATTGCCCGACGTAAACCTGTAGTCCCCCAGCACCGTCGGCTCCCCACGGCCATGCTTCGCCACCTTTAGGTCGCCGTGCCCCACCGCCGTCACATTGGCCCCCAGCTGCTGGAAGTCCATCGGCAGGTGCAGCTTCATCCCGGGCGTGATGCTCACATTCAGTTGCAGGTCCATGTCGCCACCCTCACGCTGCGCCTGTGTCGTCGTGCGCACATTGCTGGACCTGCTCTGCCGTGTGGGGTTGACAAATACGATAAACTCGTTCTCGTTAATCTCCTTCTTGTTGCTTATCGGCACATATATCTCGCTGCCCTCCAGTGCGCTGGCGTTGGCTACTATGCTCAGTCCATTCAGGGGTCCGCTCACTGTGCCGTGCACCGAGCCCACCAGCTGCCCGTAATATCCCTCCTCGCCCTCCTTCTTGTCCATCAAGGTCAGCGCGTCGGTGTGCACCTCCAGGTCCATCGCCACCTCGTTCCCCGCAAATCCTATCGTGCCGTCAACCGTGGCCCTATGGTCGTCCAGGTCCCTGATAGTGAAGTCGTCCAATGTCAGTGTGCTGCTGGTGATGCCCAGCGTATCGTCAAACCTATATGTCACCCCCGTCGCCGTCAGGCTTATCAAGCCCTCCTCCACGTTCAACCTCCCGTCTACGTCCGGTGCCGCAAGCGACCCTCTCAAAGCCAGCTGTCCGCTCACCCGTCCCCCTATCTCTGACGCCACGTCGGCCAGCAGACCCTCCACCGCCTTCAGACCTATATGGTTGAAACCTAAGGCAAAGTCCAGGTCGTCGCCCGTCGTCAGCGATGCCGAGCCCTGCAGCGTCAGCGGATGCAGGACCTCGCCCCCCTCGCTCTTCTCCGACTGCAGGTCTACATACAGCCTGTCCTCGTCCGTCCTGTAGTTCGACGTTATGTCTATCCGTCCTATCTCCTCCCCGTTCACCTCGCAGTCCGCCACCATCAGGTTGGCGTCCACCCAGGGCCTTCCTGCCAGCCCCTTCAGCTCCAGCGTCCCGTCTATCGTCCCCTCTGCCTTCACTGCCCCCGAAGGTATCAGCGTCGTGCACAGCTGCCCCAGCGCGAAATCGTCAAACCGCGCCCTCACATAGTCCTCCTCCTCGCCGGCCACCAACGCCTTCACTGCCACCGACTGCCCCAGCCCATACACCTTCAGCTCCTCCACCAGTAGGCGCTCGTAGTTGGCCAATATCCCCTTGGGGCATACCAAGTTCCACCGCTGCCCCTGGATATAGAACGTCGGATGCGTTATCATCACCTTGTTGTCGCTCTCCGTGCTGCTCAAAAACAGTCCTATCTCCCCCTCGTTATACGTTGTCCGCACATCGTCGTCCCATCTCAGCCCCAAGGTCGAGATACTCTTGCCCATCAGCGCCTCCAGCTGCATATTCTCCATCATCGGGTCCTCGCCCAGCGCCATCGCGGCCGCCTTCACATTCAGCTGGTAGCTGTCGCCCGCCCGGCTGCTGTTGAACCCCACGTCGCTCAGCGTCACCTTCCCCACCGTCAGCCTTTCCGAGCGGAACACCGTCTTCACCCCCTCGCCATAGGCATAGTTCGCCCGCAGCCGTGTCCCCGTGGCTATCGCCACCTCAGGCATAAAGCGTCCAAACGTCTCCCCCTCGTCGTTCCAAGCCAAGTCGATGTTTATATTATCCTCCGCCAGGGCCTCCCAGTTGGCCGGGTCGTCATCCCTATAAGGGTTGAAATAAGTGGGCAGATAACTGTTGCAAAAGTCGTGCACCACCCACTTCAAGTCCCTATACCTATAATATCCCCTCACCCTGGCCGTCAGCCAGTCGCTCCCCAGCGTCAGCGTCTTATATCCGTTCTGCTCCGTCGCCGTCAGCTCCACCAGCTCCAGGTCAGCCACACGGCTGCCCACCTGGGCATGCGTCCCCTTCAGCCTCACCTGCCCCGTCAGCCGCTCCAGGCTGTCGCCCTGCACATCCGCCACCAGGTGCGTCGTCGCCACTATCTCGCTGTCGCTCTCCACCAGCCCCAGCCTCGTCAGCCGCGCCCCCGTCACAAACAGGTCCGCCCCGTAGCGCTTCTCCGCCATATTCGCCGTGGCCGACAGGTCTATGTCTATCAAGCTGTCGCGCAGCTCTATGTCGGCACTCAGCTGCTGCCCCGACACCTCGGCCGACAGCGTCGTGCGGCTCAGGCTGTGCCCCTTAATCTGCGTGTTATACAGCCTCCCCTCCAGCGATGCCTCCATACGCTCAGGGCTCAGCCCCGTGCCCTGGAACGACAAGTGGAAACCCGTGCGCGACACCCACTCGTTCGGCACCAGCGACCTTATCCCCAGCACCCTCGAGTCCAAGTCGCCTATATACGTATAGTCCTTGCTCACCGTGTCATACAATAGATGCGCGTGCCCCTCCAAGTCGCCTATATGCGAGTCGATGTTAAAAAACGTCTCGCAGTCCAGCATCCCCCCGTGCAGCGAGCCGTCCACATCAACCCTTTGCATCCTCTTCAGCACCCCCGGCAGCGTCACCTCAGCCCGCTCCGGCAGCCTCACCGCCGCCAGGTCGTCGTACGTCGTCACCAGGCGGTGCAGGTCAGCGTCAATCCTCGTCTGCTCCACCGCCGGCAGGCCGCTTATCCGTGCGTCCAGCAGCAGCGAGCTCTCCTCGCCAAAGGTCGCTGCCAGCCCCGTCGCCCGCAGGTCGCTGATAGTGCCGTATATATGCCCCTGCACAGCCACCTTCGCGTCCACCCCCCACAACTCAGGCGCCCAGTAGGCCACATCGCTCAGGTTCACCTCCGTCCCCGGCTTCAGCACCACATCGTGCCTCACCCGGTTCATATAGTCGTCCATCTCCTCCCATCCGTGGTAAAGCATCTCCACATCCATAAACACACGGCTCTCCGCCGTCTGCAAATCCATGTTAGTCACATGTATCGTCCTTGGCGACACCTCCACGTCCATCGACAAATCCTCCACCCTCAGCCCCGACGCCTCCGTCGTGCTCAGCGACACCACCCTGCACGTCACACTGTCCGCGTCCACCCGCACATGCCTTATATGCCCCGACGTGCCCAGGTAGCGCATATGCGCTATCTCCACCCCGTGCTCATAGCGTGTCAGCCCCTCAGGCTCTGGCAGGTCCTGAATATAGTCGATATTGCGCATCCTCACCTCGCCCACCTCCACCACAAAGTGGCCCACAGGCTCCGTCGACGGCTCCTCCGTGGCGTAATAGTTGATAATAAAGTCCAGATTAGTACCCATGCGGCCGTCCTCGCGGCGCAGCGACTCAAAGTGGTACCTCCCGTTCCTCAGCAGCAGGCGGTCAATCTTCAGCCCCCCGCCGTGCACCGGAAAACGCTTAAAACGGCACGCAATCCTATCGCCATAATAGATCGTGTCACCCGTGGGCGACACCAGCTCTATCTTATCCAGCAGCAGATGGCTGAAAGGCACAAAATGCACCGCCCCTATGCGCACCCTGCCGCCCCACTCACGCGAGAAATGGCTCCCCGCCATCGCCCCCAGCAACGACTGCACCACCGTGCCGTTCAGCAACGCCACCAGCATATAGAGCCCCAGCAAGAGCCCCACCGCCACGCGCCTCAATATAAGCAAACCCTTTTTCAAATCAAACAAAAATCAAAGGCTCTAGTTTGATAATAGACTGATTTTTTACAGCCTCGAAGAGGCTGAATCTCAATAACCCCGCACAAACGGGAATGGGGTCGCGACCGAAAGGGCGCAACCCTGTTCCGTATGGAATGGGGTCGCGACCGAAAGGGCGCAACCTCATCCCCGTGCAGTGTGGGGTCAATGAAACCCCTACTATTCTGCGTCTCGAAGAGACGCGACATTGGGACATGTTGGCAAAAATCAGTCATACTTTATACTAGAGCGAT
>JAFRRK010000099.1 GCA_017428115.1 Bacteroidales bacterium | reverse complement strand
GATGGTGATGATGATGGTGGTGATGATGCTCATGTTCATCGTCATCATCATGGTGATGGTGTTCGTCTTCATCGTGGTGATGGTGTTCATGATCATCGTCTTCATCGTGATGATGATGGTGATGTTCATGTTCGTCTTCATCATCGTGGTGATGGTGTTCGGGGTATTTAGCGGCCTCGTTCTCCTCGTCTGTGGCCAGTCGCTCCAGCTCGCGCACCCAGGCGGCAGAGCCAGAGGTACGGTCGTAGTTGAAATAATGAGTGTCGACAATCTCATCGAGGTCGACCTTAGCATAGTCGCAATCAATAATTTTCACCCCAGGATTAAGTTGCAGCACGATCTTCTTCAGGCGGTCTAATTCCTCGGGTTTCACCTCGGAAGCCTTGTTCATCAAGACAATATTGCAGAACTCCACCTGCTGGATAATGAGATTCTCGATATCCTCTTCGCCAATAGTAGAGCCCAGCAGTCTGTCGCCACAGGCGAACTCGCTCTGCATACGGAGCGCATCGACCACGGTGACCACACAGTCGAGCCTTGGCACCCCATACTGAGTATACTCCTCACCCATACGCGGCATGGAACAGATAGTGCGGGCAATAGGCTCGGGCTCACAGATGCCGCTGGCCTCGATGACGATATAGTCAAAACGGCGCGTCTTCATCAAGTCGGCCAACTGTTCCACAAGATTCATCTTGAGGGTGCAGCAGATACAGCCGTTCTGGAGGGCGACAAGGCTGTCGTCCTTTTGGTCGACAATGCCGCCCTTTTGGATAAGAGAAGCATCGATATTCACCTCGCCAATATCGTTCACTATCACCGCAAAACGGATGCCTTTCTTGTTTGTGAGAATATGGTTGACCAAAGTGGTCTTGCCGCTACCCAGATAGCCTGTCAATAGCAGTACGGGGGTACTATGAAATTGAAAAGTGCTCATATTGTTTACTGTGTTAAAGGGTTTTCTATTTATCTAGAATTTGTAAATCAAACATTTTGAACCAAATAAGATTTTAAGACTATAATTGCCGGCAATTAATAGAAATCCTCTTGAGAATTGAGAATTCAGTATTGTCACATTATAACTCTCATTAATTGATAACGACCCCCCGCCCGCTATATTTTATGAAAATGCGAAATAATTTACAATTTTCGGAACAAGTCTTTGTCATATCGCAAAAAAAGTGTTATTTTGCAAAAGAAATTTGGCAACAGCCATAGTCGCAACGCCACCGACTATCAGTCTGTTGTCATTAACTGAACGACACACCGACATGCAAACCGCAGCACCCATACTAACCATCACAGGCTCCGACAGCACTGGCGGAGCGGGCATACAGGCCGACCTGCGCACTATGGCGCGGTTGGGGGCAGAAGCCATGTCGGTAGTTACCAGCATCACACTTCAAAACTCATTGGGCATACAGGAATTTTACGACATCCCCGCCCCCATCATCGAACGACAGATAGACGCCGTATGCGACGACGCACACCCCCAGGTGGTAAAAATAGGCATGATACGCAATGCAGCATCACTACACGCCATAGTGCACTGTCTGCGCAGACACAAGCCCCGTTGGACGCTGCTCTCGCCTGTGGTACGCTCCACCCACGAGGAGCTGTTGATGGAGAGCCCTCTCATAGAATTATTGCAAGAGGAACTGCTACCGCTATGCTCGCTACTGGTAGTGCGGCGACATGATGCCCCGCACTTCCATGCGCAACAAATACTGGAGACCGATGGCAGCCACGGACGATGCAACGAGCTATGCTCAGCGATTGCCGTCTACCTGAATCAAGGCGATACACTTGCCAACGCCATCCGCCGTGCCACATTGCTGCTGCCCCCATCGCACAACGACAGCGACATACCCTTGCGCACACTGAACCTATATCACCAATTCATAGCACTTCAAGAACAATTGTGCAGCCACTGCCACGATGTCAATTACTATGCCCGACAGCTAGGTGTAAGCCCCCGCTATCTGGCACAGGTGACCCAACGCGTAACAGAGCAGACACCCAAAGCACTCATAGAGGCCACCCTGCTGTTTCGCATACAACAGCTTCTCACAAGCACTCCTCCCCTACCGCTCGGAGCCATTGCCGCACAGCTCGACTTCTCCTCACAGGCCCACCTCTCCAACTTTTTCAAACGGCTCACTCACACCACACCCACACAATACAAAGAGAAACAGCTAAAACCAAAAAATAAAATAGAATAAAGACAGCACCAAAAGGCTGTAAAAAAATGATTTTAACCCATACATCTATCATGAACGTAGAAGAATATATCGTAGCACGCGTCAACGCCCTTATGCACACAAACGACGCCACCATAGTGAAACGCCTTGAAGGAGGCATGAGCAACTATACCTATGTTGTAGAGACAAGAGGCAAGCGATACACCTATCGAGTGCCAGGCAAGTATGCCGAGAAATTTGTGGACCGTGTAGAAGAATGGGACAACATACAGGAGGTCAACCGGCTAGGACTGAACAACGCCACCTCGTATGTAGAGATCATCTCGGGAGAGAAGCTGGCGGAATACATCGAAGGCACCATACTCTCTGACACCGATGTGGTGAGCTACAATGCCCTTTCGGTTGCCGCACTAAAGAAAATACACCATAGCGACCTGCACTTTAAGGACTATAACGCTTTCAAACGGTTGGACTGCTATGAGCGCTACTGCCGGGAGACGGGGTTTACACACCCGAAGGAATATGTGGCCTTACGTCAGAAACTGGACGCCATGCGTCAGGCCCATGCAGCAGTGGCGATGGTGCCTTGCCACTGCGACTACCAGCCCACCAATCTAGTGTTGAGTGGCGAAAGGCTGTATGTGCTAGACTGGGAGTTTGCCGGCATGAACGACCCCATCTACGACATTGCATGCTACGGGAATGCAGGATTTGACAAGGCGCTGTCGCTATTGGAAGCCTATGTGGGCCACCAACCCACGAGTGAAGAACTGCAACGGCTTTATTTCCACCGCTCATTTCAATGTCTACAGTGGTATAATGTGGCCATATTCAAAGATCGGGTAGGTCTCAGCCGCGACTTGAATATGAACTTCAACGAGGTGGCCATATTCTTCTTCAACATGGCAAAAGAACTGGCCGACCAATACGACACCCTTTAAGAGAAGTAAGAAGTAAGAGTTAAGAACTAAGAAGTAAGGCTATAGCCCAAAAAGAAACAGGAGGCAAAGGCGATACGCCATATACCTCCTGGTTCGTATTGTTTTTATTAAGCGTAAGTGGAACTGGGGGAAAGCAGCTACTTTTTATTTCCTGTTTCAGAGAACATCTGTCCAATCCACTGTCGGTTCATGCGGGCGATGTTCTGTCGTTTGATCTGCTTGGGGCACTCAGCCTCACAGGCGTAAGTGTTGGTGCAGCTACCGAAGCCGAGTTCGTCCATTTTCATCACCATCTTGCGAACGCGGTCGAGAGCCTCTACCTTACCTTGGGGTAGGAGATTGAGATGGCTCACCTTGGCACCCACAAAGAGCATGGCACTGGCATTTTTGCACGCAGCCACACAGGCACCACAACCAATACAGGCTGCCGCATCCATAGACTGGTCGGCCTTATGCTTGGGGATGAGGATGGAGTTGGCATCGGGCACACCTCCAGTGGTAGTGCTGATATAGCCACCAGCCTGAATAATCTTGTCGAAGGCACTACGGTCCACCACTAAGTCGCGAATAACGGGGAAAGCTTTTGCCCTCCAAGGCTCGATCCAAATCTCATCACCATCGGTAAAGCGACGCATGTGCAGCTGGCAGGTGGTGACACCATCATCGTTGCCGTGCGGACGGCCGTTGATATACAGTCCACACATGCCGCAGATACCTTCGCGACAGTCGTTGTCAAAACATACAGGGTGGGCAATGCGGTCGTTGACCAACTGTTCGTTGAGGATATCAAGCATTTCAAGGAACGAACACTCGGCGGAAATATTATCAACATGATAAGTCTCGAAACGCCCCTTAGCATGGGCATTTTCTTGACGCCATATATGTAATGTGAATTTCATATCTTCAGATTATTTATAGTTACGTTTGGCGATTTTGATGTGCTCGTACTTCAATTCTTCCTTAGTCATGGTTTCTGGGACATTATGACCCTGATACTCCCATGCGGCCACATACATATAGTTTTCATCGTCGCGTTGGGTCTCGCCATCCTCAGTCTGATGTTCTGTGCGGAAATGACCTCCACACGATTCTTCGCGATGCAAAGCATCAGTAATGATGAGACGAGCCAGCTCGAAGTAGTCTGCCAACCTATATGCCTTCTCCAGTTCGGGGTTAAACTCTTCGGCACTGCCGGGGACATACACCTTATTCCAGAAATTCGACTCCAGCTCTTTCACCAAATCCATTGCTTGAGTGAGACTTTGAGTGTTGCGGGCCATACCCACATACTCCCACATAATCTTGCCCAAAGCCTTGTGGAAAAAGTCGACCGAGTGAGGCTCGGTAGCATGACGACCGACATTGAAAAGGTTGTCGATACGTTGACGAACCGAATCCTCGGCCTGGTCAAATTCTTTGGCATAGGGAGAAATCTTACCAACATAGATCTGGTCGGCCAAATAGTTCTGCATGGTGTAGGGCAGAACAAAATAGCCATCGGCCAAGCCTTGCATCAGAGCCGAGGCACCGAGACGGTTGGCACCATGGTCAGAAAAATTAGCCTCGCCAGCAGCAAAAAGGCCCTGGATGGTGGTCTGCAACTCATAGTCTACCCACAATCCGCCCATAGTATAGTGCACAGCCGGATATATCATCATCGGCTCCTCATATGGGTCGGTATCAACAATCTTCTGATACATTTGGAAAAGGTTGCCATACTTCTGCTCCACCACATCACGGCCCATACGCTTGATAGCGTCGGCAAAGTCGAGATAGACTGCCAATCCGGTGGTGCCTACACCAAAGCCGGCATCACAACGCTCTTTGGCAGCACGCGAGGCCACATCACGAGGCACCAAGTTGCCAAAGGCAGGATAGCGGCGCTCCAGATAGTAGTCGCGATCCTCTTCAGGTATATCTAGCGGTCCCTTTTCACCGCGACGTATCGCCTCAGCATCCTCCTTTTTCTTAGGCACCCAGATACGACCGTCGTTGCGCAGGCTCTCGCTCATGAGTGTCAGCTTGGACTGGTAGTCGCCATGCACGGGGATGCATGTGGGGTGTATCTGCACATAGCAGGGATTGGCAAAGGCGGCGCCTTTCTTATGGCAAATCCATGCAGCACTACCATTGCTGTTCATGGCATTGGTGGAGAGATAGTAGACATTGCCGTAGCCACCAGTAGCCAATACCACAGCATGGGCAGCATAGCGTTCCAGCTGACCAGTCACCAAATTACGGGCAATAATGCCGCGCGCACGTCCTTCAATTACCACCAGTTCCATCATCTCTCGACGCTCGTGGAGGCGCACCGTTCCACGGGCTATCTCGCGGCTCAACGCACCATAGGCGCCCAACAGCAACTGCTGACCGGTTTGACCACGGGCATAGAAAGTGCGGCTCACCTGTGCACCTCCGAAAGAACGGTTGTCGAGGAGTCCGCCATAGTCGCGAGCAAAAGGCACACCCTGTGCCACACACTGGTCTATAATATCGCCGCTCACCTCTGCCAAGCGGTACACATTGGCCTCACGTGCACGATAGTCGCCACCCTTAATGGTGTCGCGAAACAGGCGTTCCACGCTGTCGCCATCGTTCTGATAGTTCTTTGCGGCATTAATGCCTCCCTGCGCAGCTATAGAGTGGGCTCGGCGGGGGGAATCCTGTATGCAGAATATGTCCACATTGAAGCCCAACGCACCCAATGAGGCAGCCGCAGAGGCACCAGCAAGGCCTGTGCCTACCACGATAATGTCTATCTTGCGCTTATTGGCAGGGTTCACCAGTTTCTGACTGGCTTTGTAGTTGGTCCATTTCTCTGATAAGGGGCCTTCGGGTATTTTAGAGTCTAGTATCATAATTCAATAAATAATAGTTAGCAGCTACAATCCAAAATATACCAGTATCACCACGGCGGCAAACATAAGACACACCGTCCAGGCATATATCTGTCCAAGCACTTCGATGATGCCATTGTACTTAGTATTGTTCAAGCCCAAAGTCTGGAACGCTGATGGGAATGCATGGCGCATATGAATCCACACGACAGCAAAGAAAAGCAAATACATCAGTACGATATAGCCATGACTAAACTTCTCTCGTGCCATATAATAGAAATCGGGTTCGGGGTCGCTCTCAGGCATCACATCGCGCAGCAACTCCCTATCCTCGTACGTCAAATGCCGAATCCACTTGCCATCCTTAGTCACATTCCCCTCGGCATAGGCCTTCTGCAAGAGACTCATCACTCCAGCCTTCGAACGCATATTTTCAATATATGCAGCAGTTTCTGCGGCATCCTCATTCTCGTCAGCATATTCTGACGCCTCGGTCTCCAGCTGGTCGATAAACTCGTCAAGAGTCATACCCATCTCATCGGCAAACTGCATCCACTGTACCATTTCAGCATCCTGCAAATTCTCCGTCTTGACCATATATTCCCCTTTCACCCAGCCAAGCTTCACAAAATAGAAGTCGGTAAAATGCATGAACAATCCGACAAAGATAAGTATGCCAGACCACATCATCAGCTTCGAGGTAGTGTGAGTCTTGCTCTTGCTACGCTGGTGGTAGCGCACCGGACGGGCCATGCGGTTAGTTATCCACAGCCACACCGTAAAACAAATGTGCAATGCGATGGTGGCAAGTAGTATCACCTCGAAAACCTTCACCACATAGTTAGTACCCATGAAGTGGCAGAAGGCACCATACCATGCGCCATCGTCATGACGCAAAATACAGAGGTTGGCACAAGCGTGGAACAGCAAAAAAACAAGTAAAAAGCCTCCCAAGAGGGCAACACAAATCTTTTTGGTAATAGAGTGAATCTTTGGTAAGTTCATATCGTTTAATAATATAGTAATGAAAACATGACGTTATTTTTTTTGCAAAGATACAAAATAAATCTCACATCTCCGAATAATCAGTTTTTTATCGTATTTTTGCAACTCATATGACCCAACAAAAATATAAAATATTATTGGCTGCTTTAAGCATGCTTATGATGAGTTCCCAACTGGGAGCCCAGGATTTTGACTACCGAGTGCTTTACGCCCTCCAGCAGCACCGCTCACCCCGTGCCGATATGGCCATGCGATGGGTGAGCAACAGTGTATGGATTACGCCTTTGACTCCTATAGGCATGGCTGCTGGAGGATGGGCAACTAGCGATAGAGCGCTCTTAAACAATGCCGCCACTGCAGGAAGTGCATGGGGCGGGGCTGTATCTATTACACTAGGCACCAAAATAGTTGTTAGACGTCCACGTCCTTATCAAGCCTACCCGGATGTGCTGATACCAGTAACCACTGAGCCCGACCCCTCTTTCCCTTCAGGGCACACCTCCATGGCTTTTGCCACAGCCACCACACTTAGCCTACTATATCCTCAGTGGTACGTTGTGGTTCCCTCCATGCTGTGGGCTTCGGCAGTGGGTTTCTCTCGCATGTATCTAGGTGTGCATTATCCCAGCGATGTGCTGACAGGGGCATTGATAGGGGTAGGAACAGCTGTGGTAGCATACAACTTATGGGTCCATAGCGCAGAAGAGGGCATGCCCTTGCCCAAAAGAGGGCTCGTAATACCGCTGACCCTCACCTTCTAGCCTCAGCCACCGAAGTCGTCATAAAGGATATTCTCGCCAGGCACTCCCAAGCTGTCGAGCATACTTATCACCGCCTTGCTCATTGGGCCAGGACCGCACATGTAGTACTCTATGTCTTCGGGGTTGGGATGGCTGCCCAGATAGGTGTCCAGCATCACCTGGTGCACGAATCCCGGAGTGTAGGACACACCCGCCTGATCGGCAGCAGGGTCGGGACGGTCAAGTGCCAGATGGAAATGGAAGTTGGGGTAATCTTTTTCCAACAGCAAAAAGTCACTGAGATAGAACACCTCGTTCAAGGCTCTAGCACCATAAAAATAGTGCATGGGGCGGTCGATGGTGTGCAGCGTGCGGGTCATATGCATAATCTGTGCTCTCAGCGGAGCCATACCAGCACCGCCGCCCACCCATATCATCTCGGGTTTGTTGGGCATATCGGCGGGGTGTTCCTTGATATGGAACTCGCCGTATGGTCCCGACATGACGACCTTATCGCCCGGCTTGAGCGAGAAGATATAGCTGGAAGCCACGCCCGGATTGACATTCATAAATCCAGAGCGGTCGGCCTTGAGAGGAGGCGTGGCAATGCGTACGGTGAGCATAAACACGTCGCCCTCGGCAGGATAGTTGGCCATTGAGTAGGCTCGCGTGGTTGGCTCATTGTTGACACAACGCAGGTCGAACATACGATTCCGCTCCCAGGCGGGGAGATACTCATCGGTGATAAGACTGCGGTCATAGTCAGCATATCGGATGTCGAAACGGGGTATCTCTATCTGTGCATAAGAGCCCGGAGCAAAGTTCATATGCTCGCCTGCAGGCAACTGGACCTTAAACTCCTTGATAAAGGTGGCGACATTGCGGTTGGAAACCACTGTGCATTCATATTTCTTGATGCTCAATATCGATGGAGGCAGCGCAATTTTCATATCCTCCTTCACTTTCACCTGGCAACCCAAACGCCAGCCTTGCTGCTGTTGTTTGCGGCTGAAAAAGCCCACCTCTGTAGGAAGTATGGAACCACCACCTGAGAGCACCCGACATTTGCATTGTCCGCATGAGCCCTTACCACCACAGGCCGATGGCAGATATATCTGCTGCTCAGCAAGGGTAGAAATAAGCGAATTGCCTGTCGACACCTGCAAATGGCGGTCTTCATTGATGGTGATAGTGACGTTGCCCGTGGGCAGCAACTTGTTGCGCAACACAAGCAAGAGTGCTACTAGCAATATAATGACTGCCAGCATAACAACGAGGGCGGTTAATATAGTAGTTGTTGTCATAGCTTTATTCCCATAAACGACATAAAGGCCAATCCCATCAGGCCTGTGATAATAAATGTTATCCCCACACCCCTCAATGCAGGAGGTATAGCGCTGTAGCGAAGACGCTCACGAATGGCGGCAATAGCCACGATGGCTAAAAACCAGCCCACACCGCTTCCCAAAGCAAAGCATGTGGCCTCGCCGATATTGGCATAGCTCCGCTCCTGCATGAAGAGCGACCCGCTCAACACTGCACAATTGACCGCTATCAACGGCAAGAAGATTCCCAACGAGTTGTACAGTACTGGGCTGTACTTCTCGACCACCATCTCCACTATCTGCACTATTGCGGCGATAACCGCAATAAACATAATGAGGCTAAGGAACGAGAGATCCACCTCTGCCAACCGTGGACTGAGCCAGACCAATGCCCCCGGTGAAAGGAGGTATTTGTTGATAAGGTAGTTCACGGGCACCGTGACCACCAATACAAACGTCACTGCCAAGCCCAGCCCAGCAGAAGTCTTCACTGTCTTCGATACCGCCAAATAGGAACACATGCCCAGAAAGAAGGCAAATATCATATTGTCGACAAAAATCGACTTGATAAATATGTTGATGTATTCCATGTCTATTGCTCTTGTAAGTCTTTGTTTCTAGTTCTATGTATCCAAATAATAATGCCCACCAAAATCAATGCCATCGGCGGCATTATCATCAGACCGTTGTTTTCGTAGCCAATATTGTACAATCCTATTTTTTCCATTACAGGATAGCCCCATAGTGTGCCGCTACCCAACAGTTCGCGAACAAAACCAAGGGTCACCAGGACTATACTATAGCCAAGGCCGTTGCCAATACCATCCAACAGCGACGGCAACGGAGGGTTGCTCATGGCGAACGCCTCAAGACGTCCCATCACTATACAGTTGGTGATTATCAGCCCCACGAAGACCGACAGCTGTTTGCTGACGTCATACATATAGGCTTTCAGCACCTGATCCACCAGCACCACCAACATCGACACTACCACCAGTTGTACGATAATGCGTATTCGAGGGGGTATGCTTTTTCGCAGCAACGAAATAATCAGATTTGACAACGCCACCACTACTGTCACCGACAGGGCCATTACCACGGCGGGTTTCAGCTGTGCCGTCACTGCCAGACAGGAGCATACACCCAGCACCTGCACGGTAATGGGATTCTGTTTGTTGAACGGCAGTTTGATTAAGTCAATCTTCTTCATCTGTCTGTCTCCTTCCCATCTTCGATTGTGTCAGCAGCACTTGACACTACTGCCAACCTTCCATATTCATCATATGCCTTGGCCAGCATGGCCGTCACACCATTGCTGGTCATTGTGCCGCCACTGATGGCATCCACCTCATAAGGCGACGACTTGTCAGCGTTTTTCTTCAACACTATCGGCTGAAGGATGCTCTTCCCGATAAATCGCTTGGCGAATTTGTCGGTCGCAATCTCGCCACCAAGACCAGGGGTTTCGCCCTTGTGGTCGAATACTGCACCCACAATGGTATTCTCATCATCAAGTGCCAGATATCCCCATATAGGTCCCCAAAGGCCTGTGCCTTGCAGAGGGATTATTCTGCCGCCATCGAACGTAAGAAGGCTCCTACCATCACTGAGTCTCTCCTCCTTGATATACTGTTCGTATAGTTCATCAGCATTGTCGCGCGAAGCCTCGACCCCGATAGTCTTCAGAATCATCTGCTTGGTCTCAGCGCGTGCGTTGCGCTCTTGCAAAGGCTTAAGACCTGTACACACCACAGTCAGCACCACTGCCACCACCGATACCAAGATGGTAGAGTAGACAAATATATATCTGTTACTAAATTTCTTCACAGCTCAGCCTCCTTTCTCCGCAGCAGTGCACGTTTCTCGCGTCTCTTAATATTCCTTGCCACCACACAATGATCTATCAGCGGGGCAAAACAGTTCATCAGCAATATGCTCAACATCATCCCCTCGGGGTAGGCGGGATTCAACACCCTCAGCAACACGGCAAACGCACCTATCAACAACCCATATATCCACTTACCGGCATTGGTCTGTGCCGAGGTGACGGGGTCGGTGGCCATAAACACGGCACCAAACATAAAGCCTCCCAGCAGAAAGTGATAGTAGAATGGCAGTTCCATATATGCGTTAGCACCAATAAGGTTGAACAGCAATCCCATCGCACCACCGCCCAACATCACAGCAAGCATCGTACGCCAATTGGCTATACCGCTCACCAACAGTACCAATGCACCCAGCAGAATGGCGATGACAGATGTCTCGCAAGTGCTACCTGGGATGGTGCCAACCAACATGTCCCAAACCGATGCTGCAGGCATCACACCAGCGGCCAATTCCCCTAGCGGGGTGGCACCTGCTATAGCATCACTGCCCCACAAGTCGGCAGCAATCCATACCGAGTCGCCCGACATATGGGTGGGATAGCTAAAAAAGAGGAACGCACGAGCAACTAAGGCAGGATTAAGAAAATTCATCCCCGAACCACCAAACACCTCCTTGCCCAGCACCACGGCAAAGGCCACAGCCAAAGCAAGCTGCCACAGGGGTGTAGTGACGGGGACAATCATTGGTATTATCAATCCTGTCACCAGATAGCCCTCGTTGACCTCGTGGTGGCGTATTTGGGCAAACATAAACTCAATGCCCAAGCCCACCAAATACGACACCACTATCAACGGAAGCATCCTCAGGAATCCGAACCACAGACAGTACCACCAGCTTGCGGCACTACCCAGCTCGTATGGCCACCACTCGGCCACCAAAGACGTCTGGTAGCCCGTATTCCACATGCCAAACAGCAGGGCCGGTAGCAGGGCTATGACCACCGTTATCATCGCACGCTTCATATCTACCGCATCACGCACATGGCTACCCCTACGGGTAACAGTGTTGGGGGTAAAGGCAAAAGTCTCAAAGGCCTCAAAGGTACTTTGTAGCCACGCATACTTGCCACCCTCAACAAAGTTGGGCTTAATCTTAGTAACAAAGTCTCTCAGTCGGTCAAACATCACAAAGCCTCCTTTCTGAGTTTCTCCAAAGCCTCTCGTATGATAGGCTGGATGTCGGTTTTGGACACATCAATATATTCACACAGCGCAAAATCCTCAGGCTCCACCTCGTATATGCCCAGCTTCTCTTGCAACTCCATATCGCCCACCAAACATGCCTTGATAAGCTGCAGCGGGTATATGTCGAAGGGAAAAACCTTCTCAAAATTGCCAGTGAACACAAAGGGGCGCACATCGCCGTGACGATTAGTGTCGAAACGAGGCTTCAACCAACGTTGAACCCTGCTGCTCCTAGGTGCAAACCCGCACAAGAAGGTACGGGAGAAACTGTGTTTGTGCACGCCGGGCAGCAGCCATCCCATAAAGTCATAGTAGTCGCCTTCGGGCAGCAGAGTTACCATGCTGTCGTAACCACTCAGATAGCCGCCGGCTCCAATATTTGTGCCGCACAGCACATTGCCACTCAACACCCGTACCGAGTTGCCATCGGCCAGCTGGTCACTAACCAGCGACGACACACATGCTCCAGCCACCAGACGATAGTATTGGGGGTGTTTGGCCGATGGACCAACCACAGCCACCATACGCTCAGGACGATAAACACCCGTGCGCATCAAACAACCTAACAGTGCCACATCCTGTGGGTTCATAGTCCATACACGGTCGCCCTTGTCTATAGGACATAAACGGGCTATCTGCGTACCCACATTTCCAGCAGGGTGAGGACCCTCAACACAATGGTATTCAGCCCGCAACCCATTCTGGCCTTGGACTGCTGCCGCCAACTGCTGTCCTGGGCGGAAACATACATGTAGCACTCCATCCGTCAGCGAGGCAAGAGCGCGAAGCCCGTTGCAGAAATCCTCCTCACGCCCCTGTAGCATATAGTCGTAGTCAGGAGCCAAGGGGGCACTATCAAAAGCGCTTACTACTATTGCCTTGGGTCTATCGTCGGGGTTGGCGATAGTGCCGAAGGGACGTTGACGAAGCATCGCCCACAGCCCCGTCTGCAGCATCGCCATTCTAACGTCGGTGGTGGAGCAGACACAACCTTCGCTTTCACCCTCACGCTTCACCACTACCGCCAACAGCTTTCGTTTCTCGCCACGTATCACCGCCGTCACCCGGCCTGCCACGGGCGAAGTGAGTCGTATGCGCTCGTCCTGCTTGTCGCACACCAGCGCATCACCGCACTTCACTAAGGCACCCTCCTCCACCAGCAGCCGGGGCACCAGCCCCACATAGTCGCCAGGCTTCACGGCATAGGTGTCGATGCCCGAAGCCTCGCCAAGGCTACAGACAGCCGACCCTGTGAGCGGCAGGTCAAGTCCTTGCTTTATCCTTATGGTGTTCATAATAGAAGTTAAGAATTAAGTACTATGAACTAAGATGTTTATTGGTAACTCAAGCCTAATCCTTATCTTTTAGTTCTTACTTCTCCATTTTAATATCCACCGGTTTCAGCATATTCTCGGGTCGCAGTATGCGGTCCAGCTGCTCCTTGTCCAGCAAACCATGCTCCAACACCAACTCATATACACCTCTACCAGTCTCAGAGGCCTCCTTAGCAATAGCTGTGCTCTTCTTATAGCCAATGATGGGGTTGAGCACGGTGACGATGCCGATGCTATGCTCCACCAGCTGACGGCAGCGCTCCTCGTTGGCCACAATGCCGTCGATGCAGAACGTACGCAGCGTATCCAGTCCCTGTATCATCAGGTGAATGCTTTCGAACAAGCTGTACGCTATCACAGGTTCCATCACATTCAATTCCAGCTGTCCGTTGTCGGAGGCGAAGGTTATGCACATATCATTACCTATCACCTTGTAGCACACCTGGTTCATCACCTCTGGGATGACGGGGTTGACCTTACCGGGCATAATGCTCGACCCTGGCTGACGTTCGGGCAGGTGTATCTCGTTCAATCCGCATCGAGGGCCGCTGCTCATCAGACGCAAGTCGTTGCACATCTTGTTAATCTTGATGCTGAGACGCTTGAGGGCCGAGCTATACTGAATCATACAGCTGGTGGCACTGGTAGCCTCGATGAGGTTGTCGGCCAAGTTGACGTTCCAGCCGCTAACCTTGCGAAGGGCTTTAATGCAGGCCTCGCTGTATCCCGGCTTAGAGCAGATGCCCGTGCCGATGGCAGTAGCACCCATATTCACGGTAAGAAACTCGCGAGCAGCCATGTTGAGGGTACGCACCTCGCCACGCAACGAAGCCGCAAAGCCGCCAAAGGTCTGCCCCAACGTCATGGGCACAGCATCTTGCAGCTGCGTACGCCCCATTTTGATGATATGCGCAAACTCGGCCGACTTACGATCCAAAGCCTCTATCATCGATTGGAGATGAGGAAGAAACTGCTCATGCTCAAGAAACAATGCCATGTGGATAGCGCACGGGTAGGCATCGTTGGTGCTCTGAGATGCATTCACCACATCATTGGGCGAGCAATATTCATACTGCCCGCGCTTATGGCCCATCAGCTCTAACGAGCGATTGGCAATCACCTCGTTGGCACACATATTGGTCGACGTGCCGGCACCACCCTGAATCATATCGATGGGAAACTGGTCGTGATGACGTCCTGCCAGCAGCTCATCGCATGCCTGGCAGATAGCTTCGGCCTGCTGCGCAGTGATCATGCCCACCTCAAGGTTGGCCATAGCCGCTGCCTTCTTCGTTATTGCCATACCCTTGATAAAATTGGGGTACTCGCTCATCAGCCGTCCGCTGATGTGAAAATTCTCTATAGCGCGCAATGTCTGCACACCGTACAGTGCCTCGGCAGGCACCTCTTTCGATCCTAAAAGGTCGCTCTCTATACGATAGTTGTCTTCAGCCATATCGTTACAAACTAATTTCTGAAAATGTACGCATCCACACAATGCAGAATGATACACAATCTATTATATTACAATTACTTAAATCAAATTATCCGTTATTTTTGGACTTGCAAAGATACACTTTTTTTTCATAATACCAGAGAAATAAAAAACGATGTGGAAGTAAAGCCTCTCAGTCTTATAGTTCGATTTTCATTTTCACTACCATTAATTATTACCAAAGATTGACAAGTTAAAAACATGCCTGCACCCAAGTCGGTTTTTGGCAATACGCCTTTGTCTCCTTGTTCCCACTCATTAGGCGGGTTGTCTGGTGGTGGAGGCTGTCTGCCTTGTTTCTGACTTCGCCCTGTTTTCGCCTCTAGAAACGAATACGCAACGAAGGCATGGCGTGTGGTTGGAGAGAGTGCTGCCGGCCGTTTCTAATACAATTATACCTGAAAAGGCAAAAAATTAGGGTGCCACTTTAGAAATAAAAAAGTGGCACCTCGTTGTACAAAGCCCGCTTTATTTGCCAAGCCAAAACAACGTCGAGAAGTAAAGTGCGACATGATGACGATGACAATGACAATAGGGTTGGATGCATCTATCACTTTTTGAAGAAAAAAAATGACTTGTCAAACTTTTGTCACTAGCTCAAAGAGGTAGCGAAAAGTATTAGTCTTTAAAAATGTGAGCCTACCAAATACTATACTTAGTATTCCAACGTTATAGTAAAAATACCTTTTATTATGAAAACAATAAAAAACATCCTTGTCCTATTTGCCTTGCTGGCAGTATGGGGCGGCGAAGCATCAGCCCAGCAGCTAGTGGTCGGCAAGCTGCTAAGTGCCAAGGACAATCAGCCTATACCTTTTGCCAATATTGCCATGATGAGTGCTTCGGACACCACTTTTCTACGTGGTGTGGTCACCGACGACCAAGGTGCGTTTAAAATCAACAACGACACCATAGCCACTCTGCTACGGCTGTCGGCCATGGGCTATGAGACCCAGTTTGTGGCGGTGCCCAACACACGCGACGGCGGTCCCACAGGACTAGGTAAGATTGACATGGGCACCCTGGTGATGCACGAGGGGGCAATGCTGCTGGACGTGGTGAAGGTGACGGAGAAACGCCCGCTCTATACTGTAGACGGCGAGAAAGACCTCTACAACGTGGCAGAGGATGCCTCCATACAGACGGGCAACGCCAGCGATGCCTTGCAGAACGCGCCCGGTGTGGAGGTGGATGTGGAGGGCAATGTCACCCTCAACGGAGCCAGCGTGGAGGTGTGGATCAACGACCGTCCGTCGCACCTCGAAGGAGAAGCCCTAAAACAATACATCAAGATGCTGCCCGCCAACAGCATCGACCGCATCGAGGTGATGAAGAACCCCTCGGCACGCTACGGCAGCGGCAGCCCGGTGGTGAACATCGTCACCAACCAACGGATGCTGAAGAACTCGTTTGTCAGCGTGGGTGCCAACGGCTCGTCCCGTCCCTCTATCTCGCCCTGGCTCTCCTATGTCTACAGCAACGAGAAGTTCAACATCAGCGCATACGTGAGCTACAGCGGCAGCAAGAGCGAGTTTACCCGCAAAGGCGGCGGAAGCATGTTCAACGAGGACAGCACTCTCGCGCGCCAATGGGACTACAATAACACTGGCAACATCAACAGCCACTTCATCTGGGCCAACCTCAACGCCAGTTACGAATTCGACTCGATGAACAGTATCTCGGGCTGGTTTGGTACCTACCCGAACTTTTCAAGAGACCAGTCGGACGGACAGATGACGCGCACGGAGTATCTGTCCAATCCCGGCAACTACGACAACACCACGCTGAGCCTTAGCAACAATATGAACTACGGCGGCTACGGCGGCATCGACTTCACCCACAAATTTAACAACGAGGGACACCGCCTGTCAGTGAATTTCAACGGCAATTTCTGGGGATATAATGGTGACACCGAAAAAGAGTGCATCTATCCCTTCCAACCACAGATGAGCTACAACGAGCATACCTGGCACAAGATGTTTGACGGCAGCGGCTCACTGGGAGTGGACTACTCACTGCCCTACAGCAAGAACGGCGAGATTGAGATGGGTCTTGAATACGAAATGGAAGGCGACAACGACTACTACCGACGCGACACATTCGACTACGTCCAAAACTCGTTCTTCAGCGACTACCTGATGTCCGACACGATGCACACACCGGGCCGCAGCCTGGACGGCTACCTCACATGGCGACGCAAATGGGGTGGTTTCACCTTGAAGTTGGGCGGACGTGGACGCTATGCCTACGTGAAGGACTGGCACGAAGGCCTGCCCGAATACGACGTTGAGACACACAACTTCACGTTCTCCCCCTCGGTGAATATGAGCTACAGCACCAAGGATATGCACAATTTCAGTCTCAGCTACCGAATGAACACCATAAAACCCACGGCCAGCATGATGACCCGCTACGAAAAATATGGTGTAGAGACTTTCTCGACTGGCAACCCATTGTTGGAGCCCAGCTACATGCATAATGCCGACCTGTCGTGGAACAAGTATTTTGCAAAGTTTGGTTCGGTGGGTATGAATGCCTCCTACCGCGCCGAGCTGGACGACATCAACACTATCACCGATGCTCGCTATGTGGCATTCTTTGGCCGTGTGGTGGACTACCGTATGCCTTTCAACTGCAGCGACAACCGACGTTTCACACTCAACGCCAACTGCATGTACCGTCCTTCGGGGTTCTTCAACGTCCGCCTCAACGCGGGGCTGACCGACGACTGGTACAGCGTCATTGTACGCACCGACGCCCCCCCAGTGGAGGATAGAATGGTATCATGGAACATACGCGGCAAGGTGTGGGCCAAGCTGTGGAACAAGCTGGAAGTCTTCGTCAGCGGCTATTACAACAGCCCCGGACATGGATGGAGCGTACTGACGGTGAGCCACGAGCGCAAAGGCCTCGACCTGGGCATGAGTGCCGATTTCTTCGACCGCAAACTGTCGCTCTATTTCAACGCCAGCGACATATTCAATTGGAACAGTTGGGGCAGCACCAACATCAATCCCTACAACACCACTATTTCAGACTCGAAATACACCAGCCGCTATGTCACCTTCGGTGCCACGCTGCGTTTCGGCAAGATGGAACTGGAGAGCCGCGCCCAGACGGGTGCCAGAGAAGGCTCAGTAGGTGGGGAATGATTGAAAAAAATTGCTTGAATGTCTGAATGTGTTAATCTTGAGTCAAAATACTCAAACAATCAAGCAATCAGACAATCAAGCAATCAAACAATATTATCTTTCCCAGCAGTGCCATTCGAGGGTCTCTTCGACAGTCTCCTCTATGCTGTCGTCCAAGGCGGGGAAGAGGTCGCGACCGAGGCGTTGTTCCAACTCGTTGACGGTGCAAGCATAGTCGCGTAGCTTATGGTGACGACCGTCGTTGTGCATCACAAAGGCGATGGACGAAAAGCCGTCGGCAGTGCGTATCAGCAAGGCCTTGAAGAAATAGTCGGGCACCTGCACATGGGCGTCGCCGATGGTGCCATACTCCTTCTTCTCAAATATGGGTCCACAGACCACCCATATCGTATCATACCGCCCTGCCAGCGTGCGTACTCGCTTCTCTAAGGTGTTCCAGTCATAGCGGTTGAGGTCGTGATTCTGGGGGCAGATATTAGGGAAATAGTGGCTCTGCCAATAGGCCTTTTCCGACCAACGAAGGTCTGCCTTGGGACACATGTGTCCCTTGTCCCAACCCGAGCGGGAATAGTCCTCGCGTGAGGCCTGCTTGCCTTTGAGGTTAGGGTCGCGGCTGAAGTTGGAACTCTGGGTGTCGTAATAGCCGTTGAGTTCGGAGGCTGTCAGCTCGTATGCCACCCAGTTGGGCACCAGTGTAGAGTGATTGTACGAGACGGTGAAACCCTCATAATAGATAATATCCTCCCCTTCCTCGTAGGAGGGAATTTCCAAATTGGATGGGACAGAAAGCGTATCGCCACCATCATACGAAACTGCAGGCAAAGAACAACTGCCCGCTAATAGTGCTATTAGTGAGCAGTATGCCAAACAGTGTGATATAAAAGCCATAAAGTTACTTGTTAACAATCTTCCGCGTCATCGTGCCTGCGGCAGTAGTGGCCTGCAGCAAGTATACGCCCTGCGAGGGCAGCTGCAACTCGATAGGTGTGCCTTTATAGGCAATCGTCTGAAGCAAACGTCCGTCGGTGCCGTACAGTTTTAGCTCGGCAGGCGTAACGACGTCAAGGCTCACCATACAGCGACCGTTGGCAGGATTGGGGCTGACCGACAACGAAGAAGCGTCCGCCTCGGTGATGCCGATAGAGTTGGTATTAATAATTATGGTCTTACTTTGTCCATAGTTCCCATTTCCGCAATCAGAATTAACTCTCACCTGATATATAGCATTCGGTGCAAGCGAAGGCAAATTGAACATCGGTTCGGTCACACTATACGGATTCCAATCATCAATTGCCACAACCCAACGCTCTGCTCCACCTGCATCGACCCATGTAATCATGTAACCATCTATGAGATTGTCGGCATTGACCCTTATATTGTCGTCAACCAACGTAAGTTCTTCCACCATGGCACAGTTGGTACGGTAACTCACCGAGTCCCACTCACCATAAACCCCAACTTCACACACTGGCCGTACATAAAAATCATACAAGGTATTGCCTTGCAGCAGTCCATCCCATTCTAAAGCCCACAATACTAAAGCATTCCCATACAATGTAGTATAGAAATCATAAAAATAGCGCCCATTATCATTAGAGTTTAGCACATCACCCGTACCCAATTCGAAACCATGTGGACCATACTCTACTTCCCAATAGTCTGGCTGAAAATCTTGCTGCCAAAATAATACGTATCTCATAGGCTCACAATCAGTACAGAATTCTTGCACCAACAAATCATTTACTCTGGAACAAATGCCAGCACTATCAACAGTATAGTCTACCTGCAATACCCTATGTTGGGACTCTAAGCTGTCGGTATAAAGCCCAATTGTCAGCATGCCACTTCTCGCCGTCACATTAAACCAATCCATTCCTCCTTGCCTCAAATACAGCGGTTCACCATTAGTGTCTCCATCCCATATAGCAACCTTGCCGAGATATCTAAAATAATATTGTCCAGATAGGTGTATTACCGTCCCTGTGTCTGCACTTATAACTACATATCCTTCAAAGTTACCCATACTATCGACACTTGTACCTCCTGCATCTATCACCGTTCCTCTAGGATTCAAGTTCCCATCTATGTAGATGGTCTGACCATCGGCCATACTAATCGTATCATCATCGTTTTGGGCATAACCAACCGATGCCGAAAAAAGCATCAATACCAAGCCGAAAAGAAAAGACATTTGTGATTTCATAGCACTAGATTTTAATATTTCGGTGAGTTCTATTTTAATATTTTTGGCCGTCACAACAGGCAGAACCCGTTGGACCTGTCAGACGGTCGTTATTTGTCATTCTGTTTTCGGCTACAAAGATACTACTTTTTTTTCATTTGACAATGATTTTCTTGCACTTTTTTGCAGGGGGGGTATCTGCTTGATATTCTATATATTACATATTGTTAATTCTGATTGATGCTCCTTAATTTCACTAGTTTGCACATGTTGTAAACCACGTTCGTGAACATTTTTTTGACCTTTGTCCACACCATGCCCACACCTTGGAAGGTCGCCCGCCCGTCGTCTACTCCAAGAACCCGAACACGAGTTCCACCCTGCCACGCACCCTTTAAAATATGAAAGACTCCTTTACTTATTTACAATCTTGCGGGTAAAGGTGCCTCCGGCAGTGGTAGCCTGCAATAGGTATACTCCCTGCGAGGGCAACTGCAACTCGATAGGCGCACCCTTGTAGGCAATCGTCTGAAGCAAACGACCATCGGCACCGTACAGCTTCAGCTCGGCAGGCGCAGCGTCATCAAGGCTCACCACACAGCGGCCGCTGGCAGGATTGGGACTGACCGACAGCGAGGAAGCGTCCGCCTCGGCGATGCCGACAGCGTTAGTGGTAAACCAAATCCATTGCTTAATACCATATGAACTATCGCATTCAGACCACAAAGTGAATGTATAGCTAGTATTTGGTGCAAGCGGTGGGAAATAGTAAACAGACGTATCAACAGAGGCGGACTTGCACGGCCTGTCCCAATCAAATGGTGGCGAGTCGGTTCGATAATAATCCACATACCATTGCCTTGTATCGGTTGTGTCGCGCCATGTAACCTTATAGCCAGTCAAACGTCCGTCGGATGTGACCGTGACGTCTTCATCCCATACCATTATGGAATCCACCTGTGCACAATAAGTGCGGTAACTTGCCGAGTCCCACTCACCATATAAACTATCTCCACACACCGAACGCACATAAAAGTCATATTCGGTATTGGGCTGGAGCAACCCTCTAAATTCAATATCCGTGATATAAAAATAACTTTCATTTGTTTCCATCACCGTGCCACTACCCAATTCGAAGCCATGCGGACCGTACTCTATCTCCCAATGGTCGAGCCGCCAATTGTACCACCAAGTTAATTCGTATTCCATAGGTTAACAATCAGCACAGGCATCATCCACCATCAAATTAATTACTCTGGCGCAAGTGTCAGGATTTGCTACAGCATAATTAAGGTGTATTCCACTATGGTGCATTTCCGAGCTATCGGTCTGAAGCCCAATAGTCATCCTACTGCTTCTAGCAGTCACATTTAATTCCCTTATTCCTGTGAGCCTCCAATACAGCGGTACAGTGTTGGTGTCTCCATCCCATATCGTAACCCAACCGTTGGAATCTCTAAAAGAACAAAGTCCAGCCAGATGTATTACCATCCCTGTGTCCGCACTTATCACTACGTATCCATCAAAGTTACTCGAACACTCACCAGTTAAACCTCTATCGTCATTCACTGTGCCACTAGGATGCATGTTCCCATCAATGTAAATAGTCTGACCGTTGACCATATAGACCGCATAATCATCGCCTTGGGCATAAACCGATACTGAAAAAAGTATCAAAGCCAAGCCACAAAGGAATAACTTCCGTGTTTTCATGGTATCTGATTTAATCTTTTACTTGTTAACAATCTTCCGCGTCATCGTGCCCGCGGCAGTAGTGGCCTGCAACAAGAATACTCCTTGCGAGGGCAGCTGCAATTCGATAGGTGTGCCTTTGTAGGCAATCGTCTGAAGCAAACGTCCGTCGGCATCGTACAGTTTCAACTCGGCAGGCGTATCGACGGCAAGGCTCACCACACAGCGGCCGCTGGCAGGATTGGGGCTGACCGACAACGAAGAAGCGTCCGCCTCGGCGATGCCAACGTTAATTGTGGTGAATCCCACATAACGATAATCGCCGTAGTTGTCCTCCCCACACAGTGCCGACACCTCCACCTCATATCGGGTGTTGGGCCTAAGTGGTTCCAACTGGATGAACGGTTCATTCACCGTTTCCGAGTGCCAATTATATGAATTAGGCGTGCCATAGCTCACTGACCACTGTTCTGTGCCGGAATTGTCGACCCATGTCACCTTGTAACCTTCAATGAAATTGGCAGCATTGACACTGATATTGTCGTCAACCAACGTAAGGTCTTCCACCGTGGCACAGAAAGTGCGATACTGTACCGAGTCCCACTCGCCATACACGCCGCCCTCACATACCGAACGCACATAGAAGTCATACCAAGTGTTGGGCTGCAAAATGCCTTGCTGCTCCAGTTCATAAATAGCGAAACTGCTCTCGTTGGTCTCTACAACCGTGCCGCTGCCCAGTTCAAAACCTTGCAGACCGTACTCTACTTCCCAGTGGTCGGGCTGCGAGCTGCCCCACCATTGTAGTTCATACTCGGGAAATGCGTCATATACCACATTCACCGCCTCTATCCAACACACGCTGGCGCAGGTATCAGGCTGAGTGGCGAAACTGGCCGATGCCCACTCGCCATAGGTAGTGCCGTTGCATACGGTGCGCACATAGACATCATAGGCCGTGTTGGCAACCAAAGAGGTCAGTGTGGCCGTAGTAGTGGAGGGATAAAGCATCGTGCCACTGCCCTGGGTGAAACCTGTAGGGCCATACTCCAGCTCGTAGCCGTCGACTGCCGAGGTGGTGTTCCAGGCCACAACAGCCTCATGTATGTCAGCAGTGGCGGCCAACGCGACGATGCTGGCGCAGGTGTCGGGCAGCTCTACACCTGTCGAGTCGTGCCACAGACGCAGATTATCAACACATAGGTACGACCCCTGCTGCCTGTTCTCGCTGGCCGATGAGATCATCAACACTATCAGCGAGTCGGGTGCCTGGTCGGCAAAGGTGCTGTCCAGCGTATGCAGTGAGAGGTAATCGACCGTAAAGGGGGTATAGTTGGCCACATCGGTAAGGCCTATATTGAGGCCTCCGCCCACCACCTCGCGACGATGAGTGGTGGTATTGTAGTGGGTGCCCAGCATCAGTACACCGCCATTGTCGCCGCTCACAGCAGAATGGTACTTGTAGCTACCCGTCAGGCGCGAAGGTTCGAAGCCGCCGAGGGCGATGCCGCCGGTAATGAGGTTGTTCACATCGGTCCCAGCCAACGACACCAGCATGTCGCCGGCACTATCGATATTGGCCAACAGATTGGTGACAATAGGCATCAAACTGTCCATATTAATCTCACCAGTGAGCAAGATGCTGGGAAACACGGTCTGGGTGAGCATCGTGTCCATCTGGGGCGCCGCCAAGGTATAGACCAAGCCAGTCACCAGGTCGCTCAACATGAAAGTCTGCAACTTCACAGCCTTGTTGCTGTCGGGCACCGAGCCAGTCTCCTCTACCACCTTCACTAGCGGGATGGAGGTGCTGATGGAAATGGGGGTGCCTAGGGCCGAGAACGACTCGTTGACGGGGTAGGCCAGATAGCCCCACCCCGTGGGGGTGGAATAGGAGTCGTAAACGGGAAGCGACATCCCGAGTACTGTTACGTTGTAGCCTGGATGAGAGGTCCACTGCTCAAAACTACCGTTAGGTATCGGCATATTGGTTTGCGAATAGATTGCTCCCTGCAGCACTAACAAGGCAACACAAAAGGTAATAGCTTTCTTAATCATAATACAAAATAATAAGAGTTATTCAAAGTGCAAAGATACACACTTTTTTTAAACTAGAAAAAAAAAGCATAAACAAAAACACATCTAGGCGATAACCAAATGGTTATGCCTAGATGATTGTAGGTCGCAGAAAGTCCGAATTCCTAATTTTCCTTGAATTTCACCCCGATGGCCTCGCTGACGTTGATGATGTAGTCGCCAGTCTTCTCATACAGGGCATAGAGTGAGCTGTAGGCCGAGCCAATGGCGTAGCCGTAGCGGCCGCTCTTCAGGGCTTCGAGATGCTCCTCGCGCAAGCGGTTGCGACAGTCGTTGATGGCCTCCTCGGCAGTGTTGGCACTCTCCATGTCCACATGGTCGTAGTCGCCCCTCAGGTTGGAGTCCATCACATCCAGCGCATGCTGCACCAGCTGTTTCATCTGTTCAAGGTTGTCGTTCAGATGCTGGTCGAAATGAACCTCCTGCTCACGCTTGTTCCTCCGGGTTACAGCTATCTGATATATGCTGTCGCCAATGCTCTCGAGGTTGTCCACCACGCGTAGCATGGCACTGATGCGCTGCGAACCCTCATGCGACAAGTCGCCTTCCGAAATCTTGGTCAGGAACTTGGCTATCTCTATCTCCATGCGGTCGGTCAGCTCCTCATATTTCTCCACCCTGGCCACCAACTGCTCAAACTCCTCGTCGTCCTTGGCAGTGCGCAGCCCTGGCAGGAAGGTGTACATGCGCAACACCCGCTTCGAGAATTCCTCAATCTCCTTCTTGGCCGCCTCCATGTTGAGCTCGGCGGTGTTCATCCAGTGCCCACCAATATACTTGAGGCGGAACTTGTACTCCTCATCCTCGGGCTTATCCTTCACCATCAGATTGACTATCTTCACAATCAAGGGGATAAACCATGCCAACACCAAGGTGCAAGCCACGTTGAAGAAGGTGTGGAACAACGACAAAGCCATAGGTATGGCACTCGGCTCATAACCCTCTGCGCCAACAGGCGTATAGGGGTTGCTGCCCTCAATAGCCGTGGTGATATCGGCAATAAGGTTCAACACCGGACGAAACACGATGAGCGTCAGCACCACACCCACCACGTTGAATACCAGATGGGCCCGCGCCGCCCTCTTACCGTCGCTGTTAGCCACCATGGCGGCAAGGTTGGCCGTGATGGTGGTGCCGATATTCTGACCCATCACCAACGCCACTGCGGCATCCAGCCCTATCCAACCGTTGTAGCACATCACCAAGGTGATAGCCATCATGGCCGCCGACGCCTGCACCAGGCAGGTGAGCAGCGCTCCAACCGCCACAAACAGCAGCAGCGACCAAAACCCGAAGCCCTCCAAGCGCGCCAACGTCTCCAAAAAAGCAGGATACTGCTCCAAATTGGGCATCGCCCGCTGCAGGAACTCCATGCCTATCAGCAGCAAGGCCAAACCAATGACAAACTCGCCTATCGACTTCAGGCGGCTCCGCTTGGCAAACATAAACACCAAGCTTATCGCCCCTAACAGCATCGGCAGGCTGAACGCCGACGTGCTCTCGCCCAGTCCGAAAAGGGTGATAATCCACGCCGTAACCGTGGTGCCGATGTTGGCACCCATAATCACCGCCACGGCACCGGCAAGGCTCAACAGCCCGGCATTCACAAACGACACCACCATCACCGTCGTGGCACTCGACGACTGTATGGCCGTTGTCACCACGGCACCGGTGAGGATGCCCCGCACAGGGCTGCCCGTCACACGACCCAGAATGCTGCGCATCTTGTTGCCGGCAAACTTCTGCAAGCCCTCACTCATCAACTTCATGCCGAACAGGAATACCGCCAGCGCTCCGGCGAAGTTCAGCAAAATCACTAATATTTCTCCAAATGTCATATATTTCAATTATTTATATTCGACACTGATTTGTTAATTCCGCTGCAAAGATACCACCTTTCACCCGCCCGATGGTTGCGTTTCCGTTACAACATTGTTACGTTTTTGTTAAGGAGCAAAAAAGAGGATTCTCCGCAGATGGGGAACACCCTCCTCTAAGGCTTCAACCCTTAGCCCCTACCCTAAATCCATTAAAAATCATTGAATGTCAGTAATTTTGCCATTCACCTGTCGCCTATTCTCCGGTATTATGATAGAGAACAAGTGGGAAAGCAACAGACAACAAATAAATGACAATCAAAGCAATTACTAAGTTTCGCCACCTTATCTTACTTGTCATACTTTAGTTAGTTAACTATTATAACTTTCCCATTTTTAATAAAGTAATGGTTATAACGATAAAGGCTCGGAGAGCCTTACTCTCAATAACCCCGCACAAAAAAGGGGTCGCGACCGACTGGGAGCAACCTTTTTTTTGTGGGGCGTTAAATGTCAGGCCATTGGCGTTTCGTAGAAACGCGCTCTCAATAGTTATCATAGATTCACCTTATTATTACACTTTCACTAAATAGAAGAAGATTTCATATTTTATAAATCCCTGATTTAGTTAGCCCATTTTTAATTAAAACAATAGTTTCCCAAAAGCATCAGTGGATTTATGAGAGCAAACGGCAAAAAATACAATAGTAAATACATAATAACCAACGTTTTGTAAAATATTTTCATAAACATGCGTGTTATTCAAAAAAAAAAACGTAACTTTGCAGCGTCGATTTTGGACACTACTACTTTATATTAGTCGAACATAATAAACGTACAAACCAGTTAAACCAGCTAACGAAGAAATCACGAAATACAAACAAGAACAAACTATTATGAAGAGAAACACTTTATTACTACTATTATTATTACAATGCGGGGCTATGATGGGTCAGCTGCCCATAGAAACTGCAGAAATCTTCGACCCTGCGGGAGATGAATGTGGCATTGTGCGGACGTGGAAATCTGGTATGGCGGTCGCATATCATCAACATGACGGAGAGAATGTATTCTCAGTAATCGACTCGGCGACAAGTACGGTGTACTCGGTAAAAGTAACCACTGGCCTTCCCGAAAATCCCATATACACCATCAATGACTTTCGGATTGTAGGAGACTCGGTATATTGTGGAGGGTCTGTCAACAATGATGCCATGATAGCCTATTTCGATATTAATGAGTTGCTATATAATACTGGTTATTCTGGCAACGTTGGATTTACAGTTGTAAAAATAAACGACATAGACCAGGTCACCAAATTGACAGCCTATCGTAATACACTAATGAACGGTGTAGGAATTGCAGCAATCGGGACAGACCAAGATGGCTACTATATGATAGAGTGCAACAACTACGGAGGCAGTATGACCTTTTCTGCCACTTCTAGACGATGTTTCAACCAGTCTCAAATAGAAACTCTTACCGATGTAGTCGTCACCAAAAGCTTTGTTGGATTTGTCGGCATTATGGACAAAACAAACCGGGTGTGCATTCGCCGAGGTAACAAGAACGGAATATTTGCCTCCGCACTGATTGACACAATTCACCAATACAGTTATTTGTCCACAAGGATGGAATCACTTCCCGTAGCCGAAGCCCTTGATAACGAGACAATAGCCATTGCATCAGCTTACTCAGACGATTGGCCCTCAGGTATTTACTTTTCAGTCCAACTATTTCTCTTTAATCTAGCCAATATGGACTTCTTCGATGCGTGGCATACATGGCAACCGGAAAACTCACCGGTGACAGAATTGGCGTATGTGCCCTCGTCCAAGACCCTGTTGATAGCCATTATAAACGGCACAGGAGACCGGGTCATATATGCTTCGCCATTCTCAACAACAAGTTATTGGGCATACTACATGCGGCTGTTAAATGGAGAAAGGATATGTAGTATGGACTTCCGTAATTCCAGTTATTATATCCTTTCAACCACAAATCACTGGATGCTTCAGAGACTGCTATATCCGTGTTCTGAAACAAACATGTGTATTGAGACCAGCAAAGTGGAGTTTTTTCATGGAACCGTATGTTTAGATAATCGCATGTATTACAGGAGTACATGGCGCCAATCCCAAACATATCTCGACAAAATACCCCAAACATCCTTTAATTATTCGTTAGATTGTATCAATCCTTAAACTCCTAGGCACAATGAAAAAGATATTGATAATCATAGCATTGGTAGGCACCTTAGTCGGCATACAGGCTCAAGTAGTCAACTATGGCGACTCGAACTACATGGCGGTGATATATGACCCCAATCCGCCGCTAAGTGCGACAGGAAACCGTTCGTCAATTTCGTATTTTGGTATTCGTGCAGACAGGGAACCTTATCTTCCGATTATTCGGTGG
>JAFRRK010000098.1 GCA_017428115.1 Bacteroidales bacterium | reverse complement strand
CCTCGTTGGTGGTGTGGACGATATAGTCGGCCACGGTGTCGTTGAACACTGTGTCCATGGCAAACCATGGCAGCTGGTCTTCGGTAATGCTGTCGCAGATGGTGGTGTCGCTGCTAGGGATGACGTGGAGGATGAAGGTGATGAGGCTGTCCTCGCCATGGTTGCCGGTATAGAGGAAGTCGGCCTGACCCTCCTGTGTGAATAGGGTGTCGTTGTAGCGTATGGGCAGGTCGCTCTCACAGGCGTAGTAGAGCACTGTGTCGTAGATGGTGTCGTAAATGTGGAGGTGGTAGTTCATCAGGCTGTCGCACACCGACATGGGGTCTGGTCGCAGAATGGTTGTATCAGTTTCGGTATAGAAGAATAAACCGAAGCGGTTCCAGGGCAATTGGCTTTCAAGAATAGTGTCACTGTACTCAGTCATCGAACGGGGATGAATATGAATATAAATGCTGTCTGTGTAAACGATGTTTCTAGCCGTATCAAATGCCTCGATGATATAGGCACCCTCGGCAGTGCTGTCGGCATGGAGGATAATGAATGGCGGGCGGGTGATGGTATGCCCATCAGGGCAATGCAATGCCACACTGTCTACCTGATTGATGCGATATATGAATGTGATGCTGTCGTATTCGCAATAGGTCGTGTCCATATCAAAGAGGACGTACCCGGCAGGGGCATAGTCGGTGAGGTAGGTGTAGGCCGTTCCGCGAAGGCTGTAAGTCTCAATAATGGCCAAAAGAAACTTGTCTGCGCTGCACGACACAGTCATCACAGAATCCCATGGCACGAATGTGCTGACATCCTTGTTGCACCACGAGAGCTCAGGCTTTTGCGGCACAGGTCGGAAACAATCGGCGGTGAGGATGGCGGGATTGCCATTGAAGAGTACGTCGCCCACGGCACGTGTAGGGATGACCATGTGAATAGCCAAACTGGTGCTGTCGGTATGGAGGTACGAAATCTGGTGCGACCCCGAACCAACTATATGGGGAACCACGGTGGCGGCCATCAACTCGTTGGGATCCAGTTGGTGCATCATTCCCAAAGGGCGTTCGCTTCGAAAGTATTGTACCGAATCGAAGAAATTGGCCCATCCTACATTCCAGTCCATGCCACCTGAATTGCCACCTCCACCAGGCCAGATACGATAGATGCCAGTATCGATGTAGTCGGTTGCACGGAACAAATCGGAAGAGGTAAAGCCATTAATCCTCACATACTCCATGCCCCAATGCGTGAGGGGCAACAGCTGCTCGCCTGCGGGGTTGGAATGGCTGGCACTGGTTCGCGACCGCATGGCCTTGTCCGAGAAGCTGATGGCTATCGGTTGCGAGGCATGAATCTTGGCTTTCATAAAACCCAGGGTCGCTGGAGGACTTTGGAGGGCATAGGATTGTCCCCGATTGAGCGTCACTGCCACTGTGTCGCCCAGGCCGATGGTGTCCAACATGGCGATGTTGCCGCTGATCACCCTGCGGGGGGCAACAATGAGAACGTGGGTGCTGTCCTCGGTGGCTATCATCGTGATGCTCTGCCCTTCGGCAGAAGGGCGGTACGGTAATGGCGTCAGCACCTGAAAGTCGGTGCCGAGGGCGTTGCGCCCCTTCAGCGTGAAGGTCTCGCGCTGTGTTGTTGTGATTTGGTAGTAGCAAGTGATTGGGGCGGTGGAAGAGATGCGGTAGCCGCGATTGAGGACGGTATTGTAGGGGTCAGTGACACTGTTGGCATACTCGCTGTTGCTGACAGTATATGTGGTGTAGTCGTGCGCTACCATCGTGAAAGATGCCACAGGCATATAAGGGTTGCCCGGCTGTGAGATGGTGACGTCGGCGGGTTGGTCGTAAGTGTGGAACACAAAACGCCCTGGGTCGGCTGTCGGTGGCAGGGCAAACCAAAACACCGTATCGGTCTGCGCTTGGCACACAGACGATAGTAACAATGCTATGACCCATACAATTCGCCTCATTCTATTGTTTTGAAAGTTGTCCACGTCAACCTTTATTGTCTTTGGCAGTCCGCCGATTCACAGCTGTACGACGGCTGATAAAATAGCCCGCCGCCAAAAGAGCAGTTATGATTATTATGGGTCGGAACAGACTTGGAAGCATTTCTATTTTCTCGCTCCTCCACACAATTACCATGATTACCATGGCAAGTACAATCAGCCAAAAGGCCACAGCAATAGCCAGCAACATGCGCCATAAAGTCCCCCAAAAACGATAACCAAACAATTGCCGATAGGTGACATAATAGTATGCAGCGACCAGTATGATGAACAACCCTATCACATTTGTGAATATGTTTGAGATAAAAGTACAGATGATGCTGATTGTCGCCATATAAATTTGGATAAAAACACCTTCGGCCAATGTGTGTTGTGTGTGTCGTGGTGCAAAACGGAAGAAGAACCATGTTGGGATGCAAAACATCAGCGTGAAGGTTAGCAGACCCCATGCCGGGTTATCAATAAACCAGTTCATTATGTCGACAGCAATGGCATATTTCTCAGGCACGTCGGAATAGGAAAAGTGTTCGGTGCGACTGATGTCGAACAATTGTGCGATGATAAGGTAGACTACTGTCACCACAAAGAGCATGTTCACAGGCGGGTAACTGGCCCGGCGGTGTCCGTAGAGGTAGTCACTGATAAGGTATCCGGGGCGCAGCATCAGCTGCATCAACGTGTTGGGCAACGAGTGAGAATCTATGCCCCAGGCCTTTAAAAAGCTCTGCCCTATCAACCGCCATGTGATGCGTATGTCGCCAGCCTCTTGTCCGCACACGGGGCAGAAGTTGCCCGTGTAGGTGTGCCCACAGTTGGCACAATGATGCTCCTGCAACCCTTGGTCAGAGTATTGTACGGGATTGCGTTGCCACGCGCGGAATTGACGGATGAGGTGCTTGATTCTCATAATGAAATAAGAAGTATGAACTAAGAACTAAGAATTTGCTGTGTACTCGGATGAATTCTTAGTTCTTAGTTCATGCTTCGTACTTAAATTAGTATCCAAAGATGTCTTCTAGTTTCAGCTTCTTCACCTTGCCGAACTTGGCGAGGGCGTTGAAGTCCATGTCGGCTTCCTTACCAAGGCACATGTAGACCTTCTTCTGACCACGGATGTACTTGTGGTTGAAGTTCACTATGTCCTGCATGGTCACCTTGGGGTAGGCCTCGAAGAGTATCTGGGCGCGGCTCTTCTTCATGTCGTAGCCCATCTTCTCATACTGGAGGTAGCTGTTGATGATGCCCATCTTGGTGGTGCGGGCGGTGCGGATGCCGCTGAGCATGGCATCTTTGGCCATCAGGAAGTTGGCCTCCGACTCGGGCATCTGGTCAAACAGCTCGTTGAAGGCGGTCATGGCGTCGATGAGCTTGTCGTTCTGCGTGGCGATGATGGCGGCATTGGTGAAATAGCCGTCCTTGTCGCCGGGGGTGGCATAGTAGCTCTGTGCGCTGTAGGCGAGGCTGCGCTTCTCGCGCATCTCCTGGAAGACGATGGCGTTCATCGAGCCGCCGAAGTACTCGTTGAAGATGTTCATCACGGGCGTGTTCTTGGTGTTGAACTTCTCGCCACGGAAATGCTCGCGCATGTAGGTCTGGTTGGCGTTGTAGTCGACGAAGTAGACGGTGTTTTCGCTCACGGCCTTGGGGGTGATCTTCTTGTTGGCGGGAGCCTTCTTGTTCATCTGGTAGTAGAACTTGTTGGCGAGGGTCTTGAAGTTGTCCATGCTCTCAGGGCCATAGTAGAGCACGCGGTGCTTGTAGTTCATGAGGCTGTGCATGGCGTCGGTGAGCTGCTGGCATGTGAGGGCTTTGAGCTGTGCCTCGCTGAGCTGGTCGAGGGTGGGGGAGTCGCTGCCATAGATGCCGTAGTTGCCAAGGGCTGAGAAGCAACGCTGCTGGTTGTGCTTGGCGTTCTCACGGCTCTTCAGTATGCGGGCCACCAGCATCTGCAGTGCCTGCTCGTTGGGCTGAACGTCGGTGATGATTTCGTCAACCAATGCCATGGCCTGGGTCATATTCTCGCTCAGACCGCTGATGCTGATGTTGATGTTCTCCTGTCCCACGTTGACGCTGTAGTTGCAGGCCAGTTTGTAGAACTCTTCCTGTAGCTGTTCGGGAGTGTGTTTGCTGGTGCCCAGATATTCGAGCATGTCGGCAGCCATGTCCATGGTTTTGCCCAGCTGGCCGGCGCGGTAGCCAAAGTCGAAGCGGTATATGAGGTTGAAGGTCTTGTTCTCAACATTCTGCACATAGAGTACTTCGGCACCGTTTTTGAGCTTGGACTTCTTGAGGTCCTTGCTGAAATCGACATACACAGGCTCGATGGGCTTCACCTGACGGGCCTTGATTTCCTTGAGGAACTGGCTCTCCTTGTCGCGTCCCACCTCGATGGGGGTGATAGGAGGCTTGGAGACTTTGAGGATAGGCTCGGGCTCGCCTTTCAGCTTGTTGATGATGACGTAGTTGTTCTCCTTGAACAGGCGGTTGGCGAAGGCCACAATCTCGCGCTTGGTAATCTTTGAGAGCTCGTTAATCTCGTTACAAACGTCGCCCCAGTTGCGGTGCTCCACATAGGCGTAGGCCATCTGGCTGGCACGGCTGTTGTTGCTCTCGGCGCGTTTCATGATGGCGAGCTTCATGTTGTTGATGGCGGCCTCGAGCATCCAGTCGTCGAACTTGCCTTGTTTCACCAGTGCTATCTGCTCGTCGAAGAGGGCTTGCACCTGTTCCAACGTCTGCCCTTCAAGGGGCTGGCCGCCGAACATAAAGGCACCGTAGTCGTTCAGCGTGTAAGTGCCGGCGTAGGCTCCCATGCAACGCTGCTGCTGGTTGATGTTGAGGTCGATAAGGCCGCACTTGCCGTTGTTGAGCACGCTCTCCATCAGGTCGGCCAGCATGGCGTCGTGGCTGCCGTTGCCGCTGTCCAGACGGTAGGCACGCACGGTGTTCTCGGCATCCAGGCCGCTGACGTTCTTGGTGATGACAGAGGTGATGGGCTGCTCGCGCTCAAACTTCAGTTCGGGCACAGGGCGAGGCTCCATATTGCCCCAATACTTGTCTATGATCTTGATAGCTTCGTCGGGGTCGAAATCGCCGGCCATGCTGATGCAGATGTTGTTGGGCACATAATAGGTGGACACGAAGTTGCGGATGTTGCGCATCGAGGGGTTCTTCAGGTGCTCCTGGCTGCCCAAGGTGGTCTGGTTGCCGTAGGGGTGGTGGGGGAAGAGGGCGGCAAACATGGCGTCGTTCACCTTGCGGTTGTCCTTGGTGAGGCTCATGTTCTTTTCCTCGTAGATGGTCTCCAGCTCGGTGTGGAACAGGCGCAGCACCAGGTGCTGGAAACGGTCGGCCTGAATCTCGCACCAGGTCTCCAACTGGTTGTTGGGGATGTTTTCGACATACATGGTGTAGTCGTTGCTCGTGAAGGCGTTGGTGCCAGTGGAGCCGATGGCGGTCATGGCCTTGTCGTACTCGTTGGCCACGGCAATCTTAGAGGCCTCGTAGCTGAGGCTGTCAATCTTGTGGTAGATGGCGGCGCGGGTCTGCGGGTCGTCAAACATGCGGTAGGCCTCGAAGAGGTCCTCAATCTTCTGGATGAGCACCTTCTCCTTCTCCCAGTCGGTGGTGCCGAGGCGCTGGGTGCCCTTGAACATCATGTGCTCCAGATAGTGGGCCAGGCCGGTGGTCTCGTGCGGGTCGTTGCGCGAGCCGGCACGCACGGCGATGTAGGTTTGAATCTTAGGAGCATCCTTGTAGACGCTCATGAATACTTTCAGACCATTGTCGAGGGTGTACTCCCTCACTCCCAGCGGGTCGTTGGGATAGGTCTTGTACTGGTAGGTCTTTTGTGCCATAGCAGTGCCGAAGCTGAGCACCGCCAGCATGACGAAACAGAAAATTAAACGGAATTTTTTCATATAAATAGTTGTTTATTAATAAAATTCGTTTGTTTGTTACATTTCTAACAAACTTCAAAAATACAAAAAAAAATCGATATTCTATTTTTTTCAATTCATAATATTATTATATTTTGTTGCGGCTCTGTCTGGAGCATATAATTTCATGATTCCTAACTACTATTTCTTACTTCCCTCTTCCCTCCTCCAAGTTCCCCACCTCTCTTCGCTCTAGGAATCGAAGGCACGACGAAGGCATGGCGAGTGATTGATGTGTGTGATATATTCTTTCTGCTATAATTATACCGAAAAAAAGCAAAAATTAGGGTGCCACTTTTAGAAAAAAGTGGCACAACGTTGTACAAAGCGAGAACAAAGACAGCTCGCTTTCTTTGTAGAGCCAAAGCAACGTCACGAAGTAAAATGGGACATGATGACGATGACAATGACAATAGGGATGCGTGCATCACACCCTCTGGAGGAATGAATAAGTTTTTTTCTTTCCCCGTCGATGAAAAAAAACAGTTTCGAGTTGCCGTCTCGGTGGTTTTATCTGTCTTTGTAATATTAAGTTGCGGTTTGATATAGAATCAAGCTTAAGGTGGTAGGTTGAGATTTTTTTTCAATTAATCATTTTTATTTCGTATTTTTACAAATTATTTTGTGTGCCATATCGTCGCGCAAACGTTTTTTAGTCAAAGATATATATTTTTTTTAAAATATGAATAGCATCACAAACTCGCTCGTTGAGGGCATGGAACGGCTGGGATTGATAGCCACACGTATTCGTAATAACGAGGGTAAGACTCCCCAAATAGAAATTGACATTATTCTGGAGGAGCTGCGCAACTTGTATATGGTGGCATTGCAGCTGGAGGCTACAGGCAAGTCGTGCGTGACGAATAGGAATGATGTCGACCGCTCAGCCGAGGAGAAGCGCCTGGCCGAGGAGAAACGCCTGGCCGAAGAGGCTGCTGCGAAGAAGGCCGCCGAGGAGAAACGCTTGGCCGAGGAGGCTGCCGCAAAGAAGGCCGCCGAGGAGAAACGCCTGGCCGAAGAGGCTGCCGCAAAGAAGGCTGCCGAGGAGAAACGCCTGGCCGACGAGGCTGCCGCAAGGAAGGCTGCCGAGGAGAAACGCCTGGCCGAGGAGGCTGCCGCGAAGAAGGCCGCCGAGGAGAAACGCCTGGCCGAGGAGGCTGCCGCGAAGAAGGCTGCCGAGGAGAAACGCCTGGCCGAGGAGGCAGCCGCAAAGAGGGCCGCCGAGGAGAAACGCCTAGCCGAGGAGGCAGCCGCAAAGAAGGCCGCCGAGGAGAAACGCCTGGCCGAGGAGGCTGCCGCAAGGAAGGATGCCGAGGAGAGGGCCCGACAGATTGTTGACGACGAGTTCCATCCCAAGTTTGCCCCAGCCACTAAGGAGGAGCTAAGCGAGCCTATTATGGAGCCCCAACTGGAGAGCCTTGAAGGCAATCCCAACGACGAGTTGTTTGTTGACGAGCCTGCCGGCAAACAGAAAGAGCCGTCGTTGCTTGACCTTTTTAAGAATGAAAAGGCAACAGAGCAACCAAAGGTGCGCACATTGGCCGACACCCTCACCAAAAAGCAGCGCAATGTGGAGGAACAGCTGGAGACACGTGTGAATGCTAAGAAAGTGGATGACCTTCGTACTATTATCAATATCAACGATAAGTTTAGCTTTATGAGCGAGTTGTTCCATAACAACATGAAAGCATACAACGACTTTATTCTGAGGCTGAACGCCATGTCGAACAGAGAGGGAGCCTTGGAGTATGTGTCTGAGATAGCCTCCCAGAATAATTGGGACAACAACTCGGTAGTGGTTAAGGAATTCTTTAAGATATTTGACAGGAAATTTTAGAAAACGAAATAGTATAAACTAAAAAACATAATTAGGCTCAACCCCTTTAAACTCTAAACATATCAACCTATCATGAACTATCGTAAGGCCATATTGTTTTCGGCGCCGTCGGGGAGCGGCAAGACCACCATCATTCGCGAGATATTGAAGCGTTTTGATTGCTTTGAGTTCTCTATTTCCGCCACCAGCCGTAGCCCACGTGAGGGCGAGCGTGACGGTGTAGACTACTATTTTCTCAGCCCAGAGACTTTTGCCCAACGAGTGCGGGAGGGTGACTTTTTGGAGTGGGAAGAGGTGTATGCCGGTACATGCTACGGCACGTTGAAGTCGGAGATAGACCGCATCTGGGACAACGGGCATGTGATTATCTTTGACGTGGATGTGAATGGTGGCATGAATATTAAAAAGTATTTTGGGTCGGACGCTCTGGCCATCTTTGTGATGCCTCCTAGTGTGGAGGTGCTGAGCCAGCGGCTGCGCAGCCGTGGCACAGAAAGCGAGGAGGCTATCGTAAGGCGCCTGGCACGCAGTGCCGAGGAACTGAAGATGTCGGACAAGTTTGATGTGACGGTTGTCAACGACCTGCTGTACCGTGCAGTGGATGAGACACAGCGGATTATTAACAACTACTTGATGAATTGAGATGGAATCGCTGCTGGCTTTTTTGAAACGGTATAACTATGTGTTTGTATTTCTGCTATTGGAGATACTGTCTGTAATTTTTATCACCAAGAACAGCAACTACCAGTCGTCGAAGATTGTGCAGGCAGGCAACGCTGTGGCAGGCCGCTGCTATGGTGTGGTGACGTCGGTGTTTGACTACTTCGGCCTGCGGCGCGAGAACGAGCTGTTGGCAGCCGAGAACGCAGAGTTGAGGGCAAGACTGGAATCGTCGTATATCAGCTACACCCTGCGTACCTTCCAGCATGAAGATACGGTGTATAACCAGCGCTACAGCTATACCGAGGCACAGGTGATAAAGAATACTTGGAACCAGCGTAACAACTATATCATGCTCAATAAGGGACGCCGCCAGGGCATCAAGCTCGACCAGGCGGTGATTTCGCCCCAGGGTATAGTGGGGGTGGTGGTGAATACGACCGATAATTTCTGTACGGTGATGCCGGTGCTGCATTCCAACAGTCGCAACAGCGTGAAGATACCGCGCATCAATACAAATGGGTCGCTGGTGTGGACTGGTGGCGACTTTCGCTATGCCACGCTGATAGATATCCCAACGACTTATAGGTTGAGGGTGAACGACACGGTGGTCACTAGTGGCATGGCGAATGACTTCCCCGAAGGAATAATGGTAGGATATGTGGAAAAGGCGTTTACCGAGCGCGGCAGCGGCTTCTATACCATCAAGGTGAGGTTGGCGACGGAGTTTACCAAGCTGGATCATGTGTATATTATTGACAACCGTTTCAAGGCCGAACAGGATTCGCTGATGGCAAGAACACAGAAGGAGGACTAGCACGATGACGAAACTGGTATTGACAAATATATTGCGCTTTGTGGCACTGATAGTGTTGCAGGTGTTGATGCTGAATTATGTGTATTTGGGCGGCTATGTGGTGCCGTTTATCTATATACTGGCCATTATGATGCTGCCTACACGGCTGGGAAATATCCCTCTGCTGCTCATCTCCTTTGTTTCGGGAGGGATGGTGGACCTGTTTTGCAACATACCGGGGTTCCACATGTTCAGCTGCACGATGATGGCTTTTTTCCGTATTCTGTTTGGCAATAAGATGCTCACTCGCGACGACCCTACGGAGGTGGTGGATGTGCCAAGTGTGCGGAGTGTGCCGTTTGAGGTGTTTGCCATGTATGTGTTGCTGCTGGCATTGGTGTATAGCGTGACTTATGGGCTGCTTGAGGCTTTCAGCCTGGGAAATTTCGGCCTTACAGCCATCTCAATGGCGGTGAACACTGCCGTGGCGTGGGTGCTGGTAATGCTTTGCCAGCTGCTGATTAAGGAGAAGAGTAAGAATTAGGCGGTCTTCCATTTATTCATCAATAGTATTCGTGCTAGCATTGAACTAATTCAACGTATAAATTATGACACGGCATAGTTTATCAAACTGTCTGTAATGGCTATGAAAAAGTTTTTTTCGCTTTTCGGTTTTTACCTTATAGTTTCTGTAATTGCTATCAACTCGGTTGGAGCACAACCAGCTATAGGAGAATGGCAGGACCATAATTCGTTTGTGCGGGTGAAAGAGGTGTGCGCCACACCCAGCAGGGTGTATGCTGCCACGCGTATGGCATTGTTCTATTACGATAGAGACAAGTCGCAGCCAGTGGTGATGTCCAAGGTGGCAGGACTGACAGATGTGGGTGTGAGTACTATGGCTTATGATGAAGAGCTCGACGGGCTTGTGGTGGCATACGCCAATTCCGGTATAGACATGGTGTATGGAGGGAGTGTCTATCATGTGGCTGATATCAGATATAGCAGCATCAGCGGCGACAAGCAGATATATCATATACGTTTCAACGGCGACAGGGTGTATCTGGCTACCGGGTTTGGCATTGTGGTGTTGAACAAAAAACGCCACGAGATAGAGGAAACATACTATATAGGCGAGGGTGGCGAACACGGTGCGGTGTATGATGTGGCGTTTACCGATAGTCTTATTGTGGCGGGTACCGACAGAGGGTTGTTGTTTGCCCCCAAGAATAGCGAGCGTTTACACATCTTTGAGGAATGGACTAGGGATACACTATCGCCTATGAACGGCATGTCGGTGAGGATGTTGGAAGTGTCGCACAATAGAATTCTGGCTGCGGCATGTGTGGATAGCCCCGACAGCCTTACGCCATTCTACCAGATAGAGCCAGCCAATTGGCATGATTGGGGCTACTGGGCAGCCGGACGCCTGACTACATTGCGCTGCAGGCATGGGCGGATAGTGCTAGGAAGATACGGAAAGGTGGAATTGTATGACGAGGACTATATGCTTGACGAGGTGCTGGAAGACCTGCCCGACTACGGTGTTGTGGCATGGGATGTGGATCTTGATGCCGACGGCACCTTGTGGATGGGGCACAACTGGGCGGGACTGGTGAGCACACCGGCCACTCGTGTAGAGGCACGCAGCTATATGCCTGTGGGGCCGTATAACGACGACTATGTGTATTCGTTGACCTCGACGACCGACAGGCTTTATCTTTGCCCCGGAGGAAAGAAGCCCACCTATGAGAGCTCATCGCTGCCGGGAAGTCTTTCTGTTTTCGACAACCAGAATTGGAGTAATGTGAGTGGTGGCACATTAGGCATGGCCTATCAGGATATTTTGCATGTGGCGGTCGACCCTAAGGATAAGAATCACTTGAGTGCGACTGCTTGGGGGCATGGGGTGGTGGACATCCAGGATGGTAAGGTGACGACTATGTTTGATGGCACTAATACTGGAGGTGCGTTGACGCCATACTCCAGCGACGGCTATACACATCTGCGAGTGTCCGGTGTGGCCTATGACGACCAAGGAAACCTCTGGGTTACAAATTCGCTGGTGGACAAAGGCCTGGCAGTGCGCTACCGCAATGGCGACTGGGCTTCGTTCGACATTAGTGTGATGTTGCAAGGACTCACCTATGAGAAACGTGAGATTGACAATGTGGTGTGGGACAGTGTGCGTGGATATAAGTGGGTCTCGGGTCGTGCAAACCGTATTTACATTCTTGATGGCGAGGGCAATATGGCATATGTGAACCCTAATAATGGAAGCAAATTGGAAACTCACACGGTGACATGTTTGGTGCAAGACCGGTCGGGCGATATGTGGTTTGGTACGGACAAAGGTCTGAAGGTTATTTATGATGGCTATCGGGCTTTTATGAATGGGGGACATGGCGAGCTGTCGCCCCTCAACTGTAGCAACATACTCTACAATGAGGATGGTATCAACGAGTATCTCATGGCATACGAAAGCATTACCTGTATTGCTGTGGACGGCGCCAACCGTAAATGGGTTGGCACGTCAAACAACGGTCTCTACCTTATCTCCGCCAACGGATTGGAACAGTTGCACCATTTTACCACCGCCAACAGCCCATTGAATTCTGATAAGATAGTAGCGCTAGCGGTGCATCCTGAGACGGGTGTGGTGTTTATTGGCACCAACATGGGTTTGCAGTCCTACCGCTCTACGGCTACGGCGGCAGACAGCTATCCCGCCAATGACATCCATGCTTTCCCCAATCCGGTAAGGCCAGATTATGAAGGCCCTATCGCTATTAAAGGTTTTACACGAGATGCCCTGGTGCACGTGACCGATGCAAGAGGCCATGTGGTCTATTCTACCACCGCCCATGGTGGGCAGGCCATATGGGACGGAAAGACGCTGCAAGGGCAGAGGGTGGCAAGCGGCACCTATTTCGTCTTTGCCTCCGACCAAATGGGGCAGATGCGCTCGGTGACCAAGATTTTAGTGGTGAATTAAAAACAAATCAAACTGCATCATTTCAAGTGACCCCTACACTCTCCACACCGGCCCTGGTGCTGCACACTACAGCCTACTCCGAGACATCGGTGATAGCGAAGATCTTTACCCGGCAATTGGGGGTGCGTTCCTATATCATAAAGGGGGTGCGCAAAGGTGGCGGGCGTACTAAGCAGAATCTCCTTCAGCCACTGAGCCATCTGGATTTGGTGGTGTATAACAACCCCAAGACCCAGATTAATTATATCAAAGAAATTGGTCCACATATTGGTCCCTCTACCTCTCATGCGTTCGAACAGTCAAGCAATCAAGCCATACACAACGCGCTGCGGTTCTTTATGACAGAAGTGCTCTACAAGACTCTTAAGGAGGAAGAACCAATGCCTGAACTGTTTGACTATGTGGTCGACAGCTCCTGTTTCAACGATTCCGACCAACGGCTGTCGCAACACCCTATACTATTTCTCCTCAAGGTGTCGCGTCATCTAGGTATTGAGCCAATGGACAACTACAGCCATCGTGAGCCTCTGTTCGACATGATGTCAGGCCGTTTCCAGTACGCTGGCGACCAAACCCTGGATGCCACCATCTCCCTGCTGCTGCACCTCTATCTGCAGTCGATGCACACCGGCAGCCCACTCCCTATCGCCTCACTGCCACAGCGCACTGAACTAATCAATCGTCTTCTAGACTATTACCAGATGCATCTGGCAGAGTTTCACAATTTCAAGTCGCACGAAATATTGCATTCTGTTTTACAATAATACACTTACCATGAAGAAAATAGTCTTTTCAGTTCTTTTCTTGTTGGCACTGCTGCCCTCCTTTGGACAATCGTGCTACTGGGTGTTCCTCACCGACAAGCAGGGTACTACCTTCGACCCCTACACCTATTTCGACGCTAAGGCCATTGAACGCTATCAGCGCAACGGGGCTGACCTTTACGACGTGAGTAACTATCCCCTCAATGGCTCTTATGTCAGCCAAGTGGATGCCCTGGCCACCGAGGAGGTGGGCTGCAGCCGTTGGCTCAATGCGGTGGCAGTAATGGCCACACCCGAACAAATCAGCCACATCGAGCAGCTTCCCTTCGTCAGCCGAACCCAGCTAATCGGTGGTGATATGCAGCTTGCCTCAGTGTCCGTCAAGTCTGTCAAGTCCAACAAGTCTGACAAGTCCGCACCCTCCACCCAACCCGCACTCACCGACCAGCTCATTCGCATGCAGGGCGGTCTGTTTCGCGATAGGGGTATCGACGGCAAGGGGATGCGCATAGCCGTGTTCGACGGTGGATTCCCTCGCGTGAACACCCATGCCGCTTTCAAGCATCTGCGCGACAACCACCGCATACTCGACACATGGAACTTCCCCAACAAAAAGCCGGATGTATATGGCTGGAATAGTCATGGCCTCTCAACCCTCTCTTGTATTACTGGCCTCCTTGGCGATAGCCAGCTGGGTCTTGCTACCGGTGCCGAGTTTCTGCTCTATCGCACTGAGGTGGAGCTGGAACCCTTTAAGGAGGAGGTGTGGTGGATGCAGGCTGTGGAACGTGCTGACAAGCATGGTGCCAACATCATCAGCAGCTCGCTCGGCTATGGCAAAGAACGCTATTGGACCAAAGACATGGACGGCACCTCCTATGTGGCTAAGGCCGCCAACCGTGCCGCCCGCAAAGGTATTCTGGTCTGTTGTTCGGCCGGCAACGAAGCCGACAGCCCTCAGTGGAAGACTATCGTCACCCCCTCCGATGCCGACAGCGTGCTCTGTGTTGGTGGAATTGAAATGAGCCTTCAACACTACAAGCATATATCTTTCAGCTCCTACGGCCCCTCTGCAGATGGTCGTCTGAAACCCAATGTATCTGCCTTCGGACATGTCTATGCAGCCACTAATGGAGGCAACGAATCTATTGGCACTGTCTTCGGCACCTCTTTTTCTTGCCCCCTTACCGCTGGATTCGCTGCTTGCGCTTGGCAAACTACGCCCGACAAGACCGCCATGGAGATGTTTGACCTCATCCAACGTTCGGCCGACCTCTATCCTTATTATGACTATGCTCTAGGCTATGGTGTGCCACAGGCCTCTTATTTCGTCGATGGTCCTCAGCCCATAAAACCTACCTTTATCCTCCGCGATACGAAGGACTCCGTCGAAGTGCATCTGCTCGAACCTGCCCAGTATGCCACCATCTTCTACAACAAGCAAAGACCCGACGGAACACTTGTGCGCTATGCCAGCTGCGAACTCGTCAACGCCACTCCCCAGGATTGCCTCCGCATCTACAAAGGCTCGCTCGACAGCTGTAGTCTCAATGTCTGCTACAATGGCTTTACTGAGTCGTATCGTCTTTCCGACAAAGACTATCAACGCTTCCGCCTCGAACGTGCTGCATTCAATGCCACACCCTATGCTACTCAAGGCGACTATGGCATCAATGCCCGGTATGACCGTGATGCCGACGACCTCGTTCCCTCCAACTGGGGTAGCAATGCCAAGTATGGAGGCGAACTCTACCTACAGTATGGCGACCGCCTGCCTTTCGGCATCTCGGGAGGATTAGAGGCTTGGTCGCCCAGTTTCCACCTAGGCTATCGTCTGCTGCGCACCTTTGGCAAGGCCTACAGCCTGGGTGTGGGGGCAGAATGGAATGTGTCGCACATCCATTTTGTCGGCGATAACCACACGGGTATCGATAGCTGGTTGTCTCTTCCCACCACTGCCACCTACGACCTCAAGCGTCTCAAGCAGCACCAGCTGTCGCTCGAGCTCTTCCAGCGTGTGCGCTTCGTCCCTGGCGGTTTGACCAGCAAGGGGGTTAACTGGGACCTCGGCGCATTTGCCGGTTGGAACTTTGCCCAGAACTATTTCCTCAAACAGACTCCCCAGTCCACCGAGATGTATACTCAGGTGACCACTGTGTACAAGCTCGGCTTCCCCGTTCACGACTTCCGATTTGTGTGGGGTGTCACCACCCGTCTTACCTACGACATGGTGGGTATCTATGGCCGCTTCACCATGCCCTTCACCATGTCCAAGGACAACTCGTTCCACGGTATACCCATGTTTGAGGTGGGCTTGCAGTTGGCTTTGTAGACCTAGTAGGGGGTGGCACTCCTGCACCACCCCCCTACTACAATAGAGTTTAGGCACAATTGAAGAAAATGCTACCCATTCCAATTTTTCTTCGTACTTTTGCATTTTGAAATGGACAAGAGGTTGTATATCATTGGAGGTTGTAATGGCGCTGGGAAAACCACTGCCTCCTATACCGTTCTGCCTGATATACTGCATTGCCGTGAGTTCGTCAACGCCGACGAAATTGCTCATGGATTGTCTCCGTTTAACCCTGATAGTGTCGGTCTTGAGGCCGGTCGGCTGATGCTGCAACGCATTAATGAACTATTGGGACGGGATGCTACTTTCGCTGTTGAGACCACATTGGCTACCAAGTCGTACGTCAATTTGGTTCATCAGGCACAGGCCAGGGGGTATGTCGTCACCTTGGTTTTCTTTTGGTTGCGCACGCCAGAGCTGGCCTTGAGGCGTGTGGCAGAGCGTGTGAGCAATGGCGGCCACAATATCCCCGTGGCCACCACACGCAGGCGCTACACTGCCGGAATACGTAATTTGTTTAACCTCTATGCTCCCGAGGTGGATGCATGGTTTGTCTACGACAACAGCGACACCCCACGCACCGAGGTGGCACATGGCGGCAAGGCCGTCCCCACCACCATCCTCAACATGGAGCTGTTCTCAAAAATGAAGGAATATGTCAGATAAAGAGATAGAAGAATTTGCCGAGAGACTGCAATACGGACTTAACATTGCCGAACGGCGAATGCTTGAAGAAAAAGCCCTGCGCGGACAGGACATAGTAGTTTGTCACACCGATGGCACCATCCACAATGTGCCGGCTCAGGAGGCTATCAAGGCATTATAAAGTGTTGCCGGCAGAAGGCATACAATATTTTATCACATTTCTCGTTTTAAGGAAAAAGGAAGAATGACTATGGATACTAGACAGCTTGCAGCCCAGGTTCCTGTTGCATACTACGACACCGTGGTCACGATGTTTAAGGGTTTAGGCATTTATACCAGAGAAGGCCGTGTGATATTGGCAACCATCTACGACAAGCCGGAGCACACCAACGTCACTTAACGCGAAATCGTCTCCCCTCAGAAACGAGCAGCGATAGTCAATTAACTTGAAACAAAATAAATAGTAACAATATGAAACTCGAAGAATTCCAAAACGAATTGCGCCAGGGTATTCCTAACCCCCTGCCCGCACCACAACTCTATGACACCACCGTCAACCATGCGCCTAAGCGCAAGGATATCCTCACCCCGGCCGAGAAAAAACTGGCTATCCGCAATGCACTCCGCTATTTCGACCCCAAGGACCACGCCATGCTCGCCCCCGAGTTTGCCGAGGAGTTGAAAAAATACGGGCGCATCTATATGTATCGTCTGCGTCCTACCTACAAGATGTATGCACGTCCCATTGACGAGTATCCTGCCAAGTGCCGTCAGGCTGCTGCCATCATGCTCATGATTCAGAACAACCTCGACCCCGCTGTAGCTCAACACCCCCACGAGCTGATTACCTACGGCGGCAATGGCGCCGTCTTCCAGAATTGGGCTCAGTATCGTCTGGTGATGAAATACCTCAGCGAGATGACTGACGAGCAGACCCTTGTCATGTATAGCGGCCACCCCATGGGGCTATATCCCAGCCACAAAGAGGCTCCTCGTGTGGTGGTCACCAACGGTATGATGATACCCAACTACAGCAAACCCGACGATTGGGAGCGTTACAATGCCCTCGGAGTCACACAGTATGGCCAGATGACCGCCGGCAGCTATATGTACATCGGTCCGCAGGGCATCGTCCACGGCACCACCATCACCGTACTCAATGCCGCCCGTAAACTTGGCGGCGGCACTGCTGGCAAACTCTTTATCACCGCCGGACTCGGTGGCATGAGCGGTGCACAGCCCAAGGCGGGCGACATTGCCGGCGTGGTCTCCATTACCGCCGAAATCAACCCTGCCGCCACACAGAAACGTTTCGACCAAGGCTGGGTCGACGAGGTGCATGCCGACCTCGATGAGCTCTTCGTCCAAGTCAACAAGGCCATCGCTGCCAAGCAGGCTCGCTCCTTTGCCTATCAGGGCAATGTGGTGGACCTCTGGGAATACTGTGCCGACAAGGACATTCACGTCGACCTCGGCTCCGACCAGACCTCCCTCCATAATCCCTGGGCTGGCGGCTATTACCCCGTGGGTGTCACCTTCGAAGATGCCAAAGTGATGATGGCCGACCAACCCGAGCTATTCAAAGAAAAGGTGCAGGAGAGCCTCCGCCGCCATGTGGCAGCCGTCAATAAACTTACCGCCAAGGGTATGTACTTCTTCGACTACGGCAACGCCTTCCTCCTCGAGAGCAGCCGTGCCGGTGCCGATATCATGGCCCCCGATGGTATCAACTTCCGCTATCCCTCCTACGTGCAGGACATCATGGGCCCCATGTGCTTCGACTACGGCTTCGGCCCATTCCGTTGGGTATGCACTAGCGGCAAACCCGAGGACCTCGACAAGAGCGACCACATCGCCATGGAGGTACTCGCCGAGATAGCTGCCACCGCCCCTGCCGAGATTCAGCAGCAGATGCACGACAACATACAGTGGATTCGTGGCGCCAAGGAAAATCACCTTGTCGTCGGCTCTCAGGCACGTATCCTCTATGCCGACTGTGAGGGCCGCACCAAGATAGCCGCCCGCTTCAACGAGGCCATCCGCAACGGCGAAATCTCTGCCCCCATTGTCCTAGGACGCGACCACCACGATGTCAGCGGCACCGACAGCCCCTTCCGCGAAACCTCCAACATCTACGACGGCTCCAACCGTACTGCCGACATGGCTGTGCAGAACGTCATCGGCGACAGTTTCCGCGGTGCCACCTGGGTCAGCATCCACAACGGTGGCGGCGTAGGCTGGGGCGAAGTGATGAACGGTGGCTTTGGCATGGTCCTCGACGGCTCTCCCGAGTGCGACCGTCGTCTGACCCTAATGCTCCACTGGGATGTCAACAATGGCATCTCCCGTCGCAGCTGGGCTAGAAACGAAGGCGCCATGTTCGCCATCAAGCGCGCCATGGCCGCCTGCCCCCAACTCAAAGTCACCATGCCCAACCTCGTCGACGACAATCTGCTCGAGAACCTATTCTAAGAAATAGCAAGGTGTAGCATCTATATTTTTGTCTTCCAATAAATGAGGCTTTTGACTCTTATCAGAAGCCTCATTCTTATATTGCATTTCTCACCCAGAAACTTCATGATTCCTATCCTTTTAACTGCTTGCGATATTCTGTGGGGTAAAGTCCTATTTCGCGTTGAAAGTAGCGGCTGAAGGTAGATTGGTCATTGAATCCCAACAAGTCGGCAATGGCCTGGATATTAAGGTCGTTTCGCATGTGAAGAAGCATTTTTGCTTCGTTAACTACTTGTGTATGGATCCACCATGCTGCTGTATGTCCCGTTTCCTGTTTGATGACGGTGCTGAAATGTTTGGTCGACAAACAGGCCTTTTCGGCATAGAATGCCACGTCGCGATGCTTGCGGAAATGATTGGCGAGGTCGTTGAGGAACTTGGTACTGACTCGATGGCAAGAATGCGGTTCCTGTAGGTTAATATCCCGATAGTATCCCAGCAGACGCATAAGGTATTCTAGTTGTCGAGTCAGTAGTAGCCGACAGTCGTCAATATTGATGGTGGATGTTTCGCGCATTACACCAACTAGTTTCATGATTATACCGTATTGGTGTCGGTCTAATTTAACCCACGGGTGTGGTTCGTATCGGTAGCGCATCTGATTGATAATATTTAGCAATGGGTCGTTTAACATCGTGGAGTCGACAACAATTAATGTGGCCAGGTAATTGTCACTCAGGCTCACCTTTCTCAGAGTGTGATTTGGGAATACGACGGCCACAGTTCTAGCCTCAGAATGGTCGGGATAGTCGTCATAGCACAGTTGCATATTGCCCTGATGTCCAATACAAATGACATATTCTGGCGACGTGTATGACTCGTCACCCGATGGAAGCCCCCGGACATCATCTAGTATTACAATGCCGTTTTCCTTGATTTTATGTAAATTAAGGAGCATTGGGTGCTGTTTCTGTATCTTAGTTTTCATATTGCAAAAATACGTTTTTTTCTTTTGTTTCCGTAGAAATCGGTTTTTTTGCCATCACATACCTCTCTTTTGATATAAGATAGACAGAGAAATGTTTGTAATTTTGCAAAATTAATTAGGCTTCACTTTATTATAATAAGTGGCTCTATATTCTTGATTTTACGACTACTAGTTGTGTCTCCCATACCTTGGCAATCCAGTGATAAATCCTAGTCCACCAATATAAAAACATCAGTATTTTAAGATAGCATGAAAAATCACTATTTATGGTAATAATAGAAAATAGAACTATGAAACAATTACATTTGTTATTGATTATGGGCCTGATTCTCATGGCAGGTTGTCAGAAGGACAACATTACAACTACCAATGATGCTGACTCTGGCAGTAGCGACGACGGCAGCTATTCTGACACCGAATTCGACCGCACTATCACTATTGTCTACTCTTCGGATGGTGTCTCTGTGTCTGGAGAAGGCGATTCCCAAGAGCTAAACATCAGCTCTGCTGGTGCAACTATCACCAACACTGGTTCTGAGAAGGTGCAATATAATGTCAGCGGTTCCACTTCTAATGGATTCTTGAAGATATATAGTGATACCAAGCAGGCTATTGTCCTCAGCAGTGCCAGCATCACCAACACCAGCGGTGCGGCCTTGAATATCCAGAGCAATGAGCCTTCTTATATCGTTCTCAACGGAAGCAGTACACTCTCCGATGGCTCTAAGTATAGTAGCACTCCTAGTGATGAGGACGAAAAAGGTACTCTCTTTGCCGAAGGTTCCTTATTGTTCAGTGGTAGCGGCAGCCTTACTGTTCTTGCCAAAGGTAAGAGTGGTATAGTGACTGACGACAACCTGACCATTTCGTCCGGCACCATTACCATCAATTGCACTGCTAGCACTTTTGTCAGTAATGGCGACACTACCAAAGTGGCTGGAATGAAAGGAAAGGATGCCTTCCGTATCATCGACGGCACACTTACTGTCACCAGTTCAGGAACTGGGGCAAAGGGCATATGTGGCGATGGCTCAGCCACCTTCGCCGGAGGCACTGTCGACATCACTGTCACGGGTTCCAATTTCGGCTCCAGTAGTGGCGGTTTTGGCGGTGGACCTGGTGGCGGTGGGCAAAGCTCTAACGATAACAGTGTAGCCGCAAAAGGCATCAAATTCGATGGCAATATCAATATCACGGGTGGAACACTCAATGTCAGTGCTAGCAGCCATGAGGCTATTGAAACCAAGTCAGAGCTCACCATCAGTGGAGGCTATGTGTTTGCAACCTCCTCAGACGATGCAATCAATTCCTCTTCCGACCTTACCATCAGTGGTGGCCATGTCATGGCTTACTCTACAGGCAACGACGGTATCGATGCTAATGGCAACTTGTATATTAAAGGCGGTAATCTCCTTGCCATCTCGACTAGTGGTGCAGAAGTAGCCCTCGATGCCAACACTGAAGATAACAAACAACTCTATATCACCGGAGGTAATATTGTTGCTATTGGCGGCTTAGAGCAGGGTGCCAGCGTATCAGGTGGAACTGCAAAACAGGCTTCATCCTACAGCAAAGGCACTTGGTACGCCCTTTACAACGGCACCACTGTAGCTTTTGCTTTCAAAGTCCCGTCCAACAGCAACATGGGAGCTCCAATGGTGGTCTACACCACCGATAGCCCCTCCCTCAAGTCGGGTGTCACTGGCAGCGGCACCAGTTTTTGGAATGGCTACGGATATACCTCTTGTAGTGGCGGCAGTGAGGTTACCCTCTCTACCTACAGTGGCGGCAATAGTGGTGGAGGCCCAGGAAGACACTAAATAATATTCTGTTTAAAACACAATGATGATATGAAGAAATATGTTTTAATAAGTCTTTTATGCTTAATGTGGCTGATGGGGTCTCCCGTGTATGCACAAACCGAGGTAGGCCTTGACCCAGAACTAGGCGGACGCTTATCATTCACACTCGACAAGAAACTGGTGCGTAGGCTGCATCTTGAACTGGAGGAGGAAATACGTATGGTCGACAACTTCTCCTCTTTTGGACGCTTTCACACCTCATTGGGTGTCACCTACAAATTGAACGATTACCTTAAGCTGGGGCTAGGTTATGCCATGATTAACCCCTACGACAGTGACAATAGTACTTTCAAATCCTCCCGCCACCGTTTGATGTTTGATGCAACTGGAATGGTTCGCTTCGGCGATTGGCGTCTCTCTCTCAAGGAACGTTTCCAGGCCACCTACCGTTCTGGCGACATGAACGAATATCAAAACCCTCGCACAGCCCTTACCTTGAAATCTCGCTTAAAACTATCCTACAAGGGTTTCCGTCGCATTGAGCCATATGCATACCTCGAGCTACGCAACACCCTTAACGCTCCTGTCATCAGAGCCGTCTACAATACCGCTACCGACACATGGGGCTATTACGACGATGGTATCTTCTACATCAAAGGTGATGCAGGCTGGTTTATCGACGGATGGTCGGGTGCATACCTCAACCGCATCCGTGGCTCACTAGGTTTCGACTACCGCCTCTCACGTGCCAGTAGCCTTGATGTGGCCATACTACTAGACCGCGTGACGGATAAAGTGCTCGATGCTAATTCGGATGGAACAAAACTAAAGTCATACACTTACGAAAAAGGTTTCAAAGGTTGGATAACGGTAGGCTACACCTACTCTATAAAATAACAAGTTATAACGATTAGTCCACTACAGTCATGAAGAAACATTTTATTATCCTATTGCTTCTGGGCCTCTGCGTAGGCACTCTTTCTGCTCAAGACAACAACACCTCTAAGCGCGAGCGCAAGAAAAACCTTGTGGTCAAAGAGTGGAACACCCGTGCTGGCTCAACCACCCCCTATCTCGACAATCAGGTCACCTACGACCATCTGGGACGTAAGATCGAAGAGATTGAATATGCTTCCTACGGCCAAAAGAAGCGCGTCACCTACAGCTACGAGGGCACCAGCACCAAGTGCAAAGAACAGGTGGAATACGACGACAAGAACAAGCCCGTCCGCATCAAACAGTTTGAATACAACCCCGACGGCACCAAGAAAAAACAGTACAACTACAAGCCCAGCGGCAAGCTGGAAAGCACCAAGACCTTCGAGTATTCTTACAAATGATGAACCATTATACAATCATCTATGGACATTCTAAGCCAAATGCAGCCTATCGGGCTTGACAATATGAAGGCCGTGCGCCTGATGAACCGCGTGGATCAAAAGTACATGGCCTCGGCCGACCAACTCGAAGAACTCCTCTCGCGCGTTGCAGCCAACTATTATGTGCAGCACATCGAGGGTAATCCACTGGCACCCTACCGTACCCTGTATTTCGATACTGACAACCTTAGCATGTACACCATGCACCACAACAAGAAACTCAATCGTCAGAAACTACGCGTACGCACCTACCGCTCCACCGATACCACCTTCTTCGAAATCAAAAATAAAGACAATAAGAAAAAGACCCGCAAGGTGCGTATCCCCATCAGTGTCCATCAGTTCGACAAGTGTCTCGACGTACCCGAGGTGGCAGCCTTTGTCAACGAAAACACCCCTTATCCTGTCGCCGTGCTACACGCCTGTCTGGAGAACAGCTTCGAACGCATCACCCTTGTCGACAAGGGTATGAGCGAACGCGTCACCATCGACCGCAAAATATGCTTCCATAATCGCGCTACTGGCATCTCCAGCGACATCAGCAAGTTGCTCGTCATCGAGGTGAAACACGAAGTGGGTGCACCCATGAGCGACATCGAACGTGCCCTACACCAGCTCCACGTCCTGCCACGCCGTATGAGCAAATACTGCATCGGCACCGCTCTAACAGACCCCTCGGCCAAGCGCAATCGCTTCAAACCCAAACTCCTTTTTATTGATAAAATTATGCTTTCAAACCTAAACCCTTCAAACCCAATTTTAAAATGAAATCAATTCGTTTATTTCTCTTTCTTTCTCTGGCTCTTGTCGCCTCCACTCATGTCATGGCACAAGACCTTGATGATAACTTCATGCCACAAGCAGTTATGGCCACCGATGAGAGTGATGTGCTGGCAACCCCCGAGTCTCTGCCTGCGGCCCCCGATGGGACTGAACAGAATGAAGACATTGCTGCCCGCTTTGGCAATGCCGAGGAGCAGACAATAGACTTTCTTGGCCTGCCATTCTACGATTCTGCCAGCCTCCTCAAGCTGCTCATTCTATTTGGCATCAACCTCCTCGTTTGTTGGATTATCACTCATTTCTTCTATTACCGCAAGAGCCATCGTCGCGACTACTACTTTACCTATATGCTTTTCTCCACCGCCATCTTCCTTATTCTCTACAATCTCCAAAACATGAAAGTCGAGGTCGGCATAGCCCTTGGCCTGTTTGGTATCTTCAGCATGATACGCTATCGCACCGAACAGCTCCCCATTCGCGAAATGACTTATCTTTTCGTCCTCATCGCCATCAGCATCATCAACGGTGCCGGCATGGCCACCAGCTATGCCTCGTTCATTGCTGTCAATCTCATCTTTATAGCTGTCATCTGGGTGCTTGAGGCCGTGGGTATGTCCAATCGTAAGGCTCAGAAGATAATCACCTACGAGAAGATAGACCTCATCAAGCCCGAACGCCACGACGAGCTCCTCGCCGACCTTCGCAATCGTACGGGGCTCGACATTGTCAAAGTGCAATTGGGCAGCATCGACTTTCTTAAAGACACCGCCTTCCTCAAGATAACCTATATTTCCGACGACCCCGAACCCAACGACATCGAGATGGTTACCAAATTCAAGAAAAAATAGCCTCGACCCTCATTGCATCAGCCGAGTATAACCGCTATACCCCCTGATCAAAATGAAGCTCCCGGCACCTGTCGGGAGCTTCTTTCGTTATTCGAAGTTCAACACCCCTTGCACCATTGCCGCACTCATGCGGCAGTGCTGGCAAATGTCCTCAAAAGTAGCGCCATTTGTCGACAGGCCGTAGAACTCTTCTTCCCCTATCAGCACATACTCCCACTTCCTATTGTCGCGCAGCTCTTCTGACAGCTGGTTTATCTTCTCACACCATTCCACTGCGGCACGTCGTTTCTGCTGCACATTGGGGTCTTTCACTTTGTCGGACCCTTTCGTTTCCACCAAATACAGCTTATCCTCTGTCTCTACTATAAAATAAAGTCGGGATGATAGGTCGCCAGCAGTCCGTCGGTGCGCATATAGGTGATTGATGCAAAGCGGTGCCTTGTCTCGCTTATTTTTATCCATCGGTCTACTGCTCCGTCCGCATCGATAAATTCTATAAAGGCCTTCTCTAGCCCGCCCCCATGCGAGGGGAACGGAGTACGTGTGTAAATGGTCTTTTGCATCTCCAACGAATACTGCTCTCTCACAGGCATCTTCTCCACACTCGAGAACCAGGTCTCTTCCGCCATTGCTTCGGTTGTCTGTACCTCCTTTTGCAGGGCATACAGTTCTCTGGCCATCACTTTGACTATATGTTGCGTCACCACGCCATTCTGGGCCAGCAGTATCTTCCAGTCGTTACCGTCGAAGGGGTCAAACTCCTGCCCAAACAGCCGTGTGCGGATATATTTGTCTAGAGTTCGCATCAGCATGGCCTCGCCCACCTGCAACAGGGGCATGTTGTGCACTTGCAAGTGTGTCACCGTCCTCAGCAACTTCTGCAAGTACTCTCGATAGCTCTCTGCCGTAAATAAGTCTGCCTTGACCGTAAACTTGCCAAATGTGGTCTTCATTGCCACCGCTTGCGACACAAAGGTCTCCCCCTCCGTGGCCAGATACCTCCGCAACTGCTCCAGCGTATAGGCCGTAAACAACTCCATTTTTTCCACCTCAAGTGAGGACAGCTCTAGTATTTCCTCACTGTCCTGTAGTATGTTTAACCATGCCAGGTCATACTTCTGGTAGTCCTCCTTCAGCTCTGCCATCAGCATGTCGCCCATGCCTCTGGTAGTCGCATTGCCGGTGTCCACCACGGCCAGCCCGCCATTTATCAGCTCATCGTAAAACTCTTTAAACCGTGGATGCTCCACGATGAACAGTATGTCCATATAGTTCAGCGGCTCCCGTTTCTCTACCAGCAGGCGTTGCCTGTTTTCCCTCTTCGCTTCGCTGTATTCTGGCTCGCGCCACATTAGGCGTAAGCCCCTCCCCACCACCTGCTCCAGCAGTATCGACGACTCGCTGCTTCTCAATGGCACAATGACGCAGATATTGTTCACGTCAAATCCCTCGCGCAGCATCATCACGCTCACCACCACCTTTGGCTCTGCATGGTCGTCCACGTGGCTCAGCCTTTCGCTCACCCGTCGCCATTCTTCTTCTTTCATGTTGCCCTTGGCATCGCTGTCCACCCGCAACACCTCCTCCGGCTCCATGCCCTCTGCTATAAGGTATTGTTCCACTAGGGGTGTCACCTTGGTGTCCTCGCACACCACCATCATTTTAGGATACTTCTGTCCCTCAAAGTCTGCCTGCAGTCGGTTCAGCCGTTCCAGCCCAGCCCTCAGCATCAACTTCTGCCCTTCGCTTAGTGCTATCACCGAGCGTCCCTCGCGTATGGCGCTATAGTCCAGGTCGGCCAGCTCTGTGAAGCTCTGCCTCTGGTCGAGTGACAGCGTTTTCACCAGTCCATGTGTCATGGCATCCTTCAAATCGAAGTCCACCACTATATGGGGGAAGTACACTTTCCTTGTCCGTCTGCCGCTGCCGCGTTGCTCGTAGGGGGTGGCGCTAAAGTCCACTTGCACTTGGCATTGCTTGCCTTGCAGTATATAGTCCAACGCCTGCTGCCATTGCACATCCTCTTCGTCGCCGCCGTTCTCGTGCACATGGTGTGCCTCGTCGTTGATGACCATCAGGCTTTCCAGGTCATGCAGATATTCCACCTCTGTTCCACGCAGGTATCGTCGGTCTAATACGTCCAATGCGTTGCCAGATGCAACGCCCGGGCGCAATGGCAGTAGTTCGTCCACAATGTCCTTCTTCTCCTCGTCCTCTTTTTGTAGGAACAGGTGCCAGTTGGTGATGGCTATCAGTCCTTCGCCTGATGCGTTGCGCCCTATGCCTTGCTCTTTGCTCACCGTGTTGGTCTGCACAAAGTTGAACACCTCCTCTCGATATTGGGGTGGGATGAACAGCTCTTCGTACCGGTGCAGGTCGCCCTTCTCGGCGTGCCGTGTGCCGTTTTCCATCTTGCCCAGATATGCGTCCAGCAGCCGTTCGTACACGATGATGCCCGGCGCTATTAGCAGAAAGCGCTGCGTGTACCGTTCTCCGCCCGTATGTCTGGAGTTGAGCATCTGCCACAGCACCAGGGCATGCATCACCCATGTCTTACCTGTGCCCGTGGCCATCTTCACCGCATATTTGGGCAGTTGGTATTTCTCCTGTGTCAGCATCGCCATGTCCGCCTGCCCCATCTCGTCAGCAATGGCGGCGGCATAGCTGTCCTCCACCGTCCGCACCCCTGCCACCTCGTGCAGGTAGATGGTATTCAGTATGGCTTGTCGCTGCCCGATGTGGAAGTTGATGTTGCGTTCCTCGGTGAATGGCTCGCAAAACCAGTGTTGCAACAGCTCTCTTGTCACCTGAGTTACCTGTTCTAGCATCTCACCGCTCTCCCACGCATTGTTCACCATGTCGCTCAGCCGCTGCGCCAGCAGCAGCGATATATTGTCTTGATTGTACTGCATAACGTTGCTCCTATATTCGTTCAACTACTACACTTTCAAATCCGAACACATCCACTGCCTTGACGCACACCGCCCTGTTCTCCTTGTGAGGGACTGTTAGGTCGACGTGGTAGACGCAGTGCAATGGGTCGCGACCCATGGCCGTGTTCTCGCGGTAGTCCTGCCACAGGCTGCGGAAGGTATGCCCGTCGTAGTCGGGGTCGATGCTCCAGTACTCTATCAGTGCCAGCGGGTCTTCGTTCATCACTCGGCGCACCGCCTCGCGGTCTTTGTCGTCAAGGGGGATGCTGTCGGGCGACAGCTGCACATAGTCCTGCAACCGTATGGCGAGCACATCGTTGTCGCCCACCGTCTTTTTCTCTATGGGCTGCAGCGATAGGTACTGCAATCCGCTGAACCTTACCGTGCCGCTCTGCACCAGCTTGGCAAACCCCTGCTTCTTCAGCTTGTCCATCAGGTCGGGCGGGATGACCAACACCTCCACCGTGTTCTTATACTCCTCTACGGCCTGGCTGATGTCGTAGCTGAAGTTCCACGCCAGCACCACCACCTTCTTCCAGCCTCCGCCCAGGAGGCTCTGTGTGGCTTCGCTGGCGCGGCGCAGGGTGGCACGCCCCGTCAGCTTGTTGGGGCTGTCCACATACACCAGCGTCCTCTCGTCCTTCACATAGCCATAGTTGCGGTCGCTCACCTGCTCGGGCGTGAAGGGTAGCGCACCATACAATTGCATCACCACCTGGCTCAGCTCCCCGATGTTGCGGAACAGCCTCGTGCCGTGCATCATCTCCTTCTGGTAGTCGCCTATGGCCTGATAGAGGAACGGCTTCACCTCTTGGTCTATCAACCGCTTGCGCATTACTAGTGTGGCGGGCTTGCCTATGTCTGTCGTAATCCAACGCCGTCCTAGTCTCTCCGCCACCGCTGCGGTAGTGCCGCTGCCCCCGAAGAAGTCGCATACCAAATCACCCTCATTGCTGCTGGCAGCAATAATGCGTTGAAGAAGTTTCTCGGGTTTTTGCGTGGCGTAATTGACAATTTCGTTCTTTGACTTAACATGGCCTATTGTCCAGACATCATCACAAAGTTTTGTGTCAGACTTTAAATATCCAGCCACATCGTTGTTGAAACCAGCAGCATACTGGCTTCTTGTCACAGTTGTCGCTGCATATTTTTCTCTCACATAGTCATTTTGTGTGTCAAATTGATATGACTCGTTATTTTTTACATAAAAGAAAAGAACATCGTGTTTCCTTGGATAGTTAGAATCAGTGCGAGACATTGATGGATAGTGCCATACTATTTCATTTACAAAATTGTTCTTTCCAAATATCTCGTCCATCAGCACCTTGACATAGTGCCCCACGTGCCAGTCAATATGGACATAGATGCTGCCGTGCTCACTCAATAGCTCTCGCATCAACACAAGCCGAGGGTAGAGCATCCGCAGGTAGCTCACTGTGCCGTCCTTCCAGGTGTCGGCGTAGGCAAACTGCTCTATGGTGGTGGGCTTCTGGCTGATGTCACCCCCGGGGAGGGTGAGCTTGGTGCGGTAGTCTGCCTTGCTGTCGAAGGGTGGGTCGATGTATATCAAATCCACCTTGCAGCGCAGCGAGGGAAGCCCTGTCTGTGGGTCGCCTGCCAGCAGGGCCTGCATGGCCAGCAGGTTGTCGCCATAGATTAGGCGGTTCATCTCCGCCAGTGGCAATGCTTGTGTGCCAAAGCGTATGTTGGCACTAGCCTTGGCAGGCAGCACCACCTCGTTGGTTTGAAGGGTGATACGATTAGCTGAACTGAGGCGGTCTAGTATCGCTCCCGCCTCGCGGTTGCCATCGCGCACTATGTCGGGCAACTCGCCAATAAGACTCTTTATAGGCATAGGTCTGCTGTTTTTTCAGCGGTTTGCAGTCCGTCCTTTACCAAACAAGCATCCCAAGACCACAAAAAAAGAAGGAGAGCATTTTTTTATGTCTCCAACGTGAGGTCTTAGGATACCTTGGCAAAGAGACAAAATGCTCACCTATCGGCGAGCATTTGCGCATTTGTCTTTTTGCCAATACAGAAATTTCCTAAGTTTCACGTTGGTCGGAACAAACAGCAAACGCTATGTTATCATATATAATTAATTCAATTTGTTCTATGTTTCAATATTATGTCATAATCATTGTTTTAATGACGGGTTAAACCTATATGAGTTGTCTAAATCATCGTGCAAAGATACATTTTTTTTTTAGATTGAAAAGAAAAAACTCATTTGCCCAAGGTCGGTCATTCATTTTTTGTCAATTTAAATCTTTAGGCTCTTATGTAATATATGACTGATTTTTATCATACTTTCTCAATGTCGCGTCTCTCCGAGACGCTGAGTAGTAGGGGATTTGTTGTCCCCACACTGCACGGAAACAGGGTCGCGACCGAAAGGGCACGACCCTGTTTCCGTGCAGTGTGGGGTTGTTGGGATTCAGCCTCTTCGAGGCTGGTGAAAAATCAGTCAAATATAGCTAAGAGCGATAAATAACAAGGGTGCCTCTCAGCGAGGCACCCTCTTCTTTAACCCTTAAAAAACATTCATTATGAATAAGTCTTTCCCTCTCGTTCGGCCATAGGGCATGCTCCGCAAACGATAGGGGCGTCGCTAATGCTTATTCGGCATTGATGACGGCTTTGTGGACGGCGTTCCAACCAGCGGCGGTGATGCCCCAATTGTTGGTGGAATTCTTGTTGCCGTTGATTCTTACTTTGCGTCTTTTAATCTTTTTATTAGCATTGATACCCATGACACGATTATTTTTTAATGTTTAACTTCTTGATTTATTGTGCGTAATTTGATTATTGCCCTCAAAAAACGTTCTGCAAAATTACACATTATTTCTGATATACACAATTTTTTGTTCATTTTTTTGATTTTTCTTCCTTTCGCCATCTCTTTCCCTTGCTGCTTTGCCTTTTCCTTTGCCTCTCGTGGCGGAGCCGTTGTTCATCAACCATAAGTACGGTTATTGCCAGTTTTTTGCCCGATTTCTGCTCAGTTGATGGCCGTTCTACCTGCGGTGAAGTGGCCTCGATAGGTTGGCGTTGGAGTTGGAAAAGAAGGTTGCTGCGAGGTTGTAATGAATGAGTTATGGCTTGTGGGGGAGGGCGGTATCTCTTGCGTTCGGGCAATTGATTTGTGTGGCGGGGCGGAGAAAAATGATGTTATGTGGAGAAAAATGATTATCTTTGCAAATTGAAACGGGTGACGACTTGTGCCCCGATTTGTTTAATAAAATAGTAATATTATATTTGTTATGAAGAAAAAAAGCATCATTTGGATTGTCATTATCGGTATTCTGGCCGTGGCCTTGCTGTGGGGCATAGGCATTAACAACAAGCTTATCAACGGCGAGGAGAATGTGTCGCAGGCATGGGCACAGGTGGAGAATGCCTATAAGCGTCGTGCCGACCTTATTCCGCAGCTGGTGGCCACGGTGCAGGGTGCGGCCAATTACGAAAAGGGCACCTTGACCGAAGTGGTGGAGGCCCGTGCCAAGGCCACATCGGTGCAGGTGGATGCCAACAATCTGAGCGAGGCCAATGTGGCCAAGTTCCAGCAGGCACAGGATGCCCTGTCGAGCGCACTCACCCATTCGATGAATGTGATTGTGGAGCGTTATCCCGAGCTGACGGCCACCAAGGGCTTCCAGGACCTTCAGGTGCAGCTCGAGGGTACCGAGAACCGTATTGCCACCGAGCGCGGCCGTTTCAACGATGCGGTGAACGCCTACAATAGGAAGCTGCGTGTGTTCCCCAACAATATCGTGGCCAGCATCTGCGGTTTCGAGAAGAAGGGCTATTTCACCGCTCCCGAAGGTAGCGACGAGCCCGTAGAGGTGAAGTTCGACTTCTGATGAAAAGAGTCGTCATATTGCTCCTTCTGTTGCCGCTGTGGCTCTCGGCACAGGAGTTGTGGTGTCCCGAACCGACCAATCGGCTGGTGAACGACTATTCGGGTGTGCTGTCGTCGCAGCAACGCTACGCCTTGGAAGAGCGGCTGGTGGCTTTCGACGACAGCACCTCCAACCAGATTTTGGTGGTTATTTTGCCCTCGTTGCACGACTGCGAGATAATGGAGCTTGGCACCCGCATAGGCACGCAGTGGGGCGTGGGGCAGAAGGATTTGAAGAACGGCCTTGTGATATTGATTAAGTCGAGGGATAGGAGCCTGGCTGACGACTATGGCGATGTGGCATTGCTGCCCGGCTACGGTCTGGAGGGTGCCCTGCCCGATGCCTTTTGCAAGCATATTATCGACGACGAGATGATAGCCCCCCTGTCGGAGGGCGATTACTACCAGGCTATATGCAACGCACTGGAGGTGATTGAGCCTGTGTGCCGTGGCGAGTACAGCTATGAGCAGTATAAGAAGGAGGACCGCCGCGCCCTGTTTGGACTGCTGGGTGTGATGCTGATAGTGGTGGTGATTTGCTTTGTGCTGGGCGACAGGTATAATAAGAAGCATCCACACGACCATGATGATTTCATCGACGGCACCGGTGGTCCGCGCCATCGTGGCGGCTGGACCTATTGGGGCGGCATACCGCGCGGCGGCGGTTTCGGCGGCTTTGGCGGCGGCTCGTCGGGCGGCTTTGGCGGCTTTGGCGGAGGAAGCTTCGGCGGCGGCGGCGCGCATGGACGCTTCTAGCAGTTGTAGTCTGTTGGTATAGAGCTCGTCACATTATTGTCGTACAGTCATTTTCGGGACTTATATTCATAATAATATATAGTTATGATAGAATTTGATGCCGTCATCGTGCAGAATGGGACGATGGATGCGGGGTATGTGGAGGTGCCTTTTGATGTGAAGGCGACGTTTGGCAAGGGACGTGTGGCGGTGCATGCCACGTTCGACGGCGAGCCTTACGACGGGCAGGTGGTGCGGATGGGCACCCCCTGCCATATTATAGGTGTGCGCAAGGATATCCGCCAGAAGATAGGCAAGGGCTTTGGCGACATGGTGCACGTGACTTTGGAGGTAAGAAGTAAGGACTAAGAAGCTGTTTAAATTTAATTCAATGATTTTCTTAAAGCACCTGAACGGCATCTTTTTCTTCTTTTCTCAATTACAATGGAACCCCATTGCGCAATCGAAAAGAAGAAAAACCTGCTCGTTCATGTCCATAATAAACTT
>JAFRRK010000097.1 GCA_017428115.1 Bacteroidales bacterium | reverse complement strand
AGTCACGGTGCCAGTGTTGGCCGTGGCACCTGCGGCAATGCCTGCCAGCTTGGTCTTTTCGGCAGAGGTGAAGTTTTCTTGTGACAAGCCTTTCCCGCTTTCCTTTGCCACAAATGTCAACTTGATTTTCTGCCATAGGAGCGTCACTCCTGTTGCGTCTAAAAATTTCTTTGTTGCCATAATATAAGTTATTGATAATTATTATTAATCGCTTGTTGCTTCGCTTACTTCCGCAGCCGTCATCGCTTCGCAGGTGTCGTCAAGCGTCTCTGGGGTGATACTGCCGTCAGAACCCACCACCAGCACCTTGCCCGCGTCGATAATGGATACTTCGGCATCCAGCTTCCCCGCGATGGCCACCTGCATAGTCCCGATGCTCTCCACATCCTCCTGTAGGGTGCTGGTACGGTTGCCCACCTTCAAGGTCTGCCCTATGCGCAGGTTGGTAAGGTCGAGCATCGCGTTGCCGTTGGTATCGTACAGGATGATGCCCTGCTGCACCTTTACGCTGGTGACGGCTCCGTTGGCAAGCATACGCTCTATGATGCTGCCGTCGGCTATAACATCGGGACGCAGGGTGTTGCTGCCTCCGAGGATGTACCGTCTGAGATTGGCGGCTGTGTTCGTGCTGCCGGGGTCAAGCCACCTGCGCCCGTCATCAAGGGCGGTGCCGATGATGAAAGGTATGTCGCGACCCGCGTTGAGGTCTATGACGTTGTTGCCGACGTACCGCCGTTTCAGCTTGTGCACACTGTCAAGCGTGAGCTTGAACTGGCTGTAGTGCAGCAGGTCTATGTCTATGCCCGATATGCGCATGTTTTTCGTGTACCCGCTGGATGCGGCAAAGAACCGTTCGTCGGCAATCTTGATGTACTGGCCGGGCAGCAGGGCGAGCAGGTCGGCCTCGTTCTCTATGATGAATTCGTATTCAAACGTCAAGTCGTACTTGTACGATGCCTGCTTCACCTCCTCAAACCGTTCCTTTCCGGCATACCACAGGTCTTCCTCCGCCCGCACATAGTACTCGTATGGCAGGAAGATGTCAACAATTTTGAACTGGTCGCCCATGGTAAAGCGGAACGGCTGGCCGGGCGTGTCGTCTGGACTGGGCATGACGGTGCCCGTGTCTTCCTCCGCCCGTTCGTTGAGGGTGAACTGCCCATATACCGTGCCCCCCACGGTCTTCTGCTCGAAGGCGTGAACGTCGAACGTCTGGCCCGAGAGCTTGCCAGTGGTGAACGCTATCTTGGCACAGGTGCTGGAGTCCACAAGATACTTGGTGTTGGCCGTGCTGCCCTCGCTGATGGAACGGTAGGCGTTGAGGGCGTTGCCCGTTTCCTGCTCGAAAGCACTATAGGTCTGAGAGGTGACAAGCCCCTGCATTATCAGCTCCGTCCATCCGGCGTATGGCAGCTGTGCCTCCGTGTAGTTATGTGCCGTGAGGTATTGGTGGTATTCGTCCGTGTAGCTGTGCAGCAGGCAGTACCGCTCGTAGTCGTCCAAGGTGTCGCGATAGTAGCCGTTGATATAGCACCACTCCGAATAGTCTGCCTCGAAGCCTGCCGTGCCCTGCCGCGCCCAGCGGGCATTGAGGTCGAACCCTATCTCCGCTCTGAACTGGAGACGGGCGTTGCCCCCGCTCCACTGGCTGCCTACCGAATGCACGGTGCCTACGAAGTGCGGATATATCTCGTCGGTCTGGTAGCTGTCTTCTATGATGCCGTACCGCTCTATCAGTTCGGCATCCTCCAGATACCGCTTGTTGTCGTCCGTGATGCCGATGCTGTCACTACTTGGCTGCACCGACGAGCCGTCCGCGAAGTCGTGCCGATACTGGTTGAGCCTACGGAGGGGAAGCTGTAGGCGCTGGGCATAGTTCCTGTAGCTGCTGCGTACATTCTCCGAGCCTCCCTCGACCCACAGACGCGTGATGATGGTGCTGTCGTCCACCTTGCATTCTTTGAGCTGGTACAGCCCCTCGCCCTGCCCGTAGGCGAACGCCTTGGAGTTCTGCGGTGTCTTGTCAAACTCCCCGACGGTGATGGTCTTCACCAGACGACCGCCGACCGTGCGCTGCGTGATGCGGAACTCGTAGTCGAACTTCTTGCAGATGTCCTGCAGGGCGGCAAGGCAGTTGGCGCGCTGGAAGTTTATCGTGAGGGGGTCCGTGTCCGGCCATGGAAAGCCGTCACCGTTCCCCCACTCCCATTCTTCCAGCCCCTCGTCAGCGTCCCTGTTCATGTTGTACACCACCACCTTGATGAACTCTTCCAAGGTGTAGGTGAGGTCGAAGTGGCAGGTGGACGAGCGTCCGTACATGTCGCAGTTGCGGAACAGACACTTGATGAGTTCGTATGTGACACCGTACATCACCACGTTGTAATCCCACACACTCTCACCCTTGCGCGTCACGTCCGACATCGAGCGGATGGAGTAGAAGCGTCCGTTGATGATGCACCAGTCGCCCACGGCAAACGACACATACTCGTGGCTGATGAAGCTGATGCTGACATAGTCGTCTGCCATCAGCGTACACTTCCACGTGCATGCCGTCACCCATCGGTACGGGTCCTGCGAGAACAGGTCGAGCTCAGTCCACCTGTACACGCCGCCCGAAAGCCTCTTCTGATGCACTATTAGCTGTTCCATGGCTGTAGTTAGGCAAGCATGTCGTACACTATGATTTCATCTGTCTGGAAGTTCGTCACACGCTCTATCACGCCGTGGATGACTATGTCGTATTCCCCCGGCATGGGGTACTTGTGACGCACCCACAGCCCGTTCCCGCTGAGGTTTGCAGAGGGGTTCGACCTGTCGGGCGTGGTCCAGTTCACACCGTCGGTGCTGGTCTCACACGCCTTGGCCACGGACTCCGTGGCGTTGTGGTCGCCCCACGTCACCTGCACCTTGAGGCTCGTGGTGAGACGGAACACCGCATAGCTGTCAGCGTCCTGGCTGATATGCCGCAGGACTTTCTTCACGGGCGACGGCTCCACGAGGTGTAGCTCAAAGGTGCCCACCATCAACACACTGTTCCATGTCTTGTCTATGCCCACGCTGTCGTCGAGGTAGATGTCGTACACCAACGGTCGCGCCGCACTGCTGTAGATGCAGGTGAGCCTCTGGGTGCCGCTCTTGAACTGGAACTCTTCCATGAAGCGTCTCAGCCACATCACGAAGTTCATGTTGTTCGTGGCCGTAATGAAACACTCCAGCGTTATCTCCCGTGCCTCGTAGCGCGGGTTGTTCAAGTCGATGACCTTGCCGTGGTAGTCCGGCCAGTCTATCTCCGTGGGCTCTTTCCGCTTGAGCCAGTCCAGCAGGTCGGGGGTCTTCGACACCTCAACTCCGAATTCCTTGAAGTTCTTGCCGTTGATGTAGTATTCCACGTCGTCGTCGAACCGCTGGAGGTGGTTCAGCTCCACCAGCGACAGCCCCCTGTTCCACATCTTCAACTCGTCAATGACCACACTTCCGCTACCACTGTCGCCCATGCTGAAACTGACGGGGGTGTTCGGACACGGCTCGTCATAGACCACCGATGTGTCCACCATGGCGCGGACACGGTAGCCACCGCCCGACAAATACCGCTCCAAGGCCACAAACAGCCATTCTCCCGCGCTGACTTGGTGGGTGTGGTTGTGTGACTGGGAGGCATTGGAACAATTCACCAGAAAGGCTATTTCCGCGCCCGGCGGCTTGATGAACATCGCCACCGTCCATTCGCCCGCGAGGTCAAGTCGGTTCTCGTCTATGATGCAGTCGGCATCCACGCCCTCCATGCGCAACGCCTTGCCCATCACGGCATCGTCGGTAAGGGTGCATCCACTGCCAAGCGTGATTCCTGCCGACGACCGCGCTGGCGAGTAGTCATAGACCCGCCCGCTCTCGTCGTCAAAGGGCAGGTACATTACCATCTGTTCTGTCGATACTCTCATGTCATGTATATTTTTCAGTTAAACAATTCCTTGGTGCAGATAGGGGTTCGGCGTGGCTGTGTTGCCAAACCGCTGCCTGATGGCCGCTACGTCAGCCTGTATCGCGACAAGCGAGTTGCGCATTTCATACTGGACTAACAGCTGCTGCCGCATCACGCTCACCCCCTCCGCTTGGTTTATCACCACCGCGTTCATCTTTCCGGCTATCACCCCGCCCGTCTCTTCGCTTATGTTCTGTACCGAGCCCGTGACAGTCGTCGGGTCGCCGATTAGGTTGTCAAAGGAGATATCATTGTCACGCAGGGCTTGGAGATAGGCTTGCCACTTTATTTTGAACTCATCTTTGGCAGCTCCCACTTCTCGGGCGATGGCTAAAAAGTCGTCATCGTCTATATTGCCGTTCTCGTCTTCATACCGCTCAAAGATTTGGTCGAGATAGTCCAGCATCGGCTCAACGATAAGACGCTTCTTTAGCATGTTCGCAATCATCCTGTCAATACCCTCGTCTATCTTGTCAAAGGCTCCGTCAACGTCGTCCCCGAATTCTTCAATGATGGATATCCATTCCTCTACCAACCCCAGCATGTCTATGCCGTACAGGCCTTCTGCCATGTGCTTGATACCCTCTGACATGGTTTGTTCGAGCTCGGCTATCTTTTTATCAATCTCACTGGTGTCTTCACCGAGCATTTCCAGTACTTTCTTCCAGTCAAGCAGTTCGTTCAGCTGCGACCTGTACACGTCGTATTCGGCATTGAAGTACTGGAGGCTGTCGTATGGGTGCTGGTTGTATATATCTTGGAGCCTGTCAATGAGCCGTTGCTGCTCGTCAGTGTACCTACTAAAGTACCAGTTCAGATAGTTGGCTATGCTCTCAGCGGTGTTCCGTCCCATCAACTCGGCATCAAAGTGCTCGCTGTGGGTGGTGCCGAAGTTGAAGAAGTCGCTCAGTTGCTCCCAGAAGTTCTGTGTGTTGGATTCACCTCGTGCCGCCTGCCACCGCTCTTGGGCTTCACTCATACTGATGAGGCCTGTCCGCACAAATCTGTTCCAGATGCCATTGGTATCGGGTCCGTATTGATTGAAAACCGCACTGCCCGTATTGAATTGGCTGCCTTTGATTGAGTCATACAGATACTTCCACAGGGATTTGTCATTCCATCCCTTAGATTCAAGGGTTTTCCCCTCTTTTAATTCCTCTATCAAGTCTTTGATGGAAGCTCTGAACTGGTCATAGTTCAGTGAGGTGACGGTATCTTGCAGGCTCTCTACGGCCCCCAGTATGCTGACCAGCTGGTCTGCCACCTCTTTCTGGTATTCAATGCCCTCTTCCGCCGCCTTGGCCTGTCGCTCTTCCTTCTCTTGGCTGGACTTGAATATCTCCGTTATAACACCCAGACCGCCACCGAGGATGCCGCCGATAAGGGCTCCCCAACCCTGCGCCACACTCGCACCCATGCTGGCCCACTGCCCAGCTGTGCTGAGCACATTGCTCACTTGGCTCACAGTCTTGGCCGTGTTCTTTAGGTTCTCGTTGTCGCTGGCTTCCGCAAGGTCGTTGAGTGCCGACGACAGGGTGCTGACTACGTTGGTGAAGTTGCTGAACACATTCTGGATGTGCTGCGTCCCTCTCGCCACTTTCTCCAAGTCCCCGGCAATGCGCCCGTCTCTGATGTCCTTGAAAGCGTCCGCTATGCTGTAGCCCCCCATGTCCCTCAGCGACGAGTTGACTTTGTCGATGTTCCCTTTCAGCTCCTCCAGCTCTTCATTGGTGAAGTCGGTGTTGTAGGTGCTGTTGAAGGTCACTAAGTCCATGCCCTTTATCTTGCCAAGGTCTTTCACGGCCGCACGTATCGCCTTGGTCGTTGCCTTGCCGCTGAACACCTCGCCGAAAAGGCTCTTCAAGAAGTTCTCGCCAAGGTCGGCCATGGAACGCTTCATTTCTGCCTTGACCTGCTCGGCTTGAAAGGTGTCGCCACTGTCCGTCAGTTTCTTTATGTCCGCCTGGTACTGCTCCACGGTCTCGCGCCTCGTCTTGGAGTACATCTGGTAGGCCTCATTGAACCGCCGCTGGTTCTCGTCTTCCGCATTGATGAGCTGCTCGGCATACTCCAGCCCCAGCGCCGCCTTCTGCTCGCTCGTCAGCTTCGGGTCTTTCTTTATCTTGTCTATGGCGGCATTCAGTTCCTTGATTTTCGCCGTGAGGTTGGTGGCCCCCGCTATGGAGCCCTCTATGCCCCTTCTCAGCTTGTCGTAGTAGTCCAGCTCGTCTGCTCCCTTGGAGGCATCGCCAAACGCACCCAGTGCCTTCTCATCGCTATCCGTGAAGTCCGTGGGCGACTGGTTCTTTCTCGCCTCCAACTCGGCTATCTGCCTCTGCACCCAGTCGCTGAAGCTGTCGCCCGCCTCCCTCAGCCCTCTGAAATGCTTGTCGGCGGCATCCTGCCCCACCATTTCAACCCACCGCTCATACTCGCGGTACTTCTCGCGCATGGTGCTTATCTCATCCTCTGCCGCCTGCAACCTGCTTCTGCCGTACTTCTCGTTGGTGGCATCCCGGCGCGTCTGCTGGTTCTTCTCTTCCTCTGGGGTAAGCTCCGCTTTCCTGCCCGCTTTCTTCCTCGCCGCTTTCAGCTCCTCGGCATCCCTGTCTATCTTGGCAAGTTCCTGCTTCCTTTCGAACTCCAGTTGGGCCATGCGCTTCTGATAGCCGTCTTCCATGGCCTCAATCTCTGCCCGCTGGCTCTCCAGCTGCATGTCAAGCAACTTGCGGGCTGCTTCCTGCCGCGCCTTCTCACGTTTCTCGGCTTCCCTCTTCTCTGCGTCACTCAGCTCTTTCTTCTTGGTCTCTGCCTTGCGTCGGTTCAGCTCTTCTTGGAGCAGCCTCCTCTCCTCCTCTTTCTCGTACTGCTGTTGCGATGCCGCATCGAGGAACGGTGCCCGCGTGGGCGCATTGCCTTGGGTGGGCAGCATGCCAGGCAGCAGTATGCCGCTGCCCGACTGCTTGGCGAGTATCTCCAGCTGGTTGGTCACGTCGGCAATCTTGTCTTCCAGCTCCTTCACCGACATCTTGGCTATGTCGGCCTGCTCTTTGATGCCCTTGGAGAAGCCTATGTCTCCCAGATGGGACACTTTCCTGTCGGCTTCCTCGGCGGCATTGATGACGTTGCCGAAAGTCTCCACCACGGTGTCGCGTATGCCGCCCATCTCTTCGTCGGTGGCACCGCTGACACGCTGGATGTACTGCAATATCTGGTTCAGCGTCCTGTTGTAGAGTTCCTGCGACTCCGTGGCGTTAAGTTCCTGCATCCGCTCGGCGGTGTCTGCCATCTGCTCAAAGGCCGTCACCCACTCGCTCTCATCCATGTTGCGGATGCTCTTCGCCCGTCTGCGGTACGCAGTCCTGTTGTTGGCGGCATCGGACGTTATCTGCCAGTAGCTCGCTCTCCCGCCCGACTTGATAAGGCTCTCCAGCTCGCTTTCAAGGGCGGTGTCTTTCTCTTTGTTGTACTTCTCTATATACTTGGCACGTATCTTCTCGCCTGTGGTCTCGCGTATGGCGGCCGACAGCTCTTCATATATCTCTTTCTGCTCCCGCAGCGCACCATTCTCGTCAAGTATGGTGACGTGGTACTGCTCCGCCAGCCGTTTCAGCTTATCTACGGTGTCCCTGTAGATGGCGGTGTTCTCGTCCGCACCATCCAAGATGTCCATCAAGGTGCGAAGCTCGTTCTTTTCGGCTCGGATCGCGCTGTTGTAGTCTTCCACGGCTGTCTCGGCTTCCTTCGACTTGGAGCGGAACAGGTCCACCGCCGCAATGACCGCCCCGAAGGCGGTGAGCACCCACCCAAGGGGGTTGGCTTTCATCGCAGCCCACAGCGTCCTTACGGCTATCGCCGCCCGTTGTGAGGCTCGGGCGAACAACGTCTTGGCCACGGCCCCGGCTTTGTCAGCTGCCGCACCTCCCACGGTGGCGGCTGCATTCCTCCGCTTGACAAGGGTTTCGAGGTTGGTCTGCTTCTCGTTGGCAGCGGTGGCGGCGGTACTCAGATCTTCCTCCAGCGTGGCAAGGCGCGTCTTCTCGGCTTTCCACTCCGTGGCCTTGGCTGCTGCACCCTCCGCGTCACCGAAGAGGTCAAGGTTGATAATCTCATTCTCCAACGCCTTGCAGCGGTCACGCGATGCCGACACCTGTTCCTGCACCACATTGCGGTACTCGACAGCGAATTTCAATTCCTCCTGTGTCTTGGCTATCTCGTCGTCGATAGCCTTGACGTTGCTTGTCTTGGCTCCTACGGCCTCGTTCAGACGGCTGATGTACTCGCCCGTGTTCTTGGTGAGCTCGGCACGTTCTACCGAAAGGCGTTGCTCGTTGCTCATCATCGAGAGGGCTATCTTCTCGTAATCCTCGCTGCTCTCGGTCAGGCCAAGGTTGCGCAACTCTAATTTCTGCGTCTCGGTCAGTACCTGCCCGATACTGGCGATACGCGCCTGGTGGACGAGGTTCAGACGCTCCTCTGCAGACAGTTGCCGCTCCAAGGCTTCTATCTCTTCCTGCCGGGCTCTCTTGAGTTCCTTGATGCGCTCGGCTGCACCACTGGTGGCTTTCTCTTCCAGACGCAGCATCTGCACCTTGGCTTTCTTGACGGTGTTGTCGATGAGTGCCACGCCTGTCTCTCCCTTGGTGGCAAGGGTGTTCAAGACAAGGGCGGCACGGTAGGAGCCGTAAGCGATGGCAATGGCACGGACGGTATGCAGGATGGGCTCGAGGTTCTCGACAATCGAGGTGGTCATGGATATGGCATCACCGGCTATGCCCTCCATAGACTTGCCGATGTTGTTGCGGGCTACGTCCCATGCGTCCGACAGGTTGGATATCTGCCCGGTCAGCGACGCACTCTGCCTCTCCATCAAGTTGTAGAACTTGCCACCCTCCGACGACATGGCCATGATGGCGGCGTTGAACTCCTTGCTCGTCACCTTGCCAGCCGTCACCAGCTCGCCCACCTTGTCTGTGGTGACACCGAACTGTTTTGCCAGTTCCTCGGCCAACGGTATGCCGCGCCCCATGAACTGGCGCAGGTCTTGCGTGAACATCCTACCCTGCGTCATGGTGGTGCCGTAGAGCATCACCATGTCGTTGAGCGGTATGCTCAACCCAGAGGCTATGTCGCCCAGGCGCACAAGCGTGTCGTTGACATCCTCAGCTGCTGTACCGTAGGCTAACAGCTGTTTGGCACCGTTGGCGACACCTTTGAGGTCTAACGGTGTCTTGGCGGCTGTCTCGGTCAGCTGGGACATGAGGGCGTTGGCCTTGTCCGCACTGCCGAGCATGGTCTCAAAGGCTATCTCTAACTGCTGGAACTCGCCACGGACTTCTACAATGGACTTGACAAGGTCATACATGCCCTTGCCGACGAGGAACGTGGTTATGTACTCCGCCCCGCGCTTGGCGAAGTCCTGTATGGATTGTTCCATGTCCGAGGCTTCGGCCTGTACGGTGGACGACATCTGCTGCATCCTGCGCTCCATGGCTTCTGCCGATATGTTGAACTGACTGTCGTCAATCCCGGCTGTGAAATAGAGGTCTCCTTGGAAACTATTCATCTGTTAGCGTCTTTTTAGTGCATTACGATTGTTGAAAAACTCTCTTAGCTCTTCCTGTGTCATCTTGCCCGTCTTCCCTTTGCTGTCCTTTCTCTTTTCCTTTCCGTCCCTGTCCTTTATCCTGGCCCCGTCTGCGAGTGCCAGCTGTATGTTTATCCACGATACTTTGTGGAGCACTTCGTCCCACGACCACCCGAAGTGCTCGCAGATGGCACCTCGGTTCCCCCAAGGGGAGTTCAGTCCTTCGACGTTTTTTGCTCTATCCGTTCCGTGCTCCGCGGTGCCGTCGTGCCGACTCCCGCCACCAATCGAATAGAGGCGATAAAAGACGCGGTGTCGAGCATCGCCACCACTATCTTTGTCAGATGGTAAAGCCGCGAGTTGGAGAGGTGCGACTTGAAGAAGTCACGCCAGGCATCCAAGTCTTTTCTCTTCGCCCTCGGCCCCTCGTTGATGGTGGCAACAGCAAGCACCTCGCACATCCAGTCGCTGTATTTCAACAGCGAGCCGTCGTTGCTCTCTATGAGTTTCATAATGTCGGTTTCACAGAGCGATATGTCTATGAACTTCGACCGTATCATGTCTATGGTGTCAACCATCAGCGGACGTATGCGCACGTCGGCCACATAGGCGGTCACGTTGTCCTGCAATGCCTTCGGGTTTGGCAGTTGGGTTTCCACTACCTCTACATCGCCCGGCAGGGCTTTGATATTGGGCTTCTCAGACACTTTCTCACGAAAGAGGGTCATCCACCCGCGACGGACGAAATCGTGTCTGCGTAGGGGTATTTTTACGGACATCCCGACTTGATGCAGCGTGTTGATGGCTTCCTGCTCTATCATCAACGCCTCGCGGGCTGTCAGTTCGTTATTCGGTACTTCTTTCTTCTTGCTCATGGTGTTCTGTTTTAAAAAATGGGGTGCAGGCTTTGCCCCACACCCCTGCACAAAATCGAATAGTGGATAGTAGTTATCCTAAAGGGTTAGGCGTGGTACAGCGGGTCGATGGTCGTGCTGTATTCGGGCGAGAAGGTGACATCGCCCTGCAGGTAGATGGTCATCGGCACCAGCATGATACCAGTCTTGCTATAGGTGATCTCGAACTTAGGCACGATGGTTACGACCGGGCACATCGTACTGTCGCCGTCTTCGGGAATGCCGATATAGGCAAAGGATTTCGGCTGATAGTTGCGCGGGCGCGTCCACTTCTGTTTGCTCTCACCGCCAACGGTGACAGTGCTGATGGTGCCACCGAACAGGCGTTGCAACTCTTCAAGAGTGGGGTCCATCAGCGAGAGTTCCAGCTTGCAGTCGCCGGGGTCGCTCAAGGTGATTTTCTTGGCCGAGGTTTCCGACTTGTGGGTGGTGACCTCGGGGTCATCGTCCGTGAGCTTGGCGGTGCCCTCGTACACGTCACCAAGGTCAACCCAATGGGTGTCATTGGCAGTGTTGTTGTCAGGCATGACCGTTGAGCTCAGGTCGGTAATAGGGGCTACGTAGATTTTGTGAAGCCCAATTGTTCTTACGTCCATATTGCTTGGTTTTTAAAATTATTTACTTAGTTTTGTTTTTCTCTGATGTGAGCGGTGACACGCACGTTCACAAAATGCTCGTGGTGGTCGGGTTCCTGTAAGGGCGGGCTTAGGCTGGATACCTCCCAGTTGATGCCCGTGCCTTTCCACACATAGTTTTTCAGCGCGTCCGTGACCGACTTCTTCAAGCTTGTCAGCCTGTTGAAGTCCGGCTCGTAGGCCTTGCCGTCAAACTTGTCTGGGCAGTGGATGTTCACCATGACAACGGCACTGCGCACCGACCCCTCGCCGTCGGAATAATGGGGCACAATGACAATCTCGCTGGTGGTGTCGTACCCGTGACGGCTCCACTCCACGGTCGCGCCCGCTATCTGGGCGGCAAGAAGCACTTCGCGCACTTTGACGGCTATTTCCTCCGAGGTTGTCATTTCATCATTTCCTTTAGCTTGGCATCTGCCTTGGCAAACAGCTCTTTCATGCGCGGCACGAATTCCTTGTTGGCCTGCAGTTCTGCCGGGATTAGCACGTTGTAGCCCCTGGCTTCGACATAGGCGGCATATTCCATGCCCGCCACGACGGCAAGGGTGTATTTGCTTGCGGCGGTTCCCGCTATCTTCAAGATGACTTCCTTGGCCTTCTCGGCACCTTCGCCATCTTCACGCTCCCCTCCCATCGACACGACACGACTGCCTTTCATCACGGCGTACCATATCGAGTTGGTAAGGTTGCCCGTGCGGTCAGTGTATGTGTGCATGTCCCGCGCGGTCTTGGCAAGTTCCGCACCAAGTTCGTTCAAGACGAGCAGCAGAGCCTTTTCAAATCGGGCTCTGAATGCGTCCATCTTGGAACGTACCGCGTCGCGGGGATTGAAGTTCGCAGTTATAGCCATACCACAAGTGTTTTTTTGTTCGTGATGTCTATGCCGACGATGGGAGCCGTGGCGGTATGCCCTGTGTCAAATGTCAGTTCCAGCGTATCGCCAATCTCCAGCACACTGCTATAGTTCCTCGGCATGAACACCTCGTAGGAATAGGCGAACTCCTGTCCGTCCGTCCCTATGAGGTGCCTTGCCGGGACGACACGCTCCGCCTGGCAGAGCGCACCATCCACATACTCGCTGGCCGGGCTGTCAGTCAAGAAGCCGTTGGCATCGCGGGCGGGCTGGGCACTCTTCTTGTATCGGAACGTGGCGTTGTAGAACATGGATTAGATGATTGAAGGGTGTATCTCCACGGTCGGGACCGCAAGGCCTTCGGGGAGGTCGAGTCCGTTCTCTTCGCACAGCTGCTGGATTCGGTCTTCGAGACCTTCACGGCTGTATTGCTGAGAGGTCTTGCCAGTACGGTCGCCGGTGAGCGGCAGCAGACTGACGAGTATGGACACCGCGCACCGCGCTATGTCCCTCTTGTTGCCAGCCGAATAGGCACCGCTTTCCGACAGCCCTGCATCAAGCAACCGTTTGCTGTATGCATACTGGCTGACAGTGTACGGTTCGACTTCTCCGATTAATGCCTCAAGGTTCGTCATTTTGGCTCACTTTTTAAGCAATTCACAACTTAGTGTTCCTCGAAACCGCGGACCTGCAGGGAACGCACTCCCTTAATCTCGGTGATGATGGGCAGCATGCGGCCGACGCACTGGGTGTACTCGGCGGGCTGCTGGTCGGACGAGTCGCCGACACTCCACTTCGAGAGCACGAAGCCGTCATTGACTCCAGCATCCACGGTGTTGGGGTCGTTGATCAGCTGGCTATCCTCGACAGCAGGCTGCACTTCGCCCAGCTTCTCCACTTCGGGCAGGAACACGATGTTGTTTGCATTGATGGGGTTGAGCGTACTCGGCTCACCGTCCACCTCGATGCCGACACGCTTGCGGATGGTACGCACTGGGGCGATGCCAAATCCGGCAAGGGTGTTCTGGAAGTCGTCATCACGCACCATGGCCGAGGAACGGTCGGTGCCGTAGGTGGCCTTGCGGACACCCAGCTCACGGGTCATAAAGGAGTAGATGGCGGGGTCAACCAGAATCTCGCTGCATCCACGGCCATGGTCGGCCATGTCACGACAGACATCCTGCAACTGCATATAGATGTCGAGGTTCCCGGCAGTGCTGTTGGCAGTGTTCCAGAGCTTGTCAGACACCATGATGTTCTCTGTGGGCATGCCGTAGTCAATCTGGTACTCGATGCCCTGCGGGTTGTTGATGCTGGGAACGAAGTTCACGACACCGCCGTTGAACAGCGAATACAGCACGATGTAGTCAAGGGTGTCCTTACCACCGAGGTAAGCGTCTCTAATCTGACTGAGGAACGAATCCTCCAGAGCCTTGCGCTTACGTGCGTCGGTGATGTTGGGGTTGTCGATGACTGCGGCCAGCTTTCGCAGGTCGGTGGCCTTCATGACGAACTTGTGACCGAGACGGGGAATTTCCTTAGTCCACAGGTCAAAGCCCTTATTGGCACGGAGCGGGGTCTTGGACTCCTGTCCGAGCACGGAAGCCATGATACGGAAGCTGTAACGGCCCATAAGAGCCTCGGCAGTGAGCGACATCTGGGGTGCGTTGAAAGTAAAATACTTGTCAACGAAAGTCTCTTGGAACGGTGCAATCTCATTCTTCTCGTACTCGTCGAACATGACCTTTACGGAACCAATGAGGTCGATGGGGGCCATGTTGCGGAGGAGAATGCTCATGTTATCTACAAAAATCGACTTGTTTGCCATTTGTTACCTCCTTATTTGCTGTTGGTGAAACGAACTGACGGGTTGGCTTTGAGGAACATGCCGTTGTCAGACAACTGGGCGGCATGGATGGGTAGAATACGACGGATGAAGCATGCACCATTGCCAGTATTGGCGGTGATGTCGATGAGGATTTCTTCCTGCTTCACCTCTACGGGGGAGATTGTGAGGGCTGTGCCCACAGGGAATGCGGAATTGTTTGAACCGTCCTTGACCACCTCGCCAATCACATCGCCAACGGCAAGACCGCTGATGGCGGCAGAAAGGGTGACGACATAGCCGTCATCACCGTCCACCACACTCACGATGGAGATTGCGCTGGCATAGGCTCCTCCAGCCGTTTTGGCAACCTTGTCGCCGGGAGCGAAATTGGGGTTCATAAAGTCATTACTCTCAAGCGTGACAATCTTCGCGTCAACTGAGTCGATGGCTTTGACCTTGCCAGTCTTGACAAGCACCACCTTGCGCGTTTCATCGTCATGCACGACGAGCGTACCCTCTGGGATAACGTCACCGACAACGAGGTTTTGCTTGGTCTTGTCGATGGTGTACCCACCGATTTCGACAACAGGGCTGACCGTATAGACGGGTCTGCTTCCGGCAAAACTCTTTTTACGTGTTTTCATGTTGATGTTGATGATTAGTTAGTTTGTTGTTCATTTTTGCCCGTGAGACGACGGAACCAGCCTTTGCCAGTCTCTTCCGTCTCTTTCTGCGTCGGGACCTTACGCTGACCATCACCGCCATCGGGCAGGCTCTCTGTGACCACTCCCTGCGCGTACTCGCTCATGTACTTGTCAACATCCTCTACATCGTCCGGCACATTCTGAATGAACCGACGGTGCTTTTCGGGGATTTTGTACTTTTCCATGGCAGCATTGATGGCGGCAGTACGCTCTTCGCGCTTCTTCTCCGCTGTACGCTCTTCTCGGTCTCTTTTGAGCTCGTCTCGAAACTCCTTGCGGAGATTCTCGATGGCCTTTTCAACCTCGGACTTTCCGTCCCCGTCTCCACTGGGGTCGTCGGGGTCGTCGTCCTTGCCTTCCTGTTTGGCGTTCTTTGTCTTTTTGGGATCGTCTTTCTGTTGGAACTTCCGCGTCAACTCGCCTTGCGAATGCTTGGCAATGTTGACAATCTGCTCCACGACAGAATTGAACTCCTCATCAGTAGAATCCTCCATAAGTCCACCACCGAGCGCTTCGGTTATGTCCTTAAGAAACTTCTCAGAAAGACCCATGTCTTTGCATTTGTCTTTCACCGTTTGAAACAATTTACTCATGGTCAATTTTTTATAAAATTTGCGGCAAAGATACGAATTTTTTCTGTATCGTGCTATATCGACACGAAAAAAAATTACATTTAATAAAACACTATAACCAAGGTATTTATTGGTAAATCGCGGTAAAAACCAATAATTTTCTTGGTACGAATGAAAAAAAGTTTGTATTTTTGCAACGTGTTTCACAAACACTAATTAATCACATTTTTGACAGCAAAACATCAAAATTCAAACAAAATGAACAATGAGACCAACACAAAGATGACTGCCTACGACGAAATCATGTCAATATCAAGCAGTCTTGACAAAATGAGAGAGCAGTTTGCCCCCATGAGTGGGATGTGCGACTCGCTTAACGGTGAATGCCTGCGGGCGTTTGACCGCGTATTGTACCGCTTTTTCAATGATGACGACTACGAAGACGAGAGCGAGTTCTACTACAACCTGTACGGCGATGGATATTCCACCGTGCGCCCGTCCGTATTATGGTTGATTAACGAGGCACCGACCGAAGAGATACGCCAGGCAGCCGACAGTCTTACAAGCAAGGACCGATTCACGGACGATGAGTATGAGGGCCTGCTTCTTGCCCTCGCCAAGGCTATGGGCTCCATTGACTGGAGCGACAATCGCCCGAATACCTGCGACAGCAGAAACTACAGCAAGTAATCAACACACAAAATCAAAATCGAATATGGATAATTGGCAAAATCTATTCAACAGGGACTTCTACCCTACGCCCGTAGAAGTCATTGAGCAAATGGTCGGCTTGGAAGACATCGCCGGCAAGGTCGTACTGGAACCGTCCTTTGGTTCTGGCAACATAGTGAAATACCTTAATGAACACCATGCGCGTGAGGTGCTGGGGTGTGAGATTAACGACAAACTGCGAGCCTCTGCGCAGGGTGTGAGAGTCGTTGGGAGCGACTTTCTACAACTCCAGTCCGAGGATGTCAGCCACATTGACATGATAATTATGAACCCTCCTTTCTCCAGACAAGAGGACCATATCCTCTATGCTTGGGATATCACTCCAGACGGATGTACGATAATCACTCTGTGCAACGCTTCGCTTCTCGGAAGAACCACCTGCTATAGCAGCAAGAAGGAACAGGAAATAGCCAACCTCATCGAGCTTTACGGACACTCCGACTATTTGGGCAACGTGTTCAAGGATGCCGAGAGGCAGACAGAGGTGAACGTGGGTATTATACGCCTGTACAAGCCGGGAAACGGAAAGAACGAATTTGACGGCTATTTCACCGACGAGGCTGACGAGCCGGAAGCACAGGGCAACGGAATCATCACGTACAACTTCGTCCGCGATTGCGTCAACCGATACGTTGCAGCAGTGAGCCGCGTTGATGCCGCCCTTTCTGCTGGCGAAGAGATTAACAAACTCACAGATACGTTCGGGACTTTCCGCATCCAGTTCGGTGCTTTCGATACATCTGGGAGCACCCACAGAAGCGTGACTAAGGAGGTGTTCAGAAAGGAGCTGCAGAAACGCGCCTGGCGGTGGATTTTCTCCAAGTTCGAACTCGATGCCTATGTCACGCGCAGCGTAATGGAGAAAATCAACAACTTCGTCGAGAAGCAGTGTTCGGTGCCGTTCACCATGAAGAATATCTACAAGATGGTGGAAATGATTTTCGGCACTCGCGGACAGATCATGCAGGATGTCGTGCTTGATGCCTTCGACATCATCTGTAAGTATAGCGATGACAACTATACCGTCGTAGGGGAGAAGTGGAAGACCAATTCTGCCCACATGGTCAACAAGAAGTTCATCGTGCCCTATATGTGCGAGGGGTATAGTTACGGCTACACCAACCCCACCGTCAAGCTCAACAGCTACGGGAGAGGTCGCAATGTGGATATGGACGATATTGTCAAAGCATTGTGTTTCCTCACCGGCAGGCCGTACCAGTGGAAGGAGCGTGACGAGGAAGGCAAGGAGCATGTGTGCCAGATGCGGACGCTGTATGAATTCGTGTATCAGATGAACATGGAGTGGGGCCAGTGGTATGACTGGACTTTCTTTCGCATTAAGGGGTTCAAGAAGGGCACCATGCACGTCGAATTCCAGAACGATGACGACTGGGCATTATTCAATATTGCCGTGGCCAAGGTAAGGGGATGGGAGCTGCCCGCTAACGTCAAGGTGAAGAAAGGAGGCAAGAAATGAAAGCGGAAGAATTGATGCTTGGGGACTGGGTTCTCTATGACGGTGAACCTGTACGCATCGGGCGGATAAGTGATATTAGCCCGTCAGAGGAACATATCATGGTATGCAACGCATTGGAGGGTACTTTCCCCGCCAGTCCAGAAAGGCTCCAACCCATCCCTATCACCGACGACATTCTGGAGAATAGCGGGTTTGTGCATTCAAGGTGCCTTGGATTATCCGAGCATAGTTCTAAGGTGGGTCAATCCGGCACATACTTATACACCAGCACTTCCGTCAGAGAAAAGATGGCGGGAGGGTATCATCTGACAATAACGGTTGATGACAAGGATATTCCCGAAATGAGTATCACGTTTGATATGCGGGTTTTCAACGTTCACCAGCTCCAACACGCTATGCGCCTGGCAGGAATAAACAAAGAGCTAACAATCAAAAATCGAATAGAACATGGCAAAGAATCAGAACACAGAGCAGACCAAGGCTCAGACACAGAAGTTAAGTCCATTTGAAGCCGCCATCAAGGCCTACCTCGACAAAAGAGCAGCAGAAGATGAGCTGTTCGCAAAATCCTACGCAAAGGAGGGTAAGAGCATCAAGGAGTGTTGCCGATACCTCGTTGGTGAGGCGTACGACAGGTGCAAAAGCGCAACGTCTATCATGGACGACGCAACGACCTACGGACTCGCCGTGCATTACTACGACGAGGATAATATCGTGATTAAGCAACTTCCGAGGGGTGCACAATATGGTGTCTCGGCCCCTCACAATGGTGCTACCTACAATCCAACCGAAGAGGATAAGGCAGCGGCCAAACAGGCCGCCATCAGACGACTGGAGGAGGAAGCATATCAGAAACTCCATGCCCCGAAGAAAAGAAAGACAGAGGCGGCAGAACAACCCGCCAACGCTGGTACACAAACATCTTTATTCGATTTACTGCAATGAGACCACGGAATGCTTTTGAAAGAAAGGCGATGGAGATTCACCCGACGCTGCCCCCTCTGACAGATGCGCAGAAGAGGTACGCGTTCTCCCATTGCTTCAAGCACGAGGCGCTGGTGCGGAAAAAGAATAGCGACGAGTATATCTGTCTGGAGTGCGGACACTCGTTCAAGGCATCGCCTTCCGCAGGACCGCTAATTCTCTCCACGGTCGGTGACAAAGTGATATGCCCACATTGCGGCATGGAATTGGATGTCAAACTCTCACCAAGACGTAGTGCGAGCAAGAAGATATGCGAGACTTTCCAGCTCATCACGACGACATGGGAGTTTCAGATTGTCCGAAATTTTTATGTGTTCCAGACCACTATGCCAGGCACGGGAGCAGACTATTGGATTGGGGAGGTGTCGCAGATATACCAGATGCCGGGGCGAAGCACTATTGTCGTTGCCCGCCCTCGCGTCGGATTGTGCAGCTGTTACAGCGACATATACAGATACGACATGCCTATGTCCATCAAGTATAATACCGATTTTTACGAATTTGGCGCGACGGTTGTCTATCCCCGACAAAAGGTACTGCCAATCATTACGAGAAACGGCTATTGTAAGGAACTGAAAAGCTATTTCCCAGTGGAGACGTTCAGACGGCTTATAGGTAATCCCAAATACGAGACACTGGCCAAGGCAAAGAGGTTCGATATCTGGTTCAACCTTGAATCGTACAAGATAAGCCTATACTGGGAACAGATTAAGATGCTCATCAGGCATGATTATAGGCCAGACGATGTGACGATGTGGTATGATACGCTGGATATAACCAAACAGCTGAATCTTGACATCAAGTCACCCAAATATGTCCTGCCCGGCGACTTGAAAGGGATGCACGACATGCTCTACAAGAGACTACAGAAAAAGCGTCGTGCGCAGGAAGCAGCCCGAAAGCGCGAGGAAATGGCAAAGAAGAAGGAGTATGAGCGTCTGTACAAGAAGCATAATGCCAAGCTGCTCACTATCGTGATAGTGTCGGGCGACATCACCATCAAGCCGCTACAGAACTATAAGGAGTTTGTCGCGGAGGGTGAGGCGATGCACCACTGCGTCGAGAATTACTGGAAGCGTAAGGAAAGCCTAATTCTCAGCGCAAGGTCTGGCAACACAAGAATTGCCACCATCGAACTTGACCGTTCAGACTTCCATGTCAAGCAGTGTAGGGGCGTATGCAACGAGGTGCCAAAGCGATACCAAGAAATATGCAATATCTTGGAAAGCCATAAAAACGACTTTGTAAAAGCTACGAAATCACGCCGAAAGGCTGTATAACATCAATATTAACTTAAATCAAACCACACAATGGAAAAAATTAAAGAACTGAGAAGAAAGCTCGCCATTGCCGAGCAGAATTACAAGGACACCAGAGCTGATGCCTACCTCGTAGAGAAACACCAGCTCGAACAGGAAATCGCCATGCTTGAAAGCGAGGCACAAGATGCAGCACCAGTCAGTCAAGATGGGGGACAGTCACCCACGACCGAGCCAGTCAGAACGGAAGTGGCTTTCCAGCCGCCTACCAACGTCGATGAGTTGCCGTCCGCAATAACGCGCCACATTGTCGCGGTGAGCGGAGCCGACATTCATGGTATGGACGACAGGGTAATTGCCATTGAGCAACGGAAGCTCCTGTATGAGGCTCGTTCATTCTACGACGGACAGAACGACAAGGATGCACTGGAGCGCGTGGAGTCCATGATTGAGAAAGCCACCGCCATCATAGACGGTGCCACATCCACCGATGATGACCCCGAAGACGGTGCGCAGGGTTCAGAGGGCGACTCAAAGCCCGTAGAAGCCACAGAACCCACCCCAGAAGCCCCTCAAACCAAAGAGCCAACAAAGAACCCACAGCCGCAGAAAAAAGCCACGAGCGGGCAGAAAAAAGGCGGTAAGGGTGGCAAGAAGTAGCCGGGCATGGATAAGACGAGCATAGAAGAGTCCAAGAGACAGCTCGAACAGGATGTTTTCGATGCCATGATGCGCTTTTATCGGCGCACTGGCATCGGGGACATCCATGTGTGGGGCGATACGGAGGAGGAGCCTCGGATTGGATTCCGTAGCCGCTCCGTGAAACGCCCATCGATTACCGTACAATCAAAGATAATACTGAAATGAACAAGCCGCCAAGAAAGATTTACCATGTGCACCTGCACGTCAAGCATGATGGGGAGAACGACTTCTACTTTTGCTCGAAATCGTCAATCAGCAAAGAGTTCGGTGAGGATATCATAGGGGTGAGCGCAGAGTATCTGAGCAATACCCAAATCGACCCAAAACACCATTATGCCAACAGCAAGTGTGTCATCACTGTAATCACCCCTAAATAACGAGAGAACAACCGACAAACAACAAGTAAATAACAAAAAGCAACCGCATAAATACAACAGAATATCAGTGAAATAAAAAATAAATTTTGGTGAATGAAAAAATAGTTGTATTTTTGCACTTGAAAAACAGAGACAAGTTTCGCTTGGATCTGATAATACTGGTTCGGGTCCGTAAGGGCTGAACTGACAACAAAATCCTTGGGTGTACCCGAAAGGGAGCCTGGGGTGCCGACGGAGGGGGACGGAGAACCGCCCCCTTTATGTTTTTATTTCTTTTGGTGCCTACTATGCTCGTGGATAATTCCGTCTTTTGTCATAAAATAGATTACATCAAAATCTGTTGTGCCGTTTGCATTAGTATTGACCAGCCTGTAGTATCGGCGTATCGCGCTCTGTATCTCCTGCATGTTTGGTATTACGTTGGGGAAATACACCACCGCTACCCTTACACCATTTTTGCTTGCACAATGGTTTAGGGCCTTCTTGATATTGTTCGATGTTGCAGTTTCGGCTCCAGCAATTTCAAACGGCTTTCCGTCCCACATGCCGTCAGCGTATGAAACACCCTTTCCTTTTCCGCCTTCACCCAGCAGAACCACCGAGTGTCCAGAGCGATACCCTACAGATAGCACATTCTTTTCATAATCTCCCTTGATATGGTCGAAATTATGCTCTTTATGAATTGCCGTAAGTCCTCCGTTATGTGTGTTGAAAAGCACATCTATATAATCCGGGCTGGACAGATATTTCTCATATTCTGCTTTCCTGTTGAGTATTATTTGGCGGTACTCTTTGGTATTTGTAGCAGAGGTGAATATGCTGTGAACATCCTTGTCGGGCACGCCTTTACGGGCGAGTGTTCGTGACACCAATTGCTCATTGTCTTGTATGAAGTACGGCAGCGTTCCATGCCCGGCGGCCTCTTCCATTCTGTCCTTGTTCTTGACAGCCCAGGCGGTGAAGTTGTCCGGCAGTTCCGTGACGGTACCCTCGCACTCTACCCCCTCTGGGTCTTCATCATCAAGGATGGCATCCACCATCTTGGCAACATCCTTCATCTTGGCAAGTACTGGTACTTGGTAGCACCGACAGTTGGGGTGCCATCCAGTCCATTTGAAGTCTTTTGGGTACACCCCTGCAAGGTCGTCACAGATGTCGGGCGCAGGATGGTTGTTCGACAGCTTAATCTCAATGCCGATGACGAAAGGCAGCTCTTGGTACTGGTCGTAATCGGCAGTCCTGTAGGCGATGTTCGTTGTGGTACGGGCATATCGCAGGGCATTCTTATAGCTACTGCGGTATGCTCCAGAACCACCGACGTGGCCGGGGTGCGGTTCGCCCGGCTTATGGTCCACCCAGTAGTATCTCTTTGTCGTCTCGTCCCACTCTCGTTTCTTCCACTTGCGGCCATAGACGGGGTTCCCCTCTTCATCCTCCCCGACCTTGTATCGGAAACGTCTGTGCCAGTCGTCTGGGTCTAATAGGTACTTCTTTATCTGTGTCGCCATCTTGCTGGCCGACATACCCTGCTTGATGGCATCCTCAACGGCACTTGTCATCAGTGCCAATGTCTCTCCGTTCCACAGCTTCCCCGACGGTGTGGGGACATTCTTCATAAAGACGTTGGCGGCTTGCTCTGCTCTGAGCTTTGGCAGGAACCGCTTCATTATCTTGTCTGAGACATGTTCCCCGACTGCATACTTGATGAGTGCTTCACGATTGGCATACGACATGCCGTAAGCTGCCACCACACCGTCGCGCACTTTATTGGTGATAGACGCTTCAAGACGGTCCATTATCTCGTCCACCTTATCCTGCAAGCCGTAATCATCGAAGTTGAACGGCTGGCTCTCGTCTATCTCCAGCCCTTTCATCGCCTGGGCTATCTCCATAATGGCATCGTCGTACAACTGGGACACCTCTTTGGCGTTCCTCTCGCATAAGGCGAATACCGCGTCTCGTATCTTCTTGTAGTCTGGTTTCACTTCCGTTCAAATTTGCCGTTTACGCACAACTTGTCAAGGAACTGACTCCACCTCTCATGCGGACACTTGCACATGAAGGGTCTGCGTGGCTTGTGGTTGGTCAGCTCATGGTAGTCGTAGGATAGCTTGCACTCCCGGCACGTCCCTAAGTTTGACGTTTTCGTTTTGTCTGACGTTTTCGTTGCCATGGCTACTCTGCTATACCGAATGCGTCAATCATCTGCTTTTGCTGGTACTCCATTAGTCTCTCCTGCTTCTCTCGTTCCAGCCGCTCTAATTCGATATTCTTGTCCTTGATGAGGTACGAGTGCTCCAGCATTGTCTCGGTGGACATGCCGCCAGAGTTATACTGCTTGATGGCATCGTTGAGTATCTGGGTGACATCTTCGCCAAACGGCTCGCTGAACTCATGGAGGACGGTCAAGTCAGAGTAACCCATGTGGGGGATGTCTATCACTCTGTCAAGGATGGTGAGAACGAGGCTCGATGTCCTTGACAGGTATTCATCGTGCCGCTCCTTGTGCTTGTCTGCCTTGATATTCGCGAGTATCAAGTATTGCTCAAGCATACGTCCGCTGGCTTGCCCCAGCCCCTTCAAGGATTCGAGGGTGAGGTTCGGGGTGAACGACTTGCTCAATATCTGGTCGTCGAGCTTGTCAATCTCGGTACTTCTCGCCTCGTTGCTGTCTGTGCGTTCGAGGTAGTGAACGTCACCGCCCGCCTTGACGATGAACATTTCACCGTCTTCTTCATCTTTCGGCAGATGCTCCTTGTTGAGAACTTCGGAGGTGGCAACCAGCTTCGGGTCGCTGAATCGGTCGTTACTGTCGGCCACAGAAGACATGGCTTTCTCCACTCGGTCGATGAGCGATGTTGTCTGTTCCCATTCTCTCGGCTGGAGCATGACAATGACAGGTATCTTGCCGATGGGGTTGTCTTTGGCCTCCACCGTCCACTGACCAAGCCCCCGCTGCTTGCAGAACCACATCCTATCTGCCGTGTATATGTCGTAGTGGTGGACTATCTTATTGGCTGTGTCAACGGTGTTGTACCCCCAAGCGAATGCGGTCAGACGGTCGTATTGGTCGAACATGGTGTAGATATCGTCATTCTCCATCTTCGACAGAACTTTGATGCGCATCTTCGGTGTATCATCCTCCCTGTAGCAATGGAAGAGCATAGCGGAACATTCCTCTATCCCGGCGACACGCTTTGCCTCTCGGATATGCGCATCGAAGCGGGCTTCTGTCATCAGGTCGGTGTATTTCTTGAACCGCTCCGTTATCTTATCCTGCTCCATCTGTATCTCCTCGATACGGGCGTCAATCTCTGTCAGGCGCGGGTTGCCTTCCTCCAAGGTCTTGCGCTCTTCGTCGAGGGCTGCACGCTCGTCACGGTAAGGGGCGGGTGTGCCGTCAATCCACTTGACAGGGCGACCGTACATGAACACCAACGCGATTTCGTTAATGTACAGGGGGTAGGGGATGGCGATTTTGTTCAGCTCCTTGGTGCGGATAACGTTCCCCAGTTTGTCTCTGATGGTCTTGGGCGACCTCTTCATAATCTTGTGGGAGTTGCATTCATACTCGCGGATGCATTCAGCCGCACGGACTGAGCGGTCTTCCATCATGCTTATTGCCCGTGAGACATCGCCGTTTGTAATCAGCTCTTCAAAAGTCTGTTGGTAGCCTACGGCGGCTTTGATTTCATTTTTGACTACAGTTATTATGCTCATATCGATTAAATTAAAAATTTTGCAAGTCTGCGTTCCAAATCATCGGGGATGATGTAGTTCAAGTAGTCGAAGGTGCAGCGCATGAGCATGGCATCGCGCCAGTCGGGCGACCGTCCTATATCCTCCTTGATTTCCGCTTTCGGTTTTGCTTCAAGTTTGCCGTCGCTATCCACGTTCCACGACTGGAGCTGTTCGCATTCACGCGTTATCTGCTCCTCCTCCTCCCGGCTTATCAGATCTCTCGGTATCACTATGTCGTGGTTGTTGATATGGTCGGCAAGTTTGTATATGCACTGGGTCTGTGCGTTCTTATAGTTCTCTTTCTCGTTGCTCGACGGGTCTGGGTACGGCTGGGCGGCATTGACGAAGCCGATACATCCGATATGGTCAACCACGCCACCGCCTACACCATCTTCATCCACCACTACCTGCTTGGCTGGCACCCTCCATTTCTTCATCATGGCACGGATGCAGTTCTCGATGTCGGTGGTCTTTGATATGTCGAAGCTGTGTACCTCTACCCACATCCACCCATGCCAGACGATAATGCGGGCTCTGTCCGAGCCGAACCGCGCCACGTCGCATGTGATGAACTTCGGTTCCGTCCCCCCTGCGCATTCGCTGATGGGATTGTCGAACATGGCCAGAATGTTGTCATAGGAGCAGAGCATGTTCGGATTGTCGTCGTACTCCCAGTTACCTTTCAGAAGTCGCTCCCTCTTCACCTTGTCCGAGATTGACAGCAGCTTGTCAATGTACGACTTTTCGATAAACGGGTTTTCTTGAACGAGGCACGGCATATAGACTTTCTGACTGGGGAGCAGGTGTTTCTTCCATGGCTCATAGAATTCGTTAAACAGCCAGTTCTTTTTCGGGTTGCACGTGATGAATATCTTGCCAAGGATGCCGTACTTATCGTTATACTGTCTGTTGATACGGCTCTTGAGGGTGTCGTAGGCATCGAAACACACCTCACCAGCCTCTTCAATCCACCCGCTCGTGTACTCAATAGAACCCAAATCCTCAAAGAATGGGTCACTGGGTGTCCTTTTCAGCTCTATAAGGTTTATTCGGGAGCCATTGTAGAATTCGAAGTAGTTGCGAGAGCCGTTGAACTTCCACAGGTGCTTTGGCACCCCATAGGCGGCAAATACCTTGTGGAAAGTCGGCTGAGTGGAGTCCAATAGTCGGGCGAGTACGTTACGTCCGACAAAGTATTTGGTGCCGGGATAGAGTAGGCACATGAATGTCAGCCATGCGGCACCCGTCCATGACTTTGCACCGCCGGCAGCACCACCGTACAGGAATTCACTTGTGGAGTGGTCCATCAACACCTGCAACGCCATTTCCTGCTTGACGTGCTTCTTACCTTCACGGACAGTGATAAAGTCGAATAGGCCACGACGGAACATTTCCATCTTGACCTGTAGCTCGCGCGGTATCACTATCTGCTTTTCGGCCATGGTGCGTTATTCTGTTGGCGTGTCGCTTTTGTGCATCTTGCTCAGCAACTCATTATATTGGAGCAATTCCTCGTCGGTGAGCTTGCTGAAATCCAATTCTTCATCAGTATGGAGGTTGACATCTTGCTTTTCGCCATACCCTCTGTCTCTCATCTTTGTTTTGGCGTAGAAGATAATCATAGTCGTGTTGCCGTCCTTAATCTGTTTCAGTAGGGAGGCTTCGGCCATGTCCTTTTGCAACTCCTCTATATCGTCGCATTGGGCGGCAAATTCGGCATCCTCTTTTCTCCATTGGTAATACTGAGTTCGTGAGATGTTGGCACACCTGCAAGAGGTGGCGACGATGCACATGTTATTCTTGTATATCTCAAGAAAATCTGCCTTGGCTTTCTTAACCTTTTTTGCCATTACCTTTTTGGTGGACTCCGCGCCATGCTTCATATTGGGATTAGTGCCCTTAGCCGCCTTCCTCTTTATCTTGGCGGTGGTCGTTTCCTTTGGCTTCTTCTGTGTTGCTTTCTTTTTCTCCATGTCGTCATCCTTTATTATGTCAGATGTGTTTTCTATTTTGTCTAATTTCCTTATGGCAAGTTCCTTGATTGCCAGTCTTTTTATTATTCAGCCAACTCTTTGGCTGCTCTTATCTTATGGAGTTCGAGTGCGATTTCATCGCGTCTGGAATAATAGACGTTAATAACCTCATCGTGCTGTTTCTCCAACTCTCGGCATTCCTTGTAGTAGCGTGCATACTCGGTGTTGAGATTGCTATGGTGACGGACGCGTGCTTCGTGCTTTCTCTCATTGTAGGCCATCTGTTCGGAGTAGATCTCCGCCTTAAGGCTGATATCCTCTGTCAAAAGTTCTTCTGCTGTCATGTTGATTTTTGATTTGATTTGTTAAACTTTGGGTTGGTTGTCTCGGTTTTAATACTGTATGTCTGTTTTTAATCTATTGTTTATGTGGTATTTACGTTAATTTGTTCATTTTTTTTCTCCGAATTGATATTTATTTCGTACCTTTGCATCGCCAGTCATTCCGAGAGGGTTGCCAGTAACGCTCGGTGGGGACAGTAGACGTTCTTCTGCATAACCAGAATGTGTGCCTTTGCTGAATAAGACACATGACTAATTGATAAGGTACAGGACTTGGCGACGGCGGCAATCGTCAGGGGGAATCGGGCTAATTCGCCCTCCGTTGAGTACACAGCGTGGCCTGTCCGCCTCTGCTCCACGCAAAAGGGACGCTTTCGGGTGTCCCTTCTTTTGTTAACTTTCATGCTTATGCGTATGAACTTTCCCATTATGGTCAATCACTATTATCCTTTTGAACCTATACTTTTTATTGTATTTCTCAAACTCTTGGATTCCCGCACTTATGTTCTTTGAACTGAAACGCTGGTGTTTGTCGTAAATCACGGCAACATCGACACCCTTGCTCTTTGCGTGTCCGAGGCACTTCTTCACCCCATGGCCGCCTTTTGCATCCTTAGGTGTGCTTTGTTCGTAAGAGTAGGAGAATACATCGCCCTCTTTCGTCTTGATATGGCCCGTCTCGCTTGTAAGATAGACTTTATAGCCGGAATCGGCAAGGTGCGTGGCGGCTTCCATTTCCTCCGGTTTGTGCTTGAACGTGCTGTTTTCAACAACATAGAAACCACCGCCTTTCTCGCTGAAAAAGCCGTCGGAATATTTGCCCGACTGCATCAGCGACTGGTAGTCAGCCCATCGATTTTGGTAGGTGGTAGTGCGGCGCGAAACAGGACGGACTCCGCCCTTTGTCTTAGCCATCTGCAGCCTCCTTTCTGCGAATATTGGGTTTGAACTCCGGAAGATAGATGATGGAGGTCTGCAAACAAATGTCGTGGACAGCCTCACCGCCACCGTAAACTATCATGTTGGGGTGGTCGCAACCCGATATGTGCCGGGCAATATCAATCTCCATCTTCAAGTATTCCAGACGGTCGGTATACCCGCGAGTGGCAAAAGCGTTGTATCCTTCGGGGATTCCGAGTCGGTTATAGTCGTAAAACTTGGCACTTACATTGAGGTCGGCATAAATCCGCAATCCCCTTTCTTGCCAGTATCTGGCAATCCAGCGTTTCTTGTATATCTGCTGCAACCCGAAGGACACGGGCGTTGTGTCATAGACGGAAAAGTTCGGCTCCACCGCCTCACGGCAATGGGTGGATATGAGGGTGTCGGGGTTAAGCCAGATGTTTTCAAATCGGTAGTCGTCGACGTAGAAATGCCACGTCATAACATTCTTCTTGTCCCTGCGTTCCTGTCCCCACCCGCCGCATGGGAGCAGCAATCCTGTGTCCGGCTGTCGGTCGGTGAGTAGGCTGGGTATTTCAAAGGCATTGTCGCTCGGATATAGCCTGTCCTCTGCTGGTTTCATTATTGTTCCTGTTTGAATTCAAATTGCAAAAGTACGAATATTTCGTGTTATACAGGCACGTTAATTGCAAAGTACATAGTTCACTGAAAATGCAATACCAAGGTTTTTGTTGGTTTTTTTCGGGAAAGTGCCAAGGTTTTTGTTGGTACAACTTTTTTTGCCAATTCAAAAAAAAGTTGTACTTTTGCAGTCGCAAAAGATTAAAAAAATCATGGCAAATAGGTACGACATATCAGTAATGAAAGCCGTTCTGCTCTACATAGTTGGTCGGTGGAGCGGCACTCAAGAGTGCGACGTGTATCATATCGTAAAGGCGGCTTTCTACGCACAAAAATATCACCTTGCCCGCTATTTTACCCCTCTGTATCCTGACACCATTGTCGCCTTGCCTTACGGCCCTGTGCCTTCAGCGATGTATGATGTCTTGAAAATAGCGAGAGGCGACGTACAGGCAATGCGTTATCACAAGAACGACGGACTTGGCGAGGTGGCTGCGGCAGTGCATTTTGAGAACGAGGCGTTCAGTACAAACGAGCGTCCCGACATGGACTACCTGTCGCGGTCCCAGGTGGAATGCCTTGATGACGCACTGGCCGAAGTAGGGCGCATGGACTTCAACACCATACGAAACACCACCCACCAGAACGAATGGAATAGGGCATTCAACGACCCCGTATCAAAGAAGATGGACATGGTGGCTATCGCCAAAGAGGAGGGTGCCAATTCGGATGCTCTTGAGTACCTCAAAGAGTCACTGGAGTTGGACGAAGCGTTGATGTGAGGATATGGAACTCGGAGACAACAAGACCCTCAAGGCTCTTACGGTGCAGCCCGGCAGTGTGTATCGTATGAGGTTCTATCCGTCGGACGGTGTGACACCCAAGAACGCGGGCGACACTTTCCGCGACAAGTATTTCGTCATTCTCGGCAAGGATGCGGAAGGTAACTACGTAGCACTGTCTCTCATCAACACCGAGATAAACGACAACCTCAAATCGGTCATCGGCCCGTGGCAGTATTCCATCGCAGCTGCCGACTACGGCTTCTTGAAAGGCAAAGATCGTTTTGTGGACTGCTACAAGATGAAAGAAACTGGCGTTGGACGGATTGTTTCGGACGGCGAGTACATAGGAATCGTCAGCGAGAACGACTTGGAGGCTATAAAAAAGCTCGTTGTCGGTTCGCCGGTGGCCAGCGTTGCCAAAATGAAACAGTATGGTTTGTTATGAATGGCGGGGTAACAGAATCAAGCAACCGACGAAGAGGGATCGAAGAAGGATCGTAGAACCCACATGGAATCTATTGGCTCCGAGGAGCGCGGTAGCAGTAATGCCCGCAAGGTCAGCCTTAAGACCCTGAACACCCCTACCGAGCCACAAAAAAAAGGAGGCCGCAAAGCCTCCTTTTCTCGTTGGTGTGTATCGCCATCAATCGTCCTCCACAGGGTCGGAATAGCCGCAATGCACCAGCCCGGCGTACTGCTCAAGGTCGGCGATGTGGCCCCGCAGGTGGTCAGTGAGGCACTTGTCGATGTCGTCTATCATGTAGCCCATGGCCACGATGCCCCGGCGCGTCTGCCCCGTCCACGACGGCATGTCGGGGTCCTGCACCGCCTGAATGAGACTGTTGAGCAGCCCGCTCCGAAGGTCGGTGAGATAGTTGAAGTCGTGGATGCCCTGGAAGTCCAGTTCGTCGGGCTGGAGCATTTTGCCGTGGATAGTCTCTACAATGCCGCTCATGCCACACCTCCTTCCTGCGCCGCTGCCTGGCGCGTCTTCTGCTCCATGAACTTACGGAGGAACAGACGGCCTTTCTCCGTGACCACCGTCGAGAGGCTGGTGCCTATGGTGTTGTCGCTCTTGACGTACTTGGCCGTGCGGGTCTCGAAGAAGCCGCGTCCGCTGTACTGCGCCGTTGGCATCCACTGGCCGCTCTGCCGGTAGAGTATACGGTTGTTGCGGCAGAACTCCGTCAGCACCATCACCGAGCGGAGTCCGAGGTCTTTGGCCATCTGCGTTAAAGTGAAGGTAGAGGTGGACTGCAGCACCTCGCGGGTGTAGTCGGCCATGGGCGTGAGTGTGGCAATCTCGTTGCGCTGCTCCACGATGCGCTGCCCCTGCTGCTCGATGGTCGTGCTGGCCAGTTGGAGGCGTTGCTCCTTCTCCTGGAGGCGGCGATCCTTCTCCTCAAGGCGGCGCTGGAGGATGGCCATGGCGTTGGCGATAGTGTCGTCATCGTCGCTCACCGTGGCCACCCCCTCGCGCAGCAGCTCCTTGATACGGTCGTTCGTCCAGATGGCGAAGTCTGGAGAGAGCCAGCGGGCGAACTCTATCGCCACATCCTCGTGCATCCAGGTACCACCTCCCGTCTCTGGTGCTCCGGCTCTAACTTGCACTAAATCATCAATTAGGATTTTCTTCCTATTTGAAAGTGCTTTAAGAAATGATTTGGTTTCCTTTGTTTTAAGGAAATCTTTAGGCATTTTCCCAAATGGTTGTGCCATTTGTACTGCATTTACCTTAACTCCCTCTCCTCGTGAGAAGGAAACTGGTGTACCCTCGTAAGAGTACTGAATGATTGCCGTCCGTCCGGCTGTACTTTTTTCTGCCATGTGTCGAATATGTTAGCAGTTGCCCGAATCGGTCGGGTGCCGTTTGCGGATAAAAAGAGGTGTCCGCTACCCGTTGCTAAAGCTATTCGACGGCTTCGGCAGGCCATTACAGCCGTGCCACGGGGCAGACACCATTATCTTTGGGCATTAAAAAAGCCCGAACAATCTACATTGGCGGGTACACCGCCGTCGAAAACTTTAGCGTGACAAAAGTACACACTTTTCCCGATACGGCGAGAAAAAATTTTCTTGCCAACGTCCGAATATGGCTATTAATACGTTTCATATCAATTACTTGCAGCGTTCAAAAATATTTTTCATGGCGTGTTTCATAAACACTTAACTTGCTGATTTTTCAGTTGTTTTTCCTCCGTCTTTCCGCAATTTCGGTGGTCAAAATGGTGGTCAAAATGGTGGTCGAATCATCGTCTTCCGAGTTCCTTTTCAACAACCTGTTGAAACTCGTCGAACGAGTGGCAGACGTAGTAGTGGTAGCCCAGCGCCTCGACCTTTCTCTGGAACTCTTTCTGCGATGCCGCCTGTGAGCCGGTTTTCGTTTTCATTTCGATGAAGATGGTGCCTACGGATGAGAGGATTATGATGTCGGCCACCCCTGCCAGCACCCCCTCCGCTTTCAGTCGTGAGCCTGTCTTGCGGTCCCGTCTCCCACCGTTGGGGACTGCGAAGATGAGTGCGTCGTTATAGACGTAGCGGAACCAGTTGACGCAACCTGTCTGTGTCTGATGTTCGATGTCTTTCTTTACAGCCATAATGCATACGTTTGTTGAACACGATTATTGTTGTCTGTGATTCAGTCGTCCCATCGCTGGTAGTCGAAGGTTACCCCGCCGGGGATTTCCTTTCCGTTCTTAATGAGCGTGTACACGACATGTATAGGGAGTACATAATGGGCGGCGGCATCCTTAACGTTGTCGAACACCCTTATTCCCTCCTCGCTATATGCGACTACTTTCTTTGGTGGTCTCATAGCTCGTTTCCTCGTGGCTCTGTTGGTTCGCGGATTCGGCTTTGCGGGTCATGGCATTGAACCTTTCAAGGAGTTTGTCGTATTCCTCCTTGGGCACATACGCGGTGACGTTGGGATAGTTTTCGGACACCAGTTGTCCGTTGTGGTTGTTGATGTATATTGTCTTCATGATGTAGGGGTTTTGTTGTCAATATTGTCGATGGTTTATTTCTTCGAGAGGTTGAACGTGACGGACACTATCTTCGGCTTGGAATACCTCACGTCTTCCGGCCAGCACTCGCATTCGACATGGGCATAGGTGTTGGTGTCACCCTCCTCTCCCTCTGCGGGCGCAATACAGAGGGTCGTAATGTCATGCTCTGGGTCGAAACCGCTCTCATACGGCCACCTCTCGAACAGGAGGTCGATAGCTTTCTTGTAGTGGGATTTCTTCATAGTCCAAAGTCGATTTGTTGCTGGGCCATGGCCGCAGCGATTCGGTTCTGAGCGAGGGCGGCGTACTCCTCCACCACTTCGGTGCCTATGGCGGAACGGTTGAGGCGGTATGCAGCGAGGTTGGTCGTCCCGCTTCCGGCAAAAGGGTCGTAAACGGTCATGCCTTCATCGGTGTAGGTGTAAATCATGTCGATGGCAAGCTGCATCGGGAACGTCGCGGGATGATCCACGCTGACCCCGCCAACGCCGTATCGGAAGATGTTGTTGTGGTATCTCATGCCGGGCGTTGGCCGACGCTGTTCCCCTGTGGTCGTCTTGCCATTCTCCATGCTCCACTTGTTCGCTTTCCTGTAGATGGTCTCGCGTGTCGTGGTGGTCTTTTCCATGATGGGGTTGAATATGCGCATTTCCCCCTTGCAGAGAACGAAAATATACTCAAAGCACTGGCGGTACATGCTCGACCTGTAGCCCGGCATGGGGTTCGCCTTCTCGAAAATCATGGTGTCGTACAAGTTTAGCCCGAGGTCTTTGAAGAACAACGCCTGGCGAAACGACGTGCCAGTCTCGCTGTGGTTGACAGTCTCGTCCCCGACAACCCATACTATGACGCTGCCAGGCTTTAGGCACCGTGCCAGTTCGACCGCGATGCTCTGGAACTTGCCGAAGCTCCATTCCACCTTGCGCTTGTATAGGCGCATGGAGTCGTATGGCGGCGAGGTGAGCACAAAGTCAATACTGTCGCTCGGTTGGGCTAACAGATAGTCCAGACAGTCTGTATTGATGATTTCATTTCGGTTCATTGCGGCCTCCGTGGTTATCTTTTGTACATTATTTGTCTAATAGTTCATTCATGATGCAGATTAACAATCAGCTTTTGTATTTTCTCTTTATTTTCGCTGAAGCTTAATGTCTTGATTGATTGGTTAGTTATATAGTAATTCCATGACTTGGCAAGCAACGACCAGAGTATTTTGTCTTGCATTTTGACACCAGCCAACTTGGTTTTGATTATTCTCTTTCGTAGTAGTTCGATAGGCACGATCTTGGATTCGTCCAGAGAGTATAGGTTATCGAAAAATCTATACACCACCTCTTCACTATAGTTTCCTTCATGGGTAAGGTAGTAGTACATGCCGCCTGCCCAAGAAATCTGCAAGATATTAGTCCTGTTTTTCAAACCAACCATAACGGATGCAACTTGCTCATAACCTTGCATATCTTTACTAAATAACTCAACGTTCTCTTGATTACTCCGCCGAGCTCGCATAGTCGTCGTCGTATCTAAGCCGTTGTTACAATAAAGGCGACCAGTGTCTTTCAGCGTTTGATACGCAGAGACGATAGAGGCTACAGCATTATAGTTCTTTACTCCTTTAATGTCGAGTAGCTGTCCAAATGTGCGATGTCTGCCACAGTCGAAAGTTGCAAAGCTACCCTCTGCTGCTCCTCGTACTACACTGAAACTAACAGGTATGCCTGCCTTGATAACGGCTAATAAACGGTGATGCCCGTCAATAAGATGCCCATCGTTATCGAAGACGATAGGGATGCCGTTTAGTAGCCACTCTCCTTTTTTCATGGTCATGGCATATTTCTCTACTACTCGTTCTGCAATATTTCTATTGCCCTTGGATGTGTTACAATACTCTTGTGCCCTACTGGGTGTGATTGTTTCTGTTGTATAATTCATTGCTGTTATTTTTTTATTACATTGGTTAATTGTTAATGTCATGTTTACTGAATACCACTCCCATATTCCGAGGATGCCAGACGTTATTGGTTCTCCTCGTTTCTTTTGGTGTATGCGAAGCAGAATTCTGCGGGTACTACGACGTTGCAGCTGATGACCGATGCTGACTTGGTGCGCAGGATGACATTGTTGACGGTCTCGCCCTTCTTGGCTTTGTTCTCTGCCATATAACGACCGATGATGGCATTGGCACTTTCCACATTCTCTGCGAACACGACGAAGCGGCCTGTCCCGAGTGAAACGGGCTCTACGCCGGGGTCCTGCTGCAATGATTCTACTTCGACTATATACCACCATCTGTCGGCGGAGATATTCCGCTTCCCATCGTCTTTCTCTGGTTCGATGACATAGCAGTCGTTGTATGTCTTGATGCCTTCGATGGTGAACGTGCCTTCATAGTTCAGCTCAATGTAGTCCTTGGCCACCTCGTAGGCGAGCAGGGCATTGTCGGCACGAAGCAGCATCTTCAACTTTTTTATACCGCATGCCTTTACAGCCCACAGACGGAAGTGACACCCGCCGACAACGTTTCCCCGGCGCTGGACATCGCTCAGCTTTACCTCGGTGACATCCTCGCACTGCAAGTGGAACAACAGGATGGAAAAGTCGTCTGGGGACAGGGCTCTGCCTCTCTCAAAGATGAGTTCATTGCGTTCGCAAGACACGACTTCTCCCGTGTCGTTATCAAGGAAATCCTCAATATACTTTTTGACTACAGGCTCTGCGGTGTAACGGAACACTTTTCTATCAACGGCCTGCAATTCCTCGGTACTATGTACCGTCACTATAACTTCTTTATTCTTCATCTTTTATGTTATTATTTTGTTTACTAATGCGGTATTTGAAATTACAATAGATGCCGACGAGCACCATTCGGACGTTTTTCGTGACAGTCTTCACCCTCCCCTTGATGGTGCTTGCCTCCAATATTGCGTCCCAAAGTACGAGGCCCCCATTGAGAATATGCTCTCTATAGCTCTTGGGCAGGGTCATCATTTCCTTGAATGTCGGACGCACCCATACATGAACGACGTGCGTCCGTCCGTCGAACTCTCGTGTGGGTACGGTGTACTTGTGCAACGCGGTACCTTTGCCACACCCCTCGCAAGCCATTGTGAACGGGGTGACACCCCTGTCTCTATATACGGTGTAGAACTTGTGACCGCACTTATTGCAGACATACACATCTATGCCTTTGCCGCGTCCGTCGTACCCTTGGTACGGTGCTGTTTCCATCATCGCGTCATATCTGGCTTTGATATCTTTTCTTCTCATTTTTCGCCTCCTTTACAGACTTTGGGAAATCCGTTGTATTCCTTGCCGTCAAGCAGTCGCCCGTTGGCTTCTTTGCTGCGCTTGATACCGTCTGGGCCATACGTTCCCCACTGCTTGAAGAGGAACGGAACATCCTGTTCCTGGCACTGGTTTCTGACGCTGAGTGCCCATTCTGCGCTCATGGGCCGGGCTTGGTTGCCGCTCTCGCCTCCCACAATCACCCAGTCGATATTGAACAGGTCGAGGTCTTTGAGGTCTGAGAGCAATGGCTCGCACGACAGGAAGCGGACGGTTGCGCCCTTTATCTCGGCAAGCCACGGTATGCGCCGGACTGCAAGCTGGTTTTCAACCGTCGTGCCGACCCAGCAGTTTCGCGGGACTGGGTGCTTGCCGTAAGTGAAGTAGTCGTGCATCCTCTCCGTGCGCTTGGTGAGCAGCTGGAATGTGTGCTGTGGGCAGTCCTTGATTACCTGTATGACTTTGTCGATGAACTCGTCCGGCACGTCCTTGTGGAAGAGGTCTGACATAGAGCATACAAAACCATGCTCGGATCCTTGACTTTCTTCGGCTCGTTGAGTGCTTCGGGGTGCAGGGTCAGCTCGAAACCGTTGGCATAGCGTTTCTGCCCCATGCCTTTAAGCCGTTTCGCCATCACCTCTGCATAGCAGTGGCGGCATCCTTCCGAGTGCTTGGTGCAGCCTGTGACGGGGTTCCATGTGTAGTTAGTCCACACTATCGATGTCTTGCTCATTTCTTACCTCCTTTCAGTTGCTCCATGATTCCGTTGACCCACTGGTCAGTCTTGTTGACCGAGAATGTGATTCGGTCTTTGGTGAGCTTGGCAATGGTCTTGCCTTTTTCGTCAGAGACTTCCACATTTTCGAGAACGAACTTCTTCAATGTGTCGCCCAACACTTTTCTTATCAACTCTTCGCTGTAATAGGCGGTGGTGTTCGGGTATCCCTCTGGGACGTGCTGCTCAGTTTTGTTGTTGATGTAGATTATGTTTTCCATTGTGTTGTTTTTTAATATCTAAAGTCAGTGAAATGTATTATTGCCAGGCGTATTGTCTCGCTCTGGTACTTGTCAAACAAAGGGTCGATGAAATCAACAAAGTCCTGCGTTCTGCTGAACCCGTCGTTCCTTGCCAATTCCCTCATCTGAACGAGCCTGCCGTTAATAGTTGCCCTGTATGCTTTCAGTGGCCTATCTGTGGTGGGCAGGACATGTATATAATACCTCGTGACGGTAATTTCGCTCACTCCCACTTTCTCGGCTGGGATATCCGCGACGGTAATCTGACGGCTCCTGTATGGCTTGCCTTCCCATTCGCGTATGCTGAGCGTACCGCCGGCAGCTTTCAGCCTATCGATTTTCTTAGTCCAGTATTCGGAATTGTCCCGGCAGGTGTGTATCTTACCGCCAGTTCTTACGAGGTCGGCAAAGTGCGTTTCTTGGCCGCCTTTGGGATGTTCTTTAAAGAACACCTTTGTGAGCATAACAACTGCTTTCATGCCGCGCCCTCCAATATCTGTGCCAGTGCCTCACAGAGCGCACGGCTCATGTGGACTTCCACGGCGTTTCCGATATACTTCTTCTGCTCGCTTTGGGTGCCGACCAAGGTGTAGCCCATGGGAAAGCCCATGATGGCTAACAGCTCCGATACTTTGAGCATCCGCATTGTTATGTCTATGATACCGTACACGGACATGAACTCCTTAATCTTTCGGGTCATGGGGCTGTCGGTCGGATAAACCTCTATCCCAAGGCCCTGCTCCGTCTGTATCAGATACGGCGGCATCTTATCCATGCGGGCTATCAACGTGAAACAGGGGTTGTCGATGGAGCCGCCAGCAGACGTGTACTGGGGATTCATGAGGAATGCCGACACAAGTTGCTGCTTCGGCTTGGTCAGTATGGCGGGACACACATTGTCGATGCTCGCGAGCTGGCCACCTCCGCTGAACTCGTTGGCAAAGAACTTGACATTCACCTTGGCCACCCTGTCATGCGTGGTAGGAGTGGGCGACGGCTCGTCAACGGACGACATGCGGCCATGGCCGTAGTAAGTGATGAGGGCATGATGGTCGATGCAGGTCACTGCACCAGCGGGAACGTCCACGCTGGTGTTCTTTCCGGCAGGGTCACCTCCGAACTGCTTGGACAAGAAGTGAGCCTTTGCGATGCCGAGGCGGTTCTGTGCGGGCACCACCGGGCACGGGTCGTCCAGCGACGGGGGTGCATAGTTGCCTTTACGGTTGCAGCTGTTGTACTTGACAAGAAAAGCCTCCTTTCCCCCTGCGACGAACTTGACAAGCCCGGCGTATATGCGGCTGAGCGTCTTTTCAACAAGGGGCTTTTTTCTGGTGAAGATGCTCTCCCCGTCGTCATCAAGGTCGAGCACGTCACGGACAGGCTTCCACTTGTCAAGGTGTAGGGGGAACATGCCGCCCACGTCGTAGCCGTTTCTGGCATGTGTGGGAGCGGGGAATGACCCGACGAGCCCGTGCCGCACGAACTGGCCGAAGAAACGTTTGCGAGAGGTGTAGGCACCGTAGTCTGCAGCGTTCAGTTCCTTCCAGCTGTAGGTGTAGCCGTATGACATCACACGGTTGCACCAACGCACATAGTCGGTGCCGTTGAGTTTGTCGATGGGCTTGCCGTTTTCGTCAAGTTCGCCCCAGCTCATAAACTCCACGACGTTCTCAATCTGGATGTAGTCGGGACTCAACGCCTCTATGTAGCGATAGAGGTGGTTGGCGAGTGTCCTGCTGTCCGCCTCCCTCGGCTGCCCTCCCTTGGCCCGCGAGAAGTTGGTGCATTCGAGCGATGCCCAAAGCACCAACTTTGCTTCGGGGTACTTCTTGCGGCTTTTCTCCACGACGGCAGACAGTGGAGCCATTGCGAGGGTGCGTATATCCTCGGTGTAGTGGACGGTCTCTGGGTGGTTGGCCTTGTGCGACGCGATGGCGTTTGCGTCATGGTTGACACAGGCGACAACCTTGGCGCACTTGTGGCCGTGGAGCGTTGCAAGTTCCACACCTGTCGTGGTGCCGCCCGCACCACAGAACAGGTCAACGTAAAGTAGCTTGATATCTTCCATATTCGATTGTGCTTTTAGTCGTTGTTAGAATGGCAGGTCCCCGTCTGGGTCAGTGGGCATCCGTTCCTGTGGCTGTACACCTGCCGTCTGGGGCGCGGAATTTGCCGTCTGGGGCGTTCTTTGGGGCTGGACGGTATTCCGTACCGTCGGCGAGCTTTGAGGGGCTTCTGGGGCGTTTCCCGTGCGTTTGGAGGTCAGTAGCTCGAGGTCGTTCACTTTGCAGTTCTGACCGCCGAACACGACGTTGTCCTTGATGTACCCTCTGACCGACGGGGTTCCGCTGACCCATATCTTCACTCCCTGCTTGAGGTACGTCCCAAGGGTTGACTGCTCGTTGAAGATGGGCTTTAGGCATGACACGTAGGTCGTCTTCTCATGCTTCTGACCCTGCTGGTCTGTGTAGTACTCGTTCACCGCGACAGTGAAGGCAAGGAGCTTCCTGCCGTTGAACTCTTTGATTGTTGCGTCTTGACAGACGTTTCCGATAAATTCCAATTTGAACATATTGCTGTGGTTTTATTGATTATATCCTGTATGACTTTTGCGCACCGTCGTAGGTGATGGAGTTGAACAGCTCGCGTATGCGGTCGTATGTTCTGTCGCCGTAGGTCTCGAGCAGCTCGTCCACCTCCGTGCCGTCCACGGTCTTCTTGGTGAGGTTGGTTGTGATGATCGTGAACCGCCTAAAGTTGTACCGCTCGGATATCAGTTCAACGATGGGGGAGATTTCGTTTCCGTAGTTCTTCACGACGAGCGGCTCAGTGCCTAGGTCGTCTATCCCTAACATGGGGCACTTCGTCAGCTTGTCAAAGTCAGGCGAACCTGTCTTGCCCAGTTCTGCAATCTTCCTCGCGTCCACTATCACCATTTCCCGTTCCGACAGGAAGCGAAAGAGGCTGCTGATGGCGTACATCATGGTGGTCTTGCCAACGCCGATGTACCCTCTTAGCATCAGTCCCGGCTTGACATGGCTCGTGAGCCACCTGCTGACAGCCGTGATGACGGCGCCAGTGTTGATGTCGAGCTGCATGTCCGCCCCACGCCTTACCACCTCTGCCTCGTAGGCTGCAAGGAGGAACTTCTCCGTCTCTTCCGGCGTTCTGTCTATCCGTATCGCGTCGTTGGGCTTCCGCACATACCGCACCTTGGCGATGAACCAGTCAAGCGTCCCGGCGTTCTCTCTCTCCCACTGTTCCTGCTCACGCACTTTCCTGCGGTATTCTGCCGCCTGTTCGCTGGCCTTTTTCCGCTCCTCCTCGATTTGCTGGCGTATCTGTTCCCTCTTCTCCTTGCGCTCCTGTTCCTCGCGGGCAAGGCGTTCCTTGTTCTGGTCGTACCATGCTTTCCATTCCTTGTATGCCGACAGCTCTTCTGCGTTCATGTCTTCGGGCTTCTTGGTGGCAATCGCCATCTGGATGTGCATGTCAAAAATCGGTGGCGAGACCCTTGTTTGTTGGGCGGGTGACTGTCCCTGTTCCGAGGCTGTTTTCGGTGTTTCCATTGTTCTGTGTTTTTTTGTCGTTGTGATTGTCGTAGTTGCCGGAAATGATTTTGTCGAAGTTGTTGGGGCAGATGAGCCAGTCAAAGGTGAACCACTGGGCGGATGCAAGAAAATCAGACTCGCAAGCCTTGTTGATGGCTTCGACAAAGACTTCCTTGCCGTGGGCGCGTATTCTCGCCCTTACCATTTTCCGGCGGTTGTTCTCGATGGTGCGCAAAGTGCCCCACCTGCCCTGTGTCTTCTCATTCCAGAAGGCAATCAGTTTTAAGTAATCGATTTTTTCTTCTTCGTCGGCTGACGCATCGTCGGACGGCAAGTCCGACATAGATTCTGACCGTAGGGAAGAATCTATAATAATAACTTCTTTACTTCTTATATTCTTGTTTGTGGTTATTTGTTGGTTATTTGCTGGTTGATTGTTGGTTATTTGCTGGTTATTTGCTGGTTGATTACTTGGTTGCTCGTCTGTGTCGTCCGACTGATAAACGGCATAATTACAAATCGTTATGATAGTAAATTTGCTGGTTGTTTTGCTGGTTATTTCTCCAGTGCTCTTTAACTTGACTAATGCAGTGCGGACTTGCTGCTCACTTAAACCAGTACCTCTGGAAAGGGCTTCGCGACTGGTGACAAACGTCCCCGCCGAAATGGTCTCTCCGTGCCATTGGGTGTCCGTATGGTTGGCCATGAGCAGGCAGTAGATGAACAGCTCGCGAACATTGCGGTCGTCCCACCACTCCCATTTGAGTATGCTACGATATAGCTTTATCCAGCCTCCGTCATTCATAGTGATTCCTCCGATTCGTTTTCGAACAGTGACAACTGTCTGGGGTCAACCTCCAGCTCGGGCTTGCCTTCCGGCTTGACAGCGTTGTAGATGTTTGCCAAGTGCTTTGTTGCCCAGTACAGGTGACGGTACACGAGACGCACCTCTTCTGCCAGTCTTTCGTCTATGTTCATGTCTGACCTCCTTTCCTGTATTCTGCCGGGACTGGGTCGGGTATCTCCACACCGAGGTACTGCCGTCCGTACTCCCTCAGCTGGTCGCAGTAGGTGGAGAAGGTCACGGTGTCCATTTCCTTTGTCGAGCGCGGTATATCTATTATCTCACCCGTGTGCTTGTTGATTACTTTGTCGTCTGTCATCTGTGCCTTGAAGAATTCGTGCACTTGCTCGTCAGTGACAAACTCCCATCCCTGCGCATTGAGCGCCTGATGCAACAGCGGATATATACAACCCCACAGCCAGCTGTTCTGGTCCACGGTGCGTCGGCGCCTCACCAGCTTCACGTCTATCTTGTAGGTGCCGTCGTGCGCCTGGCTCAGCCAGTTGATGAGCGGTCGCAGGTCGTACATGCCGTCGCGTTTCTCTAATAGCATCGTTTCCATGTTAGCGGATTGTTATCAGTTCGACTTCAAGACCGGGCTGTGCCACATACACCTCTTTCCCGATGGATTTTACCACCCTCTCACGGCAGTATTCCTCTTTGTTGTTGTTACTACTCAGATGCAGCAGGATAACCTCCGAGACGGTGGATAGGTTCATTGAAAGCAGGGTGTCTATGGTAGTGCCCACCTCCATGTGTGTGCGCATGATGCGCTCTTTCTGGAAGAGTTGCGTCCTGCCTTCCAATATGGCCTGTTCCAGATGCTCGAAGCTGTAGTTGCACTCTATCATCACATGGTTGATTCCGTTAATCACCAAGGGGCTGCCTTCCTCGGTGGCCATCACCCTGCTGTCTGTGAGGAACAGCAGCCGTCCGAGTTCTGGATGGCTGATGATGTAGCCCACTGTCGGCACGTCATGGTGTGCGGGTATCACCATCACGTTGAAGTCACCGAGGTCGAAGCTGCCGAATGGGGCAGGGGTGTTGTACGAGTTGGCGGTGAATGCCGCTCTCGCTTCCCACACCTCGGCAGGTGCCACACAGGGGAACCCTCCGTTGGCGTAGTCCTTGATGTATTTGCTGTGGTCGGTGTGCTGATGGGTGACGAGCAGCCCCCTCACCTTGTCGAGGTCAACCCTCTGCCTGGCGGTGCGGAAGCTGACACCAGCCTCGAGGAAGAGGGCGTCGCGCTCCCCTTCGAGGATGTATCCGTTGCCGTCGCTGGACGAGCCTAATACTTTCAGTTTCATGTTCTGTTCATTTTGTCTTGGAGCCGTGGCGGGCACGATGCCCGCGACCTGGCCAAATCTTACCTTAGAGGCGTTTCCCAATCACGGCTCGGTGTACTTAATAGCCGGGGCCGTCGTCAGCAGGTGGCTGTGTCGGCTGCGGAGGTTGTGGCGGTTGGGGGGTGTTGGCAGGCTGCACGGCTTGCGCCTCGGCTGGCTCCACATGGTAGCTGCTTGGGTCGAGGTTGATGACGGTCTTCCCTCCGTCCGAGGGTTGGTCTTCGCTGCCGTTGTAGTTGTAGTCTTGGTCTGACGCAAAGGCGTAGGTCATTTCTGGCGTGATGATGCCGTAGTTCATCAGCACCCTGCGGATGGCGGTCTTCAACGCCATGCTCTTAAAGTCGCCCGCCCAGCCGAGCCCCTTGGGGCCTGTCACGACCTGCTCCAAGGCTTTCTTCTTCAAGCTGGCCGCAGTCTCTCCATTGGGTATGCCGTTGCCATACAAGATGGCATAGGCACACATTTCATCAAGGGTCATGTACAGGGTCTTGGTGAATCCGCTTTTCAGCTCGATATAGGCGAAGTACCCCACAGGATGGTCGCTCTCTTTCGTCCCGTCGAAGTCGTATTCCCCAGTGAGGAAGTTGGTTTTTCTGAGCTGTCCCTCGCATACCACGTCGGTGTTAATGTGGAGGTACTGGCCAGTTCTGAGTGCCATCTGGATATACCCACGGTAGCCGATGACGAGTCGGGGGGTCATGCGCTTTAGGACTTTCGGAACGCCGTTGGAGTATCGGACCACTTGGCCAGTCGCGTCACGCTCATACATCTTGTTGCCGTTGGCATCCTTGACGGTCTCGTTGAACGGAAGGATGTAGGCAAATCCGAGCTGCTTGTTGAGGGGCAGCCCCAATGTCACGGACTTCAAGCCTTCGGCCACTACATAGCGTGGGTCGCACTGTCTCAGCTTGCCGTCCTGCACGTACACCTCCATCAGCGTGGCGACAAAGGTGTCTTGGTGCTTACCGCATGCTTTCTTGACGCTATCCATCACGCTCTGTTCGCTGAGCACTTCGCGCATGATGTCCTTGGGCGTTTTGTTGGTTACGGATGCTGCCGTCTGCGGGGGCTGTGCCTGTGGCTGTGACAGCGGTTGTGCGGGTTGTAAATTCGGTGTTGTTGACATATTCGATTCTGTGTTTAAGCCAGCCCGCCCGAAAGCGGGCTGGAAAGGTTTAAAATATTAATTCGAGAAAGGCGAAGCGAGGGAGGGACGGCAACGGAAGGAGGGGCTGTAACGGGTGATGCGCAAAGCACCGAGCGTACCGGTGAAGTACCACGAGTAGTTCGCATTGTAATCAGCGCACGAACGTTTGTCCCTCGGGACGTACAGCTCGTTGGTGGTGTACCAGTCGGCAGCGAAAGGCTCTCCGCCCGCCTCTTCCAGTTTGTCGTTGATGTCGTCGATGTAGATGCAGATGATGCCCGCCTGCTTGCGGCTGAAAGTCTCTTTGCCGTGGTCTTTCAACCACTGCATCGCCTCGTCGTAGGTGAAGTTGTCCTTGCCATTCTCGGCATCGTGGAGGCTGATGGCGAAGTCTTCACCGAGAGCCTGCACTCGGACACCGCAGGGGTTGCCGTCCTTGTCTTGGCAGATGCTTATGACGGCACCCTCCAGAACCGCCTTGGGGAGCGAACCGTCTTCGCTGCGTGCCGCTTTCTTGTAAATGTCGGAGAAGGTGATATCCACACGCTCTCCATTCTTGTCTTCGATGGTGAAACCTTTTTCGGTTTCTGTTACTTTGAATTCCATTTTACTATTGATTTTTGTGATTGTTAAAAAGTTCTGTTGCCAATTCCACGTCAACGACAAACGAGCATCCCCTGCCGGCTTGCTGCACGGCTGGTGCAAGTATGCCGTTCTTATACCGCTGGGCGGTGGCCTGCCCCACCTTGAACAGCTCCATGATTCCTGCTATGCCTTTCACCACCTTGCGTTGCTTCGGGGTGTCCGCTCCATTCACGATGTCGTTGATGAGGCTCTTGAATTCACCCACGGTGAGGTCGATGATTCGTGTGTTGTCGCTGATTTCCATTTTTCGGCTTTCTAATGCGTTAAAGTTGATTTCGGGTACTCTTTTATTGCTTGGGTTATTTCAACGCGTCAGAAGCCAAAAGAACCGCACCGTCGGGCATTTCTTCACCCTGTCGCACATACAGGAGTATTTTCTGGCTGTCGGTGGGGAGGAATTCCTGCACACTCTCGGCATTGTCGATGAAGATGGGTATGTTGATGCCCTTGGCACGGCAGAAGGCATTGATGACATCCAGCCCGGCATTGATGCGCCCGGCATTGTTCACGTCCTTGTAGTCCACGCCGTTCACGGTGCATGCGCAGGTGATGTTGTCCTTGCCGTTGAGACGCTGGGAGAGGAAGCTGAACTTCGCCACTTGGAACAGGGCGTTGATGCGCTCCACGATCATCGCGTCCTTGGTCTTGATGAACATGTCCACCAGGTCGGCAACCTTGTCAGCCTTGGCCAGCTCCTTGTTGATGGCGCGCTGCTTCTCTTTCAGCTCGCCGATGCTGCCCTGTATGCGTCTGTAGTGGTCGTGGTTGGCAATCCGTCTGTCAAGGTCGCTGACGGTCGCGTCAATGGCACTCTTGCGGCTCTTCAAGTCGGCGGTGTCGGTGTGTTCCTCCCCGCCCATGGCCGCAAACTCGCGCTCCATGTCGGCAACCTCGCCCTCGATGGCTTTCGTGGTGGGGCTGGTCGGGGCTTCCGTGACCTCGTCGGGCAGGGTCTCGCGCAGGTGGGCGATATCGGTGTCTATCGTGGCAATGTTCCCGTTCAGCACCTTGATGCCTTCCTCCAGCTCCGCAATCTCGTCGTTGTAGTCTGCGATATACTGGTTCTCGTTCGCCTGTGCCTGTTTCAGCGACGCGCCCTTGGTCTTGTTGGCGTTCAGCCGTCGGCTCTTGTCTTCGTTGAAGCGTTCGCGCAGGGTGGCTTCCTTGGATGTCAGTTCCCCCACTTCGAGGGGACGCAGACAGGTGGGGCACACCGTCTCGTTCTGAGGCATGACGAACTGCTCTGCGGATATCTTGTAGTACTCGTCACGCAGTGCGTCCATTTCCGACCCCAGACGGTTCACCTCTTTCTGGTGACGCTCTATCGCGCTGCGCCGTTCGATGATGGTCTTGGTGTTGTCCTCTACGGTGCGCCGCTTCTGTGCGGCTTCCTGCTCCAGCTCTCGGATGCTGGCCAGCACCTCGGTACGCTTGGTGTTGGCGGCTTCTCTGAGCCTGTTCTGCTCGTTGGCAAGCTCGATGCGCTTGTCACCTATCTTCTTCTGCAGGGCTACGCGCCTGTCGTTGGATGCCTTCTCCCTGCTGGCGATGTCGGCAAGCTCGTTGTCTATCTCCTGCCGTCTCTCCAGTGCGGCGGCACGGTCCTTCTCCAGCTGCTCCCAGTCTTCCACTTCGGGCATGTCTTCCTGCTTGGTGGCTATCTTCACGGGGATGCCTTCGAGGTCTTTCTTCAAGGTGTTGCGGGCTTCGTTGACTTCCTTGCGGTACACCTCGATGGTCTTGCCCTTGAGTATCTCCGACAGCTCCCCGGCAAGCTCCGTCAGCTCGCCAAGGCGCGGCTCGTAGGACATCACGTCGTCGTTGGTGACGGGACGCACCAGCGAGAACAGGAGCCGCTTCTGGTCTTCGGGCGTGAGGTTGAAGAAGTAGGTCACGTCGCTCAGCAGACGGAAGTCCTCTTCCCCCACGATGGCCGACAGCTCGGTGTCAAACTCGCGCTTGGTCTTCTTCTCCAAGCCGTCGATGAAGTAGCGGGTCTCATGCCCCGTCAGCGCGTCGGTCTCGCTGCCCGACGGACGGCTCCACACTTCCCTGTACACCCTGCACACCGTGAGGGGCCTGCCGTCCACGTCGAACTCGGCGGTGACGGTGTGGTCGCAGCCGTGCACCGCCTCGCCTCCTACCTTGGTCTTGATGCCGAACTCCTTCCGGCCGAGGCTGTCCTTGCCAGTCCACGCAAAGGCGTAGGCGTCGAACAGGGTTGTCTTGCCGCTCCTGTTGTCACCGACTATCACGGTGTCGCCCTGCGGCTTCATTTCGATTCTCTGGTGCTGTGCCCCCTTGAAGTAGTCGAGGGTCAGCGTCTGCAGTCTTAATTCCATATTCGATTATTGTTTGTGGTGATTAATAATGTGCTTTGCGGGCAAGGCGTGGATTGAACACGCGGACGGTTGGTGCCTCCGAAATGAGACCGAAACAGAGACAGCTCCCGCCCCCATCGCCACGGCATAATGTATTAACCCATTAAACCCATTATGACAAAAGTAAGCTGCCGTGACCTTGCCCATGCCTCTATCTCCTTTCTGCCGCACGTTGCGCTATCGCCATGTCTTCGGTGGCGGTCCTGCCCGCCGCCTTGCGCTCGGCGGTGACGATGTTCTGGATGGTTCGGTACGAGAGGGTGTACGCCCTTGCCAGTTCCACGTAGATGTCCCCGATGGGGTTGCCCGCTTCCAAGTACCCGATATAGTCCCTGTAGATGTCGCTGTTGCGCTCCTTGTTGCGCCATTTGAGCGTCGTCTTGTTTATGAGTCCGTACTTCTTCATGTCTATTCTTCTGGTATGATGATTATTTTCTTTATGCCCTTGGTGTTGGCGGCAATGCCGTTGCTCTGCCACCACCAGCCGTTTTCCTTGGTGATTACCTCGCGCCTGTCGGTGAGTACCTGCGTCCCCTCCGGCATGGCGCACAGGACGCGTTCGTCCGCCTCCTGCCAGTGTGTCTGTTTCGCTTCTTCGTTCATGGGTTGTGTTGTTTGTCATTGTGGGGTGCCGCGTCTCGCCCGCGACGGGGGTCTTTGCATCCCCCTCACCCCATCCGCTGTATTGCGGGGCTACCGTGTCTGCCTTGCGATTCGGGCGGCGTTGGTGTCTTCGCCATCGCCGTCATCGCCCCCCCCCTGCACACGGGCCTGCATTTCCAAGTCTCTCAGCTTGGCCTCCTCTATGGCAAGGGTGGCGCGCTCCTGCTGCAGCTCGTCGGCTTTCCTCTGTGCTTCGGCTTCAATCTGCCGCAGGGCGAGGCGGTGGCGGTCCTGCTCGTTGACCGTGTTGTCGCGGTGCTTCTGCCGCTCGTTTTCCAAAAGGGTCTCGCGCTGCCTGTTGTTCTCGGTGGCGATGCTTTTCAGTTCCTGCCGTCTGGCGGCAATCTGTTCGTGTGTCATGTCTGTTTAATTTTGGTTGTTAATATCTTGATTGTTATTAATAGTGGCTTCGTCCTGCCGTGCCTGGCTCCCCTCCTTGGCCGCCTCCCTCTTTATCCGCCTGTGGCCTTTCTTCGGGCTTCCTGCGGGTATCTTGTGGCGGGTGATATACTCGTAGATGTCGTTGATGTCGTAGTAGTTCCTCTTGCCGCACTGGTAGTAGGTGATGACACGCTGGCTGCTCAGTATGTAGAGGGTGTTCAGCGGTATGTCGAGGTATTCGGCTGTCTCCTTGCTTGTCAGAAATCTCTTGTCGTCCATAGTGGCATGATGGTGTTGCGGACTGCCGCAGGTGTCGGGAACGGATGTCTGGGGTGACGGGAGGCTTGGGAAAACAAATGAAAGATAGAAAAGAAAACCAAGCACCGCGCATGATTCGGCATCCTTCCCGACATGCCCGCTCAGCAGTCGTGGTGGGTGATTACGTTGGTTATGTCCATGCCATTCCGTTCGGCATAGTTCAGTATCTCGCTCACTTCGTCGCAGAAGTAGAACGTGCTTCCGCCCCGTTCGTTGGGGTACTGCAGGGCGACATCTGTGTCACCGTCGTAAAAGTGAGCCGTGGCTTCCATTGCTGTTCTGTTTTGTGCTGTTGATTCCATTGCTATTCGATTTTTGTGTTGTTGGTTAATTGTCCGATGTTCCGTCCTTGTAGGTGCAGGTGAAACGTCCTGTGGTCATGTTGAACACCCTGTACTCTCTCCCGGCGTTCAGCTCCTTGGCACTCTCTTTCCTGGCATAGTCCAGCGCGTCTGCGAGGTCCCCGCACACCACTGGGAAGTCGCCCGAGGCGAACACTATGTATTCCGGCAACTCTATGCACTTCATGTCGGCGGCGCTTCCGCCTTTGGGTGCCGTGGTGGCATCCTTGGCCGTCGTGGTCTTGTATCTTGGCTTGGGCTGTCTGTTCATGCGTCCGTCCCTCCTATAGTTTGATGTCAAGGTCTATGTCCGCGACACTGAGCAGGTGCTGCAGCTCGTGCACGTCGGTGATGCGGGTCTCTATGTGGGTCTGGAGCCCGTTCTCTACCTCCACATGGGCCACGTCGTACTCCCAGTAGATGTCAACCGACTGCGTCAGCTCGTCGTTCCACCACGACCATACGTTGTCCGCTTGCCAGAAGTCGTTGCCCTCCAGTATTTCGGGGGAGAGGGCGATGGGTGACACGCCAGAATGGTGTTTCTGATATTTCCATTGGTCGCTTTGGCGTACAAGCGTTATGTGGCCGTCGTCACTGATGCCAGCCACTACGCAGTAGGGGCGGGCAGTGCCGTCGCTCACCCAGTCGCCTGTCATAAGTTTCTTTGCTTCCATTGTCCGATTGTGCTTTAGAAAGGGGTCGGCAGGGATTCATGCGAGACTCTGCCTCCCCCTTGGTTAATGACTATTCTTCGCTTCCCTCCTCAGTCCATTTGATACGGAACCCGGCTTGGGGGTTGTTCTGCTGTGCCTTGCGCAGGATGCGCAGGGCATCGGTCTCATACTCACTTGCAGGGTACTGGTACATCCTTTCCCCGTTCTTGTTGTATATTGCCCACATCGCCTATTCCTCCCCATTGTTGGTTTCCTTAACTCCGTCCGTGCCCTCCAGCTCCTTGATGAACATTTCGAGGTCTGCCTTGGTGGGGGTGCACCCTGCGGCAAGCAGCTCCTTGTAGTAGTTCAGAGTGCCCATCTTCTCGCGCACCACGTCAAGCATCAGGTCGGTCTTGTAGCTGTGCAGATAGACTACGCTCATCTGTAAGAGCTCGTGCATGTCCTGTTTCAGTTCGGTAACTATCTGCTCGGCCACCGTGGCACGTTCGGCCAGCCCCTTAATCTGCTTGTTGAGCCCGTCAGTGTACTTCTTGCTGCCGTCGTTGATACGGATGAAAGCGTCCATCAGTTCGTCTTTGCCCATCTTCTTGTAGCGGGCCACGAATTCCTGCTTGGTCTCATTGTCGTCAAGCATGTACATCGCATTGATGATTTCGAACTCGTTTTCTCCTACCTTTTTCCCATACAGGGTTTCAAATTCTTGCTGTGTCATAATCTTTTTATTTGTGGGTTTAAAAATTCTTTGTATCTTTGTACCCTAAATGGGTTACAAATTCGGGTACAAAAATACAGAAAATATCTGATATAAACAGAAAAAATCTAAAATTATTTTTACCAAAACCCCTAATGTAATGGATAACAACAATATAGATACTAAAAAAAGTTTTAATGCTTATGAAATAATGTGCGAATTATTGGCGTACACAGGGCTAAATTCAGCAAATTTCTGTCAAAAAATTGGAGTAAATCCAACAACAATTCACGACATGAAAATTGGAAAAACAAAGAGAATTTCTGTGAATTTGGCAGAAAAAATCATATCCCAGTACCCAGATATTTCTCGGTCATGGCTTCTTACTGGAGATGGGGTTATGTTGCTTGATGGGAAGTACTCTATCAATACTTCTCATCAGCGTGGTAACAACTATCAAGGCGACAATATCAATACCGCACCTACAGAACTATACTCGATAATATCCTCACAACAGGCTACTATCAGCAAACAAACTGACCAAATAGACAGACTTATCGCTATCATAGAAAGTAAAATAAAATAATATGGATTTCAAGGACCAAATCAAACAGTTGTCCGCACGAGTCGAAAAGATTAAGGATAACATTTTGACCGAAGAGGCTACTAAAAATGCCTTCATTATGCCTTTTATTCAGGCTCTGGGGTATGATGTGTTCGACCCGACAGAGGTCGTGCCAGAGTTGGATTGCGACCTCGTGAAGAAGAAAGGCGAGAAAATAGACTACGCTATCCAAAAGGACGGTGAGACTATTATGCTTTTTGAATGTAAGCATTGGCAACAGGACCTCAATCTTCACGAGACCCAACTTCAACGGTATTTCACTTCATCCAAGGCCAGATTTGGCGTTCTCACGAATGGTATTGAGTACCGCTTCTATTCTGATTTGAATAAGCCTAATCTTATGGATACGACTCCATTCTTGGTGGTGAATATGGCAAAATTGAAGGAAGACCAGATAACAGCCTTGCGTCAATTCCATAAGTCGTATTTTAACCTTGAAGACATTTTAAGTTCTGCCAGCGAATTGAAATACATGTCGGAGTTGAAAGCCGTCATCCGTGATGAGTTCCAAAGCCCATCCGATGATATGGTGCGACTATTAGCCAAGCGTGTGTTTGAGGGCATGGTTACGCAAAAGGTCATCGAGCAGTTTAGAGAGATTGTCAAACGCTCATTGAACGACCACATTAATGATGCTATTGCCGACAGGCTGAATATTGCCATCTCTTCAACCGAAACGAAATCCGAACCAGTTGCGCCAGCCGAGCAAGTGGAGGAGCCGACAGTATCACAGGATGAACACCAAATCTTAACTACAGAGGAGGAGTTGGAGGGCTACTATATAGTGAAATCTATATTAAGAAACGTTCTACCATCTGAACGTATAACCTACAGGGATGCGCAGACCTATTTTGCCATACTGATTGATGATAACAATCGAAAAACGATTTGTCGTCTGTATTTCAACAGTGCTAACAAACGTATAGGTATAGTCAAAGGTGATAAGTCTGAGGCGAGATACCCACTCACTACCCTTGATGACATCTTTACCCATGCCGAGGAGTTGAAAGAAGAGGCAAAAAGATTCAAGGAGGATTAAATAATTTTTTGACATGAATACAGAAACAGACAAAAAAGTAATCGGACGCTTCTACGAGGCTCTGGAGGTCATTATCTCCCGGCGAGCGGTCGGCGGCATCCAGCCCTACTGCGAGCTGTACGGCATCGACAAGCGCAACCTCTACGCTCAGCGTAAGAACCCAGACGTGGCACACTTCCACTTCGACTGGATCCTCCCCATGGTCACCACCTACGGTATCTCCGCCACATGGCTCCTCACGGGCGAGGGCGACATGTTCGTCCCCTTCTTCAACTCCATGCCCGTCACCACCCGCAAACGCCGCGTCTCGCCCTCCCTGTCCCCCTCCCTACAGGACTCCGCAGGCACCCCGCCCCAGACCCCTCAGACAACCCAAAAACCAGCAGTAAGTACACATTAATAATTCAAATATCTAAAATTCAATCAACATGAAAAAAGACATCATACTTTGTGGCGTAGGCGGTGACGGTATCGTCTCCGTAGCCAAGATTATCAGCGACGCAGCCCTCAACTTGGGCATGAACGTCAAACAGAGTGAGATTCACGGCATGTCGCAGCGTGGCGGCTCGGTGTTCAGCCACCTCCGCATCAGCAGCGACCCCATCTTTGCCGACGTCATCCCCGAAGGTAAGGCCGACATCATCCTCAGCTCCGAGCCTATGGAGGCTCTGCGCTATCTGCCTTTCCTGGCTCCCGACGGCGTGGTCATCACCAACAGCGACCCCTTCATCAATATCAAGAACTATCCCGACATTGAGAAGGTGAACGCCGAGTTGGCCAAGCTGAAGAAATGCGTCAGCTTCAACGCCAACGCCATTGCCAAGGAGCTCAATGCCCGCGGCAACATGGTGCTGCTGGGTGCCGCAGCCCCCTACCTTGAGATTGAGTTCGACGAACTGGAGAAAGCCATCAAGGCCATCTTCGGCCGCAAGGGCGACGCCGTTGTCGAGACCAACATCAAGGCCATCCGCGCCGGCCGCGACGCCAAGTAGAATAAGTCAATAATAATTGTAAGAGGTGGATGATGTCCTATTCACCTCTTACTTATGCTTATGTGCTTAACGGGCAAGCAGTTTATTGTAATAATCCATGAGAAAAATTGTATTATTAGGTTTATTATTAATATCATACAATAGTTTTAGTCAGTCCATCTGGATTGAGAATCTATTTGATGAACCACTTTATGTATGTATTGGGTATCATACCAGTAAGGATGGGTGGAATGGCTATGTTTCACAAGGTTGGTGGAGAGTTATTCCTGGGGAGAAGAAAGCAATTGTTCCAATATCCAATATTAATTTTGATATTGTATATGTATATGCTTGTACAAAGAAACAATCAGATCCATCATATCAATTAATTAGTAGAGACGATGAAGAATTCATGTATGTGAACAAGGATGGTTCATTCGTTATCAAAAACTGTTTTAGTGATTATGTTGTGAATGAACACCCAGAATATACAAAAGTTGCAGCATGGAAGGAAGTAATAGATATTCGCAAGACACTTTTTTCAAAGCAAAAAGATCAAACAATATCTTTGTACGAATATCGTCCCACTTTTATTGTGGACACCTTACCGTCGGAAATAGTAATAGAAGAAGTAAAAAAAGAAATACAGAATAACGTCCCAATCAAGAAAAAAACAAATAGTAAATCTACCAAGAAAGGCACTTCTACGTCCAAGAAAACTGGACGAAAATAATGTATTAATCACATTAGAAATATTGCGAATAATAAGTGATGCTCTTTTTTTCCAATTAAGATGAAAGAATAGATGTTTCTTGAAATAACTGAAGCAAAGTATCTGAATGATTTCAGAATGCTTGTCTCTTTCAATAATGGGGAATCCCGTTTATTTGACTTTGCCACTATTGTTGAAAGATATCCCGTTTTTGTACCGCTGAAAGACAGGAATACGTTGAAACAATTCCACATCTCAGATACACTTGAATGGTGCAACGGAACTATTGACATTGCTCCAGAGTATATCTTCGAACACGGAAAGCCCGTAGACTCAGAAAATAATCATAAGGACACACCACTTGATAGTCTTCATAAGAAATGCTCTAATACATGTCGGGCGCAACTATTGAGGGAGCAGGGTAATAAAATGAAGCGTGGTGCTGTATACCACGTCTTTGACTGAGGGGCCTGAGAAATACCTTGCAACTGAGATGTTGTAAACAGTCCACGCTATATACGTGAACCATCATACCCATCTTGTGTAGCGATTGAAAATTTCTCAGGTTTTCAGTCACAAGAAGAAGTATAACGCTTCTATACTTTTGGTTCGGTGTCCTTGCCCGAAACCGTTTGCAAAAATACGAATTATTATTGACATAGCAACTTTTTTCCTTCGGATGACAAAAAAAGTGTACTTTTGCATCATGATTGACTAATACAACATGCTATCAATTAAAACGATTATACGCAAGATTGAACTTCTGTTCCTACTGCTGGTAGGCAATATTCTCTATGCTCAGAACTGGCCGGAGAGGCAAGGTCTCGAAAACTATTCCACTGACCCAAAACCCTTCTCCATCCAAGGGCAGATAGTCGTGCCTGTCGATGCCGACTCTGTTGAGTTGCGTACTGCACGTCTGCTGCACAGACACCTAAGAAACTATGTAATCATCCCCGAGCCGGCCAATTCCGACTCACTTTACTCGCTCTTCAATCCCGATTACGTCAATATGCGGCCAGCCATCTTTGTGGGCAAGACCCGACTGGCACAGCACGTACTCACCCGCAAAAGCGACATTCGCGACAACGGCTTTATCCTGAAGAGCGACGGGCGGCTGGCAGTCATCTATAGTCTGCAACCCATGGGCTCCTATTATGGTGCCGCACGCCTTTTAGAACTCAAGGGCTACCGCATGACCCACCATCAAATCCCCGACGTGGTCCCAAATATCATGCCTGGCCTGCCCGTCGTCGACGAGGTGAACAACCCCAGCTTTGCCTACCGCGAGATATGGTACTACACCCCTCACCACAGCCGCGACTATGCCGACTGGCACGGGCTCCACCGACGTCTGCGAGTCGGCAGCGAGGGGCAGTATATATGGAACCACGATGCCTCAGGCCCCCTACGTTGGGCCGACAACATGTACGTCCACACCTTTCAAAAACTGGTCCCCGCACAAAAGTATTTCGACAGCCACCCCGAGTGGTTCACCGAAACAGGGGGCAAAAGGGTGCGCGATGGGCAGCTCTGCCTCTCCAATCCAGAAGTTCTTGACACCCTCTGCGCCAACCTCGCCAAGATGATGGCCGAGCAGCCCGATGCCCAGATATGGTCGGTATCGAACAACGACAACTACAACGTCTGCCAATGCCATCACTGCCGCCACATGGACTCCCTCTATGGTGGTCCCAGCGGCACCCTCATCCACTTCATCAACCAGGTGGCGCGACGCTTCCCCGACAAGACCATTTCTACTCTTGCCTATCAGTTCACCCGCCGGGCACCCCAGCCGGTGAACGGACATATAGAGAAGCCCGATAGCAATGTCAACATCATGTTCTGCTCCATCGAGTGCGGCCGCCAGGAAGCCATCGCCACCGCCTCGGCCGAAGCCTCCTTCCGCCGCGATATGGAAGGCTGGGCAGCGCTTTGTGGAATTGAGAATGAAGAATTGAGAATTGAGAATGAGCTGTCGCACCCTGACAATCCTCAATCCTCAATTCAAAAATCTCAATTATACGTCTGGGACTATGTAGTGCAGTTCCGCAATATGTGGGACCCCTTCCCCAATCTCCACGTCCTGCAACCCAACCTTAAGTATTTCCATGACCACGGCGTGCGCCTGATGTTTGAACAAGGCACCGGTGCCAACAACGTCACCTCGTGGATGGAGCTGCGCGAATACATGCTCGCCAAACTGCTTTGGGATGTGAATGCCAACCCCGACTCGCTGCTCCACGACTTCTGCATCCATCACTACGGTTTCGCCGCACACCCTGTCGAAGAACTCTATCGCGAAATGCACCGCTCCCTCATCGCTTCTGGCCAACGTCTTGACATTTACGGCTATCCTGTAGATGCTGCCAATGGTTATCTTGCCCCAGAGCAGATTGCCAAATACCAAGCCCTCATCACCGCCGCCTACGACAGTCTGAGCCGCTACACCTCCTCAAACAATATATATCACTACCACTACGCCATTTACACCGACCAAGTGGTGCGTGACCGCATCCGCTTCCTCGAACTCTCTGTCGACTATGCCGTCCTCGAGCTCATCATGGCAGGCCACCTCCCATACGACAGCACTTTTGTATCCCGTGCCGACCGATTTGTTGCTGATGGCAAAAGACTCGGCCTCAACATACTCCATGAAATGGGCTACTCCCTCGACGAATACCGCGCCGACATCGACAACTATCTTGCTAAAACCAACCAGCCTAATCTGGCCCGCCATTGCCCCGTAACACTTCTTCACCAGCCAGACAGCCAATACTACGCCGGCGGAGCGCAAGGGCTGACCGATGGACATGCTGGCATACTCGACTACCGACATTCATGGCTGGGCTTCTATGGCGACACTGTTGATGCAATTGTTGACCTCGGGAGACGCAAAAGTCTACATGAAATAAAGATAGATTTCTTCTACTTCCCGCTATCGTGGATATTCTTACCTCAGACCGTCAATTTCTATGTCTCCAATAATGGCCGCCAATGGCACCTAGTGGACTCCCTCCATATCGTCAACCCCACCCTTTTAGCCAACCCCGAGATAAGAACAATTGCCACTTGCCCCCTGCGCTGCCGCGCAAGATATGTGCAGGTTGAGGCATTGCCATTGCCTACCATTCCCGCATGGCATCGCGCCACGGGCAACCCAGCATGGATTTTTACCGACGAGATAATAGTCCGCTAAACCCTATTCTTTGAGTCGATGATGATAGTCACCGGCCCATCATTGACTAGCGACACCTGCATATTGGCCCCAAACTGACCTGTGGCAACAGGCTTGCCCAATTCTTGTTCCAGCCGGGCCACAAACTTCTCGTAAATAGGTATCGCCACTTCGGGCTTTGAGGCGTGGATATAGCTGGGGCGGTTACCTTTCTTGGTGCTAGCCATCAGCGTAAACTGGCTCACCAGCAGTATGCCGCTGCCCTCCACGGCAGTAATAGGAAGGTTCATCACCCCATCGGCATCGTCGAATATGCGCAAAGCCACCACTTTGCGGCACAGCCAATCGATATCCTCCTCGCCGTCGGCATCCTCTATGCCCAGCAATATCATCATCCCAGGTCCTATAGCTCCCTTTACTACGCCTCCGATACTCACCGAGGCTTCTTTGCAACGTTGTATGACTATGCGCATGGTAACAAATACTCCATTAGAGCAGTTCTCAATTGATAATTGTCAGTCTGGCAAACGACAGCAGCAGTGTCTTCTGTCCTATGCCTTCGAAGAATATGATAGCCTTGCGGTCTCTGCCGTTCCCCTCGCAGCTGAGCACTTTGCCAGTGCCAAACTTGTCGTGGCTGACCGTCATGCCTGGCTGGATGGCGTTGATAGTCTCCATCGAGTTCTGGGCAGTGGGTCCCTTTGGGGGGGTAGAGGCTTTTGACACTGGCTTCAATTTGCGCTGTGCGGGTTGGCTGGCGGTGCGCGAAAAGCCTTTCTCCACCTCATCAGAATATTTGATGCCCTTAATGCCCTGAAAAGCCCGCGGCAGCTCTCCCACTTGGGGAAAACTGCTCTGCTTGCGGGGCATTTCGATATATTTGGAATCTATCTCCTCCACAAAGCGGCTCATCTCCTGGCACGACGAGTTGCCATACTGATAGCGGGTCAGGGCATACGACAATATCACCTGTCGCTCGGCACGGGTTATAGCTACGTAGAACAGCCGTCGTTCCTCCTCTAATTCCTGACGCGATGAGATAGACATTATTGATGGGAACAGGTTCTCCTCCATGCCAACCACATAGACGTAGGGGAATTCCAACCCCTTGGCAGCGTGGATGGTCATCATCGATACCTTGTCGGCCTCTTTGTCGTCGTCTTTATCCTCAGAGGTCAACAACAGCACCTGCTGCAAAAAACGGTCTAAGGTGCGCAATGTGCCATCATCCGCTGTGGCGGCATCCTCGTTGGATTCAACAAACTGGTCGTCCCTTTCGCAAAACTCTTGTATACCGTTCAACAGCTCCTCGATATTCTCAATGCGGTTGGGGTTGTCGGGGTCGTCGTCGTTGCGCAGCAAGGTGATGATACCGGAGCTGTACACCACCTGCTTTGCCAGGTCGTAGGCACTGGTGGTGGGCAGCAGAGAGGAAAAGCGCTTCACCATCATCACAAAGTCGGTAATCCGTTGCACAGTAGCGCTGCCAAGCCCCAGCCCAAACGATGCTATATTCTCCAGCACCGTCCACACGGCCACATCGTTGTCGGCAGCTGCCACACGCACACGGTCGAGCGTGGTCTGCCCAATGCCGCGGGCAGGGTAGTTGATGATGCGTATCAGCGACTCGTCGTCGTAGTTGTTCACCACCAGCCTCAGGTATGCCAGCACATCTTTAATCTCTTTGCGCCCGTAGAACGATATGCCCTGATACATGCGGTAGGGTATGTCGGCGCGGCGCAGGGCCTCCTCAATGGCACGCGACTGCACGTTGGTGCGGTACAATATGGCAAACGACCTATAGTCCAGCTCCTCGGCGGCATGCGCCTGCTGTATAGACTCGGCCACCTGGCGCCCCTCGTCGCGCTCGTCGCTGGCGCGCAGCAGGCGTATGCGGTTGCCCACGGCATTGTCTGTCCACACCTCCTTTTCTATCTGCTCCACATTCTTAGCTATCACCGAGTTGGCAGCGTCCACAATCATCTTGGTCGAGCGGTAGTTCTGCTCCAGCTTATAGAGGTGAAGATTGGGGTAGTCGCGGCGGAAATTGAATATATTCTGTATGTTCGCTCCGCGGAAAGCGTAGATGCTCTGCGCGTCGTCGCCCACCACGCAGATATTCTGATAGCGTGCCGCCAGCTTCTTTACAATCAGGTATTGCGAATAGTTCGTATCCTGATACTCGTCCACCATGATATACTTAAACCGGTTCTGATACTTCAGCAGCACATCGGGGAAGTCCCTCAACAGCACATTCATGTTAAACAGCAGGTCGTCAAAATCCATCGCCATGGCGGTGCGCAGGCGGTGGTTATACTGCTTATATATCTCGCCAATCATGGGGCGGTGGGCATCCTTGTCGGTCTGCTGTATCTCGGGGTTGTCCATATAGTCCTCGGGTCCCAGCAGGTTGCTCTTAGCCATCGATATGCGGCTGAGGACGGTGCCGGGGCTGTAGGTCTTTGGGTCGAGGTTCTGGCTCTTCACAATCTGCTTGATTGCCGACTTGCTGTCGTCGTTGTCGTAGATGGTGAATGTGTTGATATATCCCAGCTTCTGCGCCTCCGACCGCAGTATGCGTGCAAACACCGAGTGGAAGGTGCCCATCCAAATATTGCGGGCCTCGCTGCCCACCAGCTTCATGATGCGCTCCTTCATCTCTGCCGCCGCCTTGTTGGTGAAAGTCAGCGCCAATATACTGTAGGGGTCCGTCCCCAGCTCCATCAGGTGCGCAATGCGGTAGGTCAGCGTGCGGGTCTTGCCGCTGCCCGCGCCGGCTATTATCATCACCGGTCCCTCGGTGCAGGCAGCCGCCTCGCGTTGCTGCTCGTTCAGTTGGTCCAATAGTTCGCTCATATCAATTCTATTCTCACTGTGCGCAGTTGTGCCACTGCGTCGTACAATCGGTTGCTCATCGACTGCCTCACGCTCACCTCCAGCTGGCAGTCGAGATTAAAATCTTGATGGGTCGGCACCAACCCAAAATCTTTCACTATGCGCATCACATCGTTCATAGCCGCATACTCAAACCGCAGCCTATAGCGCACATCTATAGTCCGTTCCACAATCTCGGCGTGGGCTATCGCATCGCGGGCGGCGGTCTTATAGGCATTGGCCAACCCCGAAGCTCCGAGCAGCACTCCGCCAAAATAGCGCACCACCACCACCAGCGTGTCCGTCAGGTCGGCACTCAGCAACTGCCCGTAGATAGGCCTGCCCCCTGTGCCCGACGGCTCGCCGTCGTCGTTCATGCGGTAGGCATCCTTCCGTGGGCCCAAGATATAGGCATAGCAGTGGTGCCGCGCGTCGTAGTAGTCCTTGCGCAGACGCTCCAGATGCTCCTTCACCTCCTCGACACTACGCACCGCGAAGGCGAAAGCCATAAACCGGCTCCCCTTCTCCTTATACAGCCCCTCTGCAGGCCCCTTGATAGTATAATAAATATCGTCAAACATAGCCAGCCATTCCACAAACAATTAATACACAAACCATAGCACACACCATCCTCGCCACAAATCAGCATGCAAAGATAAGTAAAAAAAAGCACATATCAACATCTCCACACACATAATGGCGAGAGATAACACATTCCTGTAGCAGGGCGTCGCCCTGTGCCGCCGCAGGCTGGCGGAGACAGTGGCGAAAAAGGGATTGAAATAGTTGGACATGACTGCCGGCATAATAGCAGTAAGAAAGATACACGGCTCGTTCAAAAAAAACTGTAAAAACGATCCACATTCGACGTGGATTCGACAGTTATACTATATATATACCTTATATATACTTTATTTATACTACTAATGATAGTATAACTGAAGTATATATATAGAATAAATATAGTATATATAACGAACTATCAGCGAACTATCGACGGGGAAAGGGTGAGACGATTGCTACGAAAAAACATGTATTGGGCATAAAGAGATACTTAAACATTCGATTTACGAAAAAAGTTGTATCTTTGCAGGCGGAAAAGTGCTGTAAGCACAGCCCTTGAATTATATATAACATTATGGATAACAATATAAAAATAAAGATTGACGAGATTGTGGCGGAGATTTCTAAAATCACCGATCTTCACCACCGCATAGATATTCTGAATTATATGGAACAGCAATCGTCGTATATGCTGTGGCTGCTGGAGGACGAGCTGCACATCGACAACGACTCGCAGAATGTGTGAAATAGAAAGATTTTGAGAATTCTCAGGCATATACTTTGTTGTGGCGCACTGCTATTGCTGGCGGGCTGCTCGGGAGGCTACTCGTTCACGGGAGCCTCTATCCCTCCCGAGGCAAAGACTATCTCTATCAAGCAGTTTCCCAACTATGCCTCTACGGTGAACCCTCAGCTGGGGCAGAACTTATATGACGAGCTGCAGCGCATGTTCTCTTCGCAGACCAGCCTCAATGTTATCAGCGACGACGGCGACTTGCAGATTGCGGGCGAGATAACCGACTACAGCACCCGCGCCTCGTCGATAGGCAGCGACGACAATGTGGCGACCAACCGTTTCACTATCACCATCAAGGTGCGTTTCACCAACCGCTTCGACCCCAAGACAGACTTTGAGCAGAGTTTTTCGCGTTTTAAGGACTATAGTGCCGAGCGCGACTTCTCGTCGGTGGAACAGGGGCTGGTGAGCGAGATTGTTACTGAGTTATGCGAGGATATCTTCAACAAGTCGGTGGTCAACTGGTAGCCAAGTGCCGACAGTGGGGATTGGGTGCCGACAGGTTGGTGGGATGGCTTTTGGGCATTGGCGCCACAGCGGTGTATATGCTTACACTGGAGCCTACGGCCAGTTTTTGGGACTGCGGCGAGTTTGTCGCCGTGTCGCACCGCCTGCAGGTGGGGCACCCTCCCGGAGCACCTTTCTACCAGCTGCTTGCCCATCTGTTCACCCTCATGGCGGGGGGCGATGCGGGGGCGGTGGCGTGGTGGAGCAACGCATTGTCGGCTGTGGCGGGGGGAGGAACGGTGATGATGCTCTACTGGTCTGTACGGCTGCTGATGACGTTGGACGTGGGAGAGGAAGGCCCCGGGCGGGCAGCATGGAGAAGCCGCATGGCCGCCCTGGCGGGCAGCTTGTGCTACCTTTTTTGCGATACGGCTTGGTTCTCGGCCGTGGAGAGCGAGGTGTATAGCCTTGCCATGCTGATTGCCGCCAGCAGTGTGTGGGCGATGCTGCGGTGGTACCGGTGTGCGAGCCGTGTGGAAGCGCAGCGTTGGCTGATGCTTCTGGCCCTGCTGATGGGGCTGGGGGTATGCACCCACCTGCTTACCCTGCTTACCCTGCCGGCTTTGCTGCCGCTCATTATTTCTAAAGCAAAGGAGGGCAGACTTGATCATAAACGGGCGGGGGCCAAGCATTCTTTCTTGTTGGGTGTATTCTTGGTAGTGTTTTTCCTGATAGGTCTTTCGCCCTACCTTCTCATACCTATCCGGGCTGCCGCCAATCCTCCCATCAACGAGGGGCATCCTTCGACGGCGGAAGATTTTAAGCACTACCTGCTGCGAGACCAGTATGAGAAGGCACCGCTGTATCCACGTATGTGGCGACACAGGGAACACGATGCCGAGTATGCCGCCAGTTGGTGCGGGGGCGACACGACATTGGTGGGAAATGTGCGCTACTACTTTTCGTATCAGCTGACCTATATGTATCTGCGCTACCTGATGTGGAACTTTTCGGGACGCTACAACGACCGGCAGGGTTTCGGCTCGCCACAGAATGGGCAGTTCGTCACCGGCATTCCGCCCATAGACCGCCTGCTGGTGGGCACCTCGGCCAAGATGCCTTGCAGCCTCCCCTCACGGGGACATAATGTGTACTATATGCTGCCCCTGCTGCTGGGTATTGCAGGCGTGGTGGCACTGGCCCGCCGCCGCAAAGCTTTTTGGGTGGACACTATCCTCTTCCTGATGGGAGGCGTGGTGCTGAACCTCTATCTAAATCATCCATGCTACGAGCCGCGCGAAAGAGACTATGCATATATACTCAGTTTCTACGCCTTCGGCATGTATATCGCCTTTGGAGCAAAATGGCTGCTCGATAAAGCTAAAAAGTATCAAGCAACGGCTAAAAAGTCGTCGGTCGGCTACCTTTTAGTTTTAGGTATTTACCTTCTAGTTTTCGCAGTGCCCCTCCTGATGGCATGCCAAAATTGGGACGACCACGACCGCAGCCACCGCTATGTGGCTCGCGATGTAGCAGCCAACATGCTGGGCTCGTGCGATAGCGACGAGCGCGGCACAGTACTCTTTACTTACGGCGACAACGACACCTTCCCCCTGTGGTATGTGCAACAGGTGGAGGGGGTGCGCCCCGACATAAGAGTGGAAAATATCGGCCTCATGGGTACACACAACTTTGTAGACCTCCTCTCGGAGAGTATGGAGCAGGGGCGTCCTGTATATTTTACCCACTATGCCTATAATCAGTACCGCCACCTGTTTCCCCACCGCATGCAGCTGGAGGGCAACACCTACCGCCTGACTACTGACCTGTGCGACAGCGTGGCGTTGGAGCCCTTCTACCGCCATGCCATGCAGCAGATGGGGTGGCATAGGCTGGAGGGGGTATATATTGACGAGACCTGCTGCAAGTTTATTGAGCAGTATTGGCGCGACATACTACTGCTTGCCGAGGGACTGAACGCCCAGGACATGACTGAACGTGCCGACAGTGTGCTTAACAAGACTATCGGAGAGCTGCCACCGCACATACTGCAAGATCCCACCCTCATCTACCGCATAGCCCAAGCCTTTGCAGGAGCCAACCAGAAAGAGCAGGCCGAACGGATGCTTTGCCAACTGAAACAGATGCTCGACGAGCAGCTACGCTACTACCACACCCTGCCGACAAGCCTACAGGCCTATCTGGTTTACACCTTGGCGCCACGCGAGGAACTGGCAGCTCAATTGGCTGTTGGGGGACAGCCTTTTTAAGGAAAATGCTACCCGGCTTGTAGTTTTTTCACCTTTTGTTACGTTATTACAAATAAATGAGGTCAGAGAGTCCTTTTGAAGCAATGCTCCACCGCTATCGCGGACTGCTGTTCACCCTTTGCCAACGGTATGCGCGGCAGGGAGTGGAGGTGGAGGATTTGCTACAAGAGGCATCGATAGCTCTCTGGCGGGCAAGCGAGAAATTGCTGACGCTACCCCCGGTGCAGCAGGCGGCATTGGTGTGGAAGATAGCACGCAACGCTATCATCGACAACCTGCGCCGCATACGCTCCACCGAGCCACTGCCCGAAGACTACGACGCCGTGGGCGAGGATAAAACCCTCGTCAACGAACTGCACGAACAGATAGCACTCCTAGGCGAGCCCGACCGCACCATCGTGCGTATGCAGCTGGAAGGCTATAGCTATGAAGAGATAGGCCTGCAACTGGGCCTTAGCGAAAAGAATGTAAGTGTACGTCTTGTTAGAATAAAAGAAAAACTAAAAAAAAGAATGGCTATATGACAGAACAGGAATTTGACCGAGTATGGCAAGAGGCTGAAGTGGAAGCCCTAGCACAACGGATGGCACAGGAATACCCGGCATGGGTGCGGAGGAAGAAACGTCTGCGCAACAGCATTGTCGCTGCCATGTTTGTAGGGGCTGTAGCGGCAACCACCCTGCCACTCCTACGGCCTAATACCCACAAAGAATACATGTCGGTATGCTGCAACCGCTCAAACAGCGATGATGAGCAATGGGTGCAACTGGCAGCCAATATGCTGATGAACGATATGATATGAGATACATGAAAAGAATACTAATCCTAGCACTGCTGTTACTGCCACTGATGGCTGGAGCGCAAAGCCGGCTCTATGAGCGCTACGCCTTGCGACAAGACCTTACAGTGGCACAGGTGAGCGGTTTTCGGCTGTCGGACAGCGTGCGTGTCGACGTGGTACTTGTAGTGGCCGAAAACGATGCCGCCTGGCAACAACTGATGAAGGAGTACCACGTGGCTTCGACCGAAGGGAGCACCTCGTGGCTGGGCGAAGCCGACCACCCCGACCGTCGCACCCAATGGGCGAAACGACCGGTGTGTAAGGTGATAGTGTCGCACCACAAACGCACCATGGCCTTCTACCGCCTCAACACAGTAGCCCAATATGAGGCACTGCTCAATTATCAACTAAACGCTTTAGAATCATCCACAACAGACAATCACAAAATCAAGAAATGAAGACAAGATATATATTACCCCTCATCACCGCTATGATTTGTGCTACGGCATGCAATAAAATAGACCATATCGATCCCCTCGTCGCCGACCAGCCATGCATGGTGGTATACACCATAGACAGCCAAGAAGAACGCACCACCGTTAAAGGCGAAAGCGAATGGGAGCAACTAATCGACCAATTCTGCGAATATGCCTTCGACGGCAAATCGGTCACATTCTACAACCTCAGCTCACAACCCACCCAACTCAACCCCACCAAAAGCCAATCCGCTGCCAACGAACCAACCACCATCACCACCACCAACCGCGAAGAGATAAAGGCTTGGATGCGCAAAATGGAGCAGGCGGGCAGAACTGTCAACGTCACCTACGACCGACAGACCGGCACTTGGAGCGGAAGGGCATACGCCAACGCACCTATCGCACACGACACAGAGGAAGAGGAGATATACCACGGGGTGATTACCTCAGTGTCGCTTTCTGAACTCTCCTCCATATCGCTGCCACTGTCGGTGGTGGCATTGCGTATCAATGAGGATACTACCCTTCTGATAGTGCGTGACAACTATCTCATAGAGGCGGAGACGGGGCTGGAAGGTCTCGCCATAGGCGACACCGCCGACCTGGCAGGAACCCTGCAAACCATCGAAGGCATTGCCGACCACCCCATACTTGTCCTCGACATCTCCACCAACCACTCTAACACCATTGTGGGTACTTGGCAATATACCTGCATGACGGAATACACACTTTCCAACACTGGCAACTATTTAAATATCACAATGCAATACTTTCCAGTCGAGTATGGTGGAACCATCTACTACGGCTTCGCCTCCGACGGCACCGCCACCCGCTATGTAGGGTCACCCTCATCCCCCACAGCCACCGGCACATGGAGCCTCTCGGACTATGACCAACTATGCTGCGACCTGCAGGAAATGGACGGCCACTGCTGGAATATCGCCTGGTTGACATCCTCCACCCTCATCATTACCCGCTCCACCACTGACAGCCAAAACCAACCAGTAGTGTACCAGATGCAGTTTGAAAGCATCTCTGATCGTTAAAAAAAAATATCGACGGATTGTAGTTTTTGAAGCCCTGCACTCGTTCTTATAGACAGAAAAAATCAAATCAATCATTTATTCACATCAAAAAACACTAAACAAATGAAGAAACAAATTATTTTAGTTGCCGCCGCACTATTGCTGGGCATGACCGCTTGCCAGAAAGAAGAAAACATCCTTCCCATCAACAATGGAAGCGATAATTACGAGACCGCTTTGGTGAAAAGCGTCAGCGACCTCATCGGCACCGACTGGACCTACACCTACAACGACACCCTCGCTATCCCGGGTTACGAGTGCGACAGTATCGAAGGTCTGATACTCAATTTCTCCTTTGGTCTCAGCTTTGACTCCAGCTATGCTCATCTAACCTTCCCCGAGAACGTTGTGGCCATGGGCATCGTCGAAACCTCAACAGCCGGCATGTACGACCTACAGGAAATCTCACAGATGGACTTTGCCTATACCTACGACCCCACCACCCACACCGGCACTCTGGTCGCCACGGTCTATGACTACGACGGCTCACACGCCACCTATGAGCTCCCCTTCGAATACGACACCACTACCGACGCTATTACCGTCACCTTCAGCCTCGCTTTTGAGGGCGACACCGAAAACTCTTTCCCCTTCGAAATGGTATTCCATCGCAATGTGTAATACAATAATTAACACAATTCAAAAGGAGGCAGTTGACAATGGCTGCCTCTTTTTTTTCACTTTTTACAATCAGGGCAATTCCAATTGCTTACAATTGGAGTCTTTGTCTGTTCTTCCCGTTTCGCTATCCCGCAAGCCGTCATGCAGGTTGGAAGTTCACATGACCTCTTTCATATCAAATTCAAGATGTGCGTTTTACAAATACTTTAATTCTCTAATTCATGATAACTAGAAATCCTCTTACACGATTCTCAAAAAAAGTCGTATCTTTGCAGTTTGATAATTAAGGTTGAGGATGTCAAACCAGTACAGCAATCGCAGTGGAATAGTGAAAGTTATATTTCTGACCATCGGAGTGCTTTTTGTGCTCCGATTGTCCATGCTGCAACTATTTGACAAAGAATATAAGGAGAAGGCGAAGAACCAATCGCTGCGCAACGTCACACAATATCCCGCCCGAGGCCTGATGTATGACCGCAATGGCGAACTGCTAGTGTACAACGAGGCAGTTTACGACCTTATGGTCATACCCCGTATGGTCAAAGACTTAGACACTGACTATTTCTGCCAGGCCGTGGGCATCACCCGCGAGGGCTTTGACGAGCGGATGGAGAAAGCCTACAAATACTCCCCCTACTCGGCATCAATCTTCATGAAACAGATATCCAAAGAAGACTTTGGACGGTGGGAAAGTGTGCTTTACCGGTTCAAGGGGTTCTATGTGTCCAAACGTACTTTGCGACTCTATGGCAAACCGATAGCAGCGCATGTGCTGGGCTATGTAGGAGAGGTGAACGAGAAGGACCTAGAGGAGGATTCCTACTACAAACGGGGCGACTATATCGGCAAGAGCGGACTGGAGAAAAGCTACGAGCGCGAGCTGCGCGGCCTCAAAGGCAAAAAGATAATGCATGTGGATGTCCACAACCGTGAGATAGGCCCCTACATGCACGGGCAGATGGACACCATGCCCCTCGAGGGAATGAACCTCTATACCACCATCGACTCCGAGCTTCAAGAGTATGCCGAGACAGTGATGGCCAACAAGCGCGGCTGCATAGTCGCCATCGAACCCTCCACCGGCGAGGTGCTGACCCTGCTCTCGGCCCCCTGCTACGACCCCAACCTGCTGGTAGGACGCATACGCGGCGAAAATTTCAAACGCCTCAACGACGACATTGCCAAGCCACTCTTCAACCGTGCCCTGCAGGCACAATACCCGCCCGGCTCCATCTTCAAAGTGGCACAGGCCATGATAGCCCTCCACCTAGGCGTCATCACCCCCACAACAGGATTTGTATGCGACAAGGTGATAGGCTGTCACGGCCACCCAAGCGCCCGCACCGTGCAGGAAGCCATAAAAATGTCGTGCAACCCCTATTTCTACTATACCTACCGCCGCGTCATACAGCAGGGCAAATACAAAAATGCCGCCAAAGACAGCCAGTATGGGCTCACCGTATGGCACGACTATATGCTGCGCTTTGGCTTCGGGCAACAGTTGGGCATAGACCTTCCCAACGTAAAAGGGGGCAACATCCCAGATACCTCGTTCTACAACAAGTGGTATGGAAAAAACCGCTGGTCGTTCATCACCATCTACTCCAACAGCATCGGCCAGGGCGAAGTGGAGGTGGTGCCGCTGCAAATGGCCAATCTGGCATGCATTGTTGCCAACCGCGGCTACTACTACACCCCCCACCTAGTACGATACTATGGTCCTGACTCTATCAAAAACCCAGCATTCTACCAGCGGCATGAGACTGGAATAGAACGCCAATACTTCGACATTGCGGCGCGGGGCATGTACGACGTGGTGCACGGTGCCGGAGGCACCGCACATAAGGCTGACGTACCAGGGCTGGATGTTTGCGGCAAGACCGGCACCGCCGAAAACTATGGCAACGACCACTCAGTCTTCATCGCCTTCGCGCCCAGAGACAACCCGAAGATAGCCGTGGCGGTCTACGTAGAGAATGCGCAGGGCGGCGGCGGCACATGGGCCGCACCCATCGCCAGCCTGATTATCGAAAAATACATCAACGGCGAGGTGAAACGCAAAGAATTTGAGCGATACTACACCGAGGTGAACCCCTGCCAGAAACTGCCCCTGACCCGACGCATCAAAAAAGTAAGAAAAAGATAACAACAAAAAAACGCTTGGGCACCTTCCCATAGGCCCCACAGCAACAACCCTATACAACCATTGGCAACAACAGCTACAACCGAACAGAAACATTTTGACTGGCTAGCCATCGGACTCTATGCCGGACTAGTGCTATTTGGATGGGTCAACATCTACGCTGCCTGCTACAACGAGATGCACCCCAGTATATTCGATTTTGCCGCTCAGCATGGCAAACAACTGTTATGGATAAGCATCGCCTTTTTGGTAGCCATCTGCATCCTGTTTATCCAACCTCGATTCTTCTCCAACGCATCATACATCATCTATGGAGTAGTGCTGCTTCTGCTAGTAGCCACATTATTTATCGGCACCGTCACCAATGGCGGACAATCATGGATAGACTTTGGAGCCTTTAAATTGCAACCCTCGGAATTCGCCAAATTTGCCACTGCACTAGTACTAGCTAAATACATCAGTGCCATCGACCTAGACCTCACTCTCCCCCGTACCAAGCTCACCCTCCTCGCCCTTACTGCCGTGCCTGCGGGACTCATACTTTTACAGCACGACACCGGCTCGGCACTAGTATTCTTGGCTTTTGTGCTGGCATTTTTTCGCGAAGGACTGTCGCAATACATCCTTTTGGTGGGTGTGCTCGCCATTGCCCTCTTTGTGGCAGCACTGCTGGTAAACAAATACCTGCTAATGGGCATAGTGCTGGCCATCTGCCTGATGTACCTCTTTGTGTGGCTCTCCAAACGCACTTCAAAAAACTATTGGCACACCCTATGGTTTTTCCTTGCATGCTGCCTTTTCATCTCCTTGGTCGACTTCACCTTCGACAATGTGCTGGGTTCGCACCAACGCGACCGCATATATGTGTTGCTTGGCAAAGTAGAAGACCCGCAGGGAGTAGGCTACAATGTAGACCAAGCCAAGATAGCCATCGGCTCCGGCGGACTGGCAGGCAAAGGATTCCTCAACGGAACCATCACCAAAGCCGACTTCGTCCCAGAACAGGAGACCGACTTCATCTTCTGCACCGTAGGTGAAGAATGGGGCTTTGTTGGCGGAGTCGTCGTTGTGGCAGCCTACGTCATACTACTCATCCATCTCATTAGCATGGCCGAACGCCAACGCTCCACCTTCGCACGGTTCTACGGCTACTCCGTGGCATCCATACTCTTCTTCCACTTCTTCATAAACATAGGCATGGTGCTGGGGCTAGTGCCCGTCATAGGCATTCCCCTACCCTTCTTCAGCTATGGGGGTTCGTCGCTCATTGCCTTCACCATGCTTCTCTTCGTCTTCATCCGACAAGATGCCGACCGTAACGCCCTCTTCTGATACACCCCCCAACAACACATTGCCACCATCCTTTTTAGCAATACTCAACACACAGATACATATACCGTCATTATGGCTAAACGACCCACTACCGAAAACCACTGCAGCTTCTGCGGCCGCCCAGAATCGCAGACACGCTTGATGTTCACCGGTGTCAACGCATTCATCTGCGATGCCTGCGCAGAACAAGCCTCACGGCTAGTCCACGAACACCTCCACACCGGCACATCTTCCAGGCATACAAGCTCCTATCCCCAAGGAGCCATACCCCAGCCACAACAAATCAAAGACTATCTCGACCAATACGTTATAGGGCAGGACGATGCCAAACGAGTGCTTGCTGTAGCAGTTTACAACCACTACAAACGCCTACGCTACTGCGCTGACCACACCGACACCGACGACGTGGAGATTGAAAAGTCCAACATCATTATCGTAGGCGAGACAGGCACTGGCAAAACCCTCTTGGCACGCACCATAGCACGCATGCTCGATGTGCCTTTCTGCATCGCCGATGCCACTACCCTCACAGAAGCAGGCTATGTGGGCGACGATGTCGAAAACGTGCTGGTGCGGCTCCTACAGGCTGCCGACTACGACGTGGCCGCCGCCGAACGAGGCATCGTATTCATCGACGAAATAGACAAAATAGCCCGCAAGGGCGACAACCCCTCCATCACACGCGATGTCTCGGGCGAAGGAGTACAGCAGGCACTGCTCAAACTCCTCGAAGGCGCCGTGGTCAACGTGCCGCCAAACGGTGGCCGCAAACACCCCGAACAGCAGATGATACAGGTCAACACTCGCAACATACTCTTCATTGCCGGGGGAGCTTTCGACGGCATAGACCGCACCATTGCTACGCGACTCAAGAGCAACGTCATCGGATACAACGGCACACGCACACGCGAACAACTCGATCGGGACAACATGCTGCGCTACATCCTCCCCATGGACCTCAAACACTTCGGACTCATACCCGAACTCGTTGGCCGATTCCCACGACTCACCTACCTCAACCCCCTCGACCACGACGCCCTCCGGCGCATCCTCTCACAACCCAAAAACGCCCTCACCAAGCAATACCAAGCCCTCTTTAAGATGGACGGCGTAGACCTCACCTACGACAATGCCGCCCTCGACACCATCGTCGACACAGCCGTAGCATACAAGCTAGGTGCTCGAGGGCTGCGCTCCATTATGGAAAACGTCATGACCGACCTCATGTTCGATCTCCCCAACCTCAGCAAGGGAAGCAAAGTACGTATCACCAAGAAAATAGTCCTCGACAAAATAAACAAGACAAACATAAACCCATCATTAAAATGAAAAAAATCATCCTTTTCACCCTAGCCCTCACCATCGCCATATCAGGCGTGCAGGCTCAAAAACAGAACAACCGCAAACACACCGTCACCAATAGAGTATCCTCGTCCGTAGACGGCACCATCGACCTCGGCACCGAAAGCCTCCAAGCCCTCGACATCATTCAACTCCCCGCCTCGTACGACGGACTCCACACACCCCTGGCCGAGGTACTCAAAGAGCGATGCACTACCCGCAACCTGCTTGAAGAAGAACTCCCCTTAGAGCTTATCTCAAGCCTCCTATGGAGCACCTACGGCTTCAACCGTCCCGACGAACACAAGCGTGTAGCACCCTCGGCCGTCAATGTGCAGGAGTACGACATCTACCTCTTCACACACGAAGGTGTCTACCTCTACAACGCCGAAAAGAATGCCCTACTCCTTGTTGTCAAAGGCGACCATCGTGGCGAGCTAAGCCAACAAAAACACTTTGCCGCAGCACCCATCTCCATCGTACTTGTTGCTAACTACGACCGCATGGAGGTCTTTAAAAACCTCGACGACCGCGACTTCTATGCCGCTGTAGATGCTGGCTACATCAGCCAAAACATCTACCTCTTCTGCGCCTCGGCCCACTTAGGAACCGTTGCATGCGGCGCCATCGACCGCGACACCATCCACAAGCTGCTCAACATCAAGAACGGTCGTGCCATGCTAGCGCACCCCGTCGGACGCAAATAAGCCACTCCATGCTGCTCCGACTCACCAAACGATTCACTTTCGAAATGGCACATGCGCTGCCCAACTACGCAGGCAAGTGTCACAACCTGCACGGCCACTCCTACAAACTCTACGTAACCGTCGAAGGCATGCCCCCCACCGCGGCAGGGCATGCCACCGACGGTATGCTCATCGACTTCGGCGACATCAAACAACTAGTGCAACAACACATCATCGACACTTTCGACCACGCGCTGGTACTACCATTGCCTAAGGACGGTACATCCACTCCGCCCCCTACCGACAATCTGGGTGGCTTTGCCGCACGCATCATATGGGTTCCGTTCGCACCCACAACCGAAAACCTCCTCATCCACTTCTCCAGTCTGCTCAGCAACGCACTACCACCTACCACCAGGCTTCATTCCCTCAAACTATACGAGACCGAAAACTCCTGCGCTGAACTTATCGTTTGATTAGACGAGGCCTTCTATTAATTGCAATCAATTTTATGGGGACTTCTATTTATTGCCTCAAAGAGGCAAACTATCAATAACCCCGTACTCATAGTGTGGGTATATCAATCAGATACATCTCAGCGTGCCGAAGGTACGTGCTCTCAAAAACAAATTAATAGAACCCTCCTTATAAGGGTTTTCTATTTATCAAGAATTTGAGAATTAGAGAATTTGTAAATCAAACATCTTGAATATAATAACGCTCTAGTGTAGTATATGAATGACTTTCTAAATGTCGCGTCCCTTCGGGACGCTGATAGAGAGAATCTTCTGTCACCGCACTGCGCTACGCTTGTACGGTGTTATTAAAATTCAGCCTCTTCGAGGCTGTTGAAAAACCAGTCAAATATTGCATAAGAGCCTATAATAAGCATTTAAGACTTCAATTGCAAGCAATTGATAGCAGCACCCTCTTAGCTTTCAGTAATTGCTGATGTACAATATACGCCCATCGTAGTGGGTGCCATATTGATGCAGATAGCATTGAGTGTGTGTGCCCACCAATGGGGCACCATCGTCAAAAGTGTTAAACTGAGAATGACAATGCGGACACTCCAATACTATGTTGCCGTAGCCTGGTGCCATCTCCAACCGGCCGCTGTCGGCGGGACAGGTGCGCTCGTATGCGGCAAAATCGCTCCAGCCCGTCCGCACCACCACAATGCCCTGATAGCCTCCCACCAGATACTCATAACCGTCGCAATTGTTAATGCCGCTATACAAGGGTGAATTGGGATCTATCTGGCAGGTCGCATCGCCAAAGGGCACATAACACATCTTTTCCTTGTCGCAAGAGGCGAACAGCACCCCTGCCATACAGATAAAAAGTAACACCCCCCGAGCCATACCGCCCACACCATCAGCCATCGTCCCTACCATAGTCACCATATAGTATCTTCAACAACACCACGCCAATAGTATTCAAACTATTGCGATCCACATGCTCCATGTTGTCGCCCATAGTGTGCCAATGCTTGAAGAAACTGCATCCCTGGCTGTTCTGCACCACGTCAATCATCGGCACCCCTGCCAGACGGTTCACATAATAATGGTCGTCCAATATGGGGTCCGTCTCGTTGTTGACAAAGATATTGCCATACCCAAGGGCATCGGCGGCCGTCCACATCTTATTCATAATGCCACCAGCATAGTTGCGGCTAATCTGCTCTTTGGTATAACGAGGTTGCTCGGTGCCCACCATGTCCAGTAGCACGCCATACACCGCCGTATAGTAAGGCACATGGGGATGACGGCTCCAATACTGCGAGCCCAAGCACCAACTGTCCTCCTCATAGCTATCGGCCCATTCGGGAACCCCCTGATCCTCTATATCAAAGAAGATAAAGTCCACCGCCACGCCTAGTGGCTGAGTGGCAATAGCCCTTGCCACCTCCATCAGCACCCCAACGCCGCTGGCACCGTCGTTGGCACCGTCAAAAGGACTATGGTGGTTCGATTTATCAGGGTCATGGTCTGCCCAGAGGCGGCTGTCCCAATGGGCGGCAAGCAGCACCCTCTTGCCATCGTCGTCGCCACGAAGACCGCGCGTGGTGGCGATGATATTCTTGCCCTGCACCTCGCGGCCGTCCCACAGCTTGGTAGTGAATGGCTGCACAATCACCGTGTCGCACCAGCGGCGCATCTGCCCCACTAAATATTCGGCACAGCGTCGCTGCCCCTCGCTGCCAGGCGTGCGGTAGCCGCATGCCACCTGATCGGCAACATATTGATAGGCACTGTCGGCACAAAAGTCAGGCACCTTCACGGCACCATAGTCCACCCCCTGCCGTGTGGAGGCAGCACTGTTGGCACCTCGGTTACATGCCGCCGTCAACAAAAGAGCCACGAGGCACAAACATGAAAAATAAAAACGATAGGAATACATTGACCACTTGAAAATAAAAACAAGTAAAACCAAAAAACTAAAAAGCCGGGGACCTTTGACCCCCTACCTTTTAGTTTTTTCAGATTTCAGCCATCAATTATTGTTTAATGCGCTCGGCATATTCGTTGGTGCGTGTATCCACCCTAATGCGCTCACCCTCCTTGATAAACAGGGGCACACGAATCTGCACACCAGGCTCCACAATGGCATCCTTCATGGCGTTGGTGGCAGTGTTGCCGGCAAAGCCCGGCTCGGTATAAGTCACCACAGTCTCAATAAATGGGGGCAGCTCGCAGATTAGGGGCATCTCGTTGTCAGCCTCCACAGTAACCTCCACATACTGGCCGTCCTTCAAAAACTGTGGGGCATTGATAATAGTTTCAGGAATATAAATCTGCTCATAAGTATCGGTATGCATAAACACATGCATGTCGCCCTCCTTATAGAGATAGGTATAGGGGCGGCGTTCCACGCGCACAATCTCAATCTTAGCACCACTGGGAAAAGTGTTCTCCAACATGCGGCCGGTTTTCACATTGCGCATCTTTGTACGCACAAATGCGGCACCCTTGCCCGGTTTTACATGCAGAAACTCCACGATAGTGTAGATGTCGTTGTTGAAATTGATACAAAGACCGTTCTTGATATCAGCTGTTGTTGCCATAATGTTTTAGAATTTTGAAAATGTTTATTTTAGTATTAATAATCGCAATTGCTACTAGTTCGAGTGGCTGTTTTTCTTCTTCTCCTGGGCATAAAGCTGCGTCAGCTTGCGCAAATCCTCCCTAAGCTCGTCCACCTCTGCATCGGCTGCCTGCCGACGGGTGCGTTCCATCATCAGCCTACAAAACAATGCCACCACCAATATACAGAGCGTCAGGTTCAGTGCTGCCGCCCCCTGGCTGCGCAGCACAAAATACACAACCGTGGCACCAACGATAAGGATATACGAAAGCCACTCGTAGATTCGTAATGTTTTTTGATAGTTCATAATATCTATTATATAATAACACAACGCATTGGCATACCACCACATACACACGCCTACCACCCCGTAGCCAACATTCGTTTTGCATTGCAAATATACATAAAAAAAATGGATTAGCACGCACTGCGACAATTTTTTTTGCCCTCGCATCGCCTCACACAGCCCTAACCACGCTAATTTGCCAGCACCCCGCCTGCCGACAAGAGATCCATATAGCAGACAATAATTGTAAAGCCGTCAAGCATCAACGAAAAAAGAATTTAGAACAGCAACGCAGCCAGCATACACACAATACAGCCAACACCAAGGCCCGACGCTGACGTGGCATAAGAAAAAAAATTTGGCTATCTGAAGAAAAATTCGTTATTTTGTAATCTCAAAACATATATGCCGACACCCTATAATTAAAGACCAACATATTGGAAATCAAAAATTAAATAAACACTATGAACAATACACGAAAAAGCTCAAAGCTGTTTGTGACGCTCCTTCTGGTGGCGGGCATGCTGACAGCCAGCTGCGCACTAGGCGCGTGTAGCTCGTCGAAGAATGCCACCATGTATCCTACCAAGAAGTACAAGACTAGCAAGACGGTGAAGAGCAACATCTCGGTGAGGGGCACCAACGCCAAAAACGGCTCCACCTACCGCTCCTACTAACACACACTCAGCCAGCCATGCCCTATCCTCCCAAGCCACCCAAGCATGGGGCAAGATGCCTTATGCAGCTGTTTGCGTTCATCCTGCTGGCAATACCCGCCACAGGCCGGGGCCAGCACTATGAAATAAGCGGACAAAGCAGCCTCACCGGCGTGTTCACACTCACCATCTACGACGGGGACTCAACCACACATACCCTGACAGACAAGGCCGACCGAGGCATGTTCTTTTTCTCGGGCGAGGTATCAAAGCCTGTGTTGGCATCGCTGCAACACCCCTCAATGGGACAACCCCTGTATTTTTACCTCGAGGGGTCGGAAATAAGCATTCACCTCAACGCCACACGCCCCGATGCCTCAATCATCAAGGGGTCCCGCACCAACAGCGAATACCGCTATCTGATGGAACGCTACTACGGCTCTGCCGACCCAGGCTCATTCCTCCGGCAATATATGAAAGACAATGCAGAGTCGATATTCACACCCTTTGTGCTCTACCACCAAATGTCGAATATCGACGACGGTACCCTGCGGCAGCTGATTGGGCAGGTGGGCGACGTTGCCAAGCACACCTACCACTACACCCTGCTGCGCCGATGGCTGAGAGAGACACCCGCCGTGAGCGAAGGCAGCGAAATGCCCGACTTTGCCTACCTCGACAGCCAAAAGAGCCGCCACACCTTCGCCGACAGTCGCAACCACGAAGGCTACACCCTGCTGATGTTCAGCGCCACCTGGTGCGACCGCTGCCAACAGCAGCTCGAACAAGCCCAAAAAGCCTTGACAAACAACCAAACACAGACACTAGTCATCAACATCGACGACAACCCCAACGGCTGGGATGCACACTACCTACAACAGCTGTCCATCAACCACATACCCTATATGATACTTGTTGACCCAGAGGGAATTGTGGTGGCACGCGACATACAGGCGTGGGAACTATACAAACTAAAAACCAAAAGATAATCAACATTGGTCTAATAAAAGCCTAAAGTTTGCCAAGTAAGATAAAGCCATGCAACTCCGTGATTCCTTCGTTTCATCTTCGTCTGCCCTCCGTCAAAAAAACGTAGAACAACGACAGACAAACAACTAAACCATTGACATTCAATAAAGCCTACTAGGAAAGACAAAGGTGCAACCATGCTTTTTTTTGAAGACAACGACTTGTCAGCCTTTAGCGAGAGTGAATAATAGAAAGCGTCTTTCGATATAATTATCGATAATTTAAGCCTTCGCATAGTTTCACTTTTTATTTAACCATCACTAAACAACATTCCTATTCAACTATGCTCTATCCAATGAAGTTTATGCCCCTGTATAAAAACAAGGTTTGGGGCGGCAATAAGATAAAGACACTGGGGTTTGACTACGACCCACTACCCAATTGTGGCGAGCTGTGGACGCTGTCAGGCATGGAAGGCAATGAGTCAATAGTAACCAATGGCTTCCTTGCCGAAAACAATCTCAGCGAGGTACTTGAGATATACATGGACGAGCTGCTTGGCGAGCAGAACTATGCCCATTTCGGCAACGAGTTCCCCCTTCTGATAAAAATAATCGACGCCCACGACCGGCTGTCTATACAAGTACACCCCGACGACACACTGGCACAGCGTCGCGGACTGTCGAACGGCAAGACCGAGATGTGGTATGTCATGGAGGCTGAGAAGGGTAGCGAGATAATCGACGGCTGGGAAAAAGAGGTGACGCGTGAAGAATATCAGCAGTTTCTGGCACAAGGACAGCTCGAGCATCTGCTACACATAGAGCACCCCGAGGCGGGCGACACCTTCTTCATCCCCGCTGGACGCATCCATGCCTTAGGCCAAGGGCTACTGTTGGCCGAAATACAGCAGAGCAGCGACTGCACCTACCGTATTTACGACTACAACCGCCCCGACTCCGACGGCAAACTGCGCGAGCTGCACACTGCCGAAGCTCTGGATGCTATCGATTTCGCCCCCACCCGCGACGGCAAGACCCACTACAATTATATCGAGAACAGCACCACCCCGCTGGCCGAATGCCCCTATTTCACCACCAACCTTATTCCGCTCACCAAACCGATGCGCAAGAATTTCTCAAAGCTGGACAGCTTTGTGGTGTATCTATGCGTCGAAGGTGTAGCAGCCGTGAAGGCGTCTGACTCCATAGTCCCATTCCACGCAGGCGAATGCGTGCTGCTGCCCGCCACGATGACGGACGTAGAGCTATTCCCCGAGGGCTATGCCAAACTGCTGGAGGTCTATATCGACCCCTCACGCTGGCAGGGAGGCGACACGGACCATTCACACCTTATACACTACCTTTAGGCCTCGAGGGGTTAGTATCGGCAGCATCAACATTGTGCGGCTACAACCCCGCCTTGGGCGACGGTGAAGTCCGCCCGTTACGTTAGCCCCATCGTTACACCTTTTTTAAGCGTTACTCAAACAGCTTCTAAAGAAATAGCTGTTTCTTAATAATCAGCGGATTGCAAATCTGGCTGTTTTAATTTGCCTCACCGAGGAGCGATACGTGCATCCATCCCTATTGTCATTGTCATCGTCATCATGTCACACTTTACTCCGTGATGTGGCGTTGCCTTGTTCGGCACAGAAAGCTGGCTTTCATTGCTATAGCTTTGTATAACGTTGTGCCACTTTATTATTTTCCAAAAGTGGCACCCTAATTTTTTACATTTTCCGGTATAATTATATCAGACAGGAGATAGCACACACACCAATCACTCACATTGCCTTCGTAGTGCCTTCGCCGTGACTTCGTTTCCGGGGACGAAGGAAGAACGAAAGGAAGTAAGAAGTAGGAGCTAAGAACTACGAAGTAACTGGGCAGTTGCCACTTCTCACCTCTCAATTAAAAAGGCACGACCAGACAACCCGACTAATGAGCGAGAAAAGGGAAACGAAAGCGTAGGGCTAAAAATCGACTGGGATGCATTACTGTTTTTACTTGTCAAACTTTAGTTATTTTTTTGATTGTATAAAAAAAAAGTCGTACTTTTGCAACCCGATTATTAATATATGAACCTATTAAAAAATATATTTTCGCGTTGCAAACCAGAGGATAATACCGACAATAAGATGAAGTATCTGATAGTGGGATTGGGCAATGTGGGTGCCGAATACGAGGGCACACGGCATAATGTGGGGTTTATGGTGATGGACGAGATGGTGCGGCAGGCAAGGGAAGCCAACGAGAATGCGGTGTGGTCGCTGCAACGTCGTGCCTACCGCACAGAGATACGCTTAAAAGGGCGTACGATGGTACTGATAAAGCCTACAACATATATGAACCTGAGCGGCGAAGCAGTGAGATATTGGTTGCAAGCAGAGAAGATTCCGCGCGAAAACCTTGTAGTGGTGGCCGACGATATAGCGTTGCCACTAGGCATGTTGCGCATGAGAAAGCAGGGCAGCGCAGGAACCCACAACGGACTAGGCAATGTTGAGGCGGCATTGGGCAGCACCGACTACTGCCGCCTGCGGATTGGGGTGGGAAGCAACTTTGGTCGCGGCCACCAGGTGGACTATGTGCTTGGACGCTTCAGAGAAGAGGAACTTGCCGTGCTCGACCCCAAAATAATGAAGGCATGCGATGCCATACGCTGCTTCTGCACAATGGGGCCCGACAGGGCTATGAACATGTACAACGGCTAATAATACTTTTAACACCCTACCCTCCCATATAATGCACCTAACAATCGACATAGGCAACACGCGCGGCAAGTGGGCGCTTTTTGAGGGCGACCAGTTGGTGCGCTCAGGCAACCTAGCCGAGGGACTGCCCGAGGGATGGAGGAATTGGAAGACAATGGTGTGCGCCACGGGCGATACTGACCTGAACACCTTGGGTTTGGATAGGTCGTATAGGCTTACGGCCGACACCCCATTGCCCATAGTGCTGGACTATGCCACACCCGAAACATTGGGTGCCGACCGCATTGCCGCCGCCTGCGGAGCCCAGCGAGTGGGCAGGGCAGGCAGTGCAAAGGTGATAGTGGACGCTGGCACCTGCATCACGATAGACCTCCTTGATGGCGAGGGAGCGTATCACGGGGGGGCAATATTGCCCGGAATAGCGATGAAGTTTCGAGCACTGCATACTTTTACGGCTAAATTGCCGTTACTGGATTGTAGTATTGAAAAAGGGGGACACTATGTGACGGGACGCAGCACCCACGAGTCGATGGCTGCAGGGGTGTTGACAGCAACACGATATGAGGTGGAAGGATTTGTGCGCCACTACCGTAAGCAAATAGACAATGTGGAGGTGATACTGACAGGCGGCGACGCAGAGCAGCTGATTGGGGAGGGAGGATTGGCAGCAGAGGAATGCAGGGTGGTGCCGCAGTTGGTGATGATTGGGATGAACGAAATATTGAAACTGATGGCGTGAATTGGTGGTATTATTATGAAGTAAGAACTAAGAAGTAAGAATTGAGTTTTTTAACTACCATTTTAAACTGACTAAACGGAAACAAACAACAAGAAAGAATATAATCACTAGTGATGAAAAGGTATAGCATATTGATTGTTATGGTGGTACTGCTGGGCTATGGCTCAGAGGCTCAGAATGGGTTTAATATCCCTTTCTCGCAATACGGAATCGGTTCGAGCGACCTGCCCTACTGCCACCCCAACGCCTATAAGATGGGTGGCATAGTATACACCCGAGCCAGCCGCAATATGGTCAACCCCTTCAACCCTGCCTCGTATGCGGCAGTTGAGGAGGAAAGCTTTGTGTTTGACATTGGGGTGAACATCCAAAGCAGTGTGCTGCGCAACGATGCCAAAAGCCAGACGGATGCCGACGGCAATGTGGCTTATCTGACCGTGGCTTTCCCCGTAACGAAATGGTGGAAAATGTCGGCAGGAATACTGCCCTATAGCACAGTAAACTATGAGTCGACACAGATGCATTACGACCCGCTGACCCTAAGCGATGTGAAGACAATCTATGCCGGGAACGGTGGGGTGACCCAGATGTACTGGGGCAGCGGTTTCAATATTGGCAAAAGGCTGTCGCTGGGTTTTAATCTGAACTACATTAACGGATCAATCACCCGTGCCATAACATACGATTTTCAAGGGAGGGACAGCACCTACTGTATAAACAGCCGCCGACAGAAGGATACTTATGTGAACAATCTGCTGGTGGACGTTGGAGTGCAGTATCGCCAGCCGTTGGGCGAACGGCACACGCTGCATCTTGGAGCCACCTGCCGTATGCCACGCCACATGGGGTTGGCCGACGAGGCCATGGTGTATACCTACTATGCCACTGGCGGAGCAGAGTACCTATTTGATACTATTTTCCCCCAGCGGGGGACGGAGGGCAGCTTTACCAGCGGGCTGCACCAGCCGCTGACGGTGGGCGTAGGTATCGCCTTGGAACGCAACGACCGCTGGGAGGTGGCGGCGGACGGCTACTATGCCCCTTATAGCGGTGTGAGATACGAGGAGAATCCCGATTATAACATCTTCGGCACTTCGGCACTTCGCGAAGAGCCCAACTGGCGGCTGGCGCTGGGCGGAGAATGGAAGGGAACGATGGATGCAGGCAGCTACTGGCGGAGGATAGGCATCAGTGCGGGAGTGTACTATAATAGCGGACGGCTTGCACTGGAGGTGGCCGGACAGCACTATAGGCTCGACGAGATAGGCGGCGGCGTGGGCATAAGCCTACCCATGCGCAAGGGGCGCTCGGTGCTGAATCTGGCAGTGGGCTACTCCAGCTTTGGTAGCAGCGACCTGCTGCGCCGCGACTGTGTGACGGTGGGGGTGACGGTGGGGTCGTGCGAAAGATGGTTTGTGAAGAGAAAATATAACTAATCAATGCTAGTCCAACTGGCAAATACAATAAAACGAAAACAAACAATACTAAAGTACAAAAAAAACGATAACATTTCTACAGCCATGAAAGAACTGAAATTTGTCATCATCGCGGCAGCCGCCCTGAGCATGGGGCTTGCCGCCAACGCCCAGAGCAAATGGGGCGACACCCCTGACGACAGCATCGCTTGCATAAGCAACGTGTCGCTGTATCAAGAATTCTACAAACAGAAGAGCTATACCGACTGCTACGAGCCGTGGAAACAGATTTTGAAGCACTGCCCACGCTACAGCAAGGCCGTGTATCAGAGGGGTGAAACGATAATGAAGTCGATGATAAACATCGCCCAAAGCGCTGAGGAGCGCGACGCATATATCGACGAGCTGATGGCCATGTTCGACCAGCGCATACAATATTTTGGCGAGGAGGCAATGGTGCTTGCAAAAAAAGCCCAGACCCTCAGCACTCTACGTCCAAAGGATGTAAAGACCGTATATGAAATCTATGCCCAAGCGGTGGCAGCAGGTGCCGACCAGCTGGACGAGAATTATGTGACTCTCTTCTTCAAGGCCACGGTAGATTATGTTCAGGCCGGCCTTGCCGAGCCGTCGCTGGTGATAGACAACTACGACATTGCCAGCGAGCTGCTGGACAACATCCGCGACACTATTGTTGACGACAGTGCCAAAGTGGCCAAAATCAGCGGCTACATCAACAATGTTGAGGCCGTCTTCTCACCCTACGCCTCATGCGACCAGCTGATAGAAATCTATCAGAAGAAGTTTGACGCCGACCCCAAGAATGCCGAGCTGCTGAAGAAGATTACCAACATTATGATGAAGAAGGGCTGCACCGAAAACAAACTCTTCTTCTCCGCCACCGAGAACCTGTATGAACTGGAGCCCTCGCCTAGCACTGCTATGCGCATGGGGTCTATGTGCTACAGCCAGCACAAATATGCCGATGCCATCAACTACACCCAGGATGCCGTAAAGAGCCTCACCGACAAAAAAGACCTCTACAAGGCCTACCTTATTATGGGATTGTCGTATGCTGAAATGGGCAGCTACAGTGCCGCCCGCACCGCGCTGCTAAAGGCCGCCGAGGTGGACCGGACCAAAGGCGAACCCTATATCAACCTTGCCACCGTCTATGCCAAGAGCTACCGCACTGTCGACGACGGTATGGGCGGACGCTCGGTCTATTGGGCAGCGGTAGACGAGCTGCGCCATGCTAAGCAGGTAGAGCCTACGGATATTATCATCTCTATTGCAGACAAGTATATCAGTGCCTACTCTGCCTCGTTCCCCAAGAAAAACGATGCCTTTATGCTCGATCTTATCGACGGCCACAGCTATGTGGTGCCGGGCTGGATAGGCAAATCCACCATAGTACGCACCCGCTAGATGACTCCCTCGAGAGGTAGCAGCAACAGCGGATTGACAACTAAGAGGCGGTGGTGCCGCCTCTTAGTTGTTGGTTATTGTGCCCTGCTGACGACCGCATGCGGCAACGACATTGAGAAAACCAAAATGTTCGAACCAAAGTCACTGCCCGAGAGCACCATCAAGAATGCCCGCATACAACGTAGCGAGAAAGGCAGGCTGCAACTGGTGATGAGCGCACCCCTAGTGGAGCAGTACAGCCAGCCAGAGCCTAAGACAGAATACCCCAAGGGGGTAGTGATGCATTTCTACGACGGCTACCAACGTGCAACAGGCATATTGCGCGCACGCTATGCGGTTAGCTATGACAAGCGCGAGGTGATGCAGGTGCGGGATAGTGTGGTGATTATTGACCTACAGCGGGGCGACACAGTATACCTGCACAACTTGACGTGGAACCAAATGGAACACCGCATTTATTCTGACACGACGGTGAGGACTAAGAACGGCCAACGGGTGACGATAGGCGACCGCTTTGAGAGTGACGACGCCTTTGAACAGCCACAGATATTCCACCAGAGAGGTACTATAGAATGGGAGGAGGAGTGACACGCCAACGGACCTATATGGTGGTGGCTGCGGCAATGCTGGCAGCCCTGGTGGTTTGGATGGGGACGCACCATCGAGACACTGAGGACAGTGCCACCATTGCATCACCCACAGCTGCCGAGGGGGAAAACCATATCCCTAACCCACCACGCCACGAACGATTCCACGCCACTAAGCCTACCTCCTACCCTTCAACCCAGAGCCACACTACAACACGCAGCACAGCACACTCCGCCGAACAGCCCCCCACCACCATATACCGTAAGGACAAACGGCTAGTATTGAACCTCAACACCGCCGACACCCTCGACCTTATGCAGCTATACAATCTCGGACCCACCTTCGCACGCCGCATAGTGCGCTACCGTACACTGCTGGGTGGATATGTGGACAAGAGGCAGCTGTGGGAGATAAAGGGGATGGACTCGGTACGATACAACGACATAGCCCCCTATCTGTATGTGGATTCCGAGGCCGTAGAGCAGATAGACTTGAACAACGTGGAGCTGGACCGACTGAAGCGACACCCCTATCTCGACTACTACCAAGCCAAGGCAATAGTGCAGCTGCGCGACAGAAGCGGTGCCTATGGCAACATAGAAGAGATAAAGAAGATACCCATCATTGACAACGAAACATTCAACCATATAGCGCCATACCTAACATGCAATTCACAGCCAAACAAATAGCCCAGAAACTGAAGGGCAGCGTCGAGGGCGACGAGAATGCCCTGATTTGGAAACCCTGCCGCATAGAGGAGGTGGAGGAGGGCGGCATCACCTTCCTTGCCAACCCCAAGTATACACACTATATTTATGAACGCAAGGCCTCGGCCATACTTATTGCTCGCGACATGGTGCTGGAGCACCCAGTGAATGCCACCCTGATACGAGTAGACAACCCCTACCTATGTGTTGCCAAGGTGCTGCACCTGTTCAACACGGCAGAGAGGCCGAAGCATGGACGCTCGCTGCGCAGCAGCATACACCGCACCGCCCGAATGGGCAGGGGGTGCTATGTGGGCGAATATGCCGTAGTAGGACGGCACGCCCGCATAGGCAACAATGTGCAGATATATCCACAGGTGTATGTGGGCGACTACTGCGAAGTTGGCGACGGCACTATCCTCTACCCGGGGGTGAAGATATATCGCGAGTGCAAGGTGGGGAGCAACTGCATTCTGCATTCCGGCGTAGTGATAGGCGCCGATGGCTTTGGCTTTGCCCCAAGAGGCGACGGCAGCTACAACAAGATAGACCAAATAGGCAATGTGGTGATTGAGGACGATGTGGAGATAGGGGCCAACAGCTGTGTTGACCGCGCCACAATGGGCTCTACCATCATTCACCGTGGCACAAAACTGGACAATCTGTGTCAGATAGCGCACAATGTGTCGGTGGGTAGCCACACGGTGATGGCCGCCCAGTCAGCATGTGCCGGCAGCGGCAAGGTGGGCGACGGCTGTGTGATAGCCGGCCAGGTGGGCATTGTGGGCCATATCACTGTGGGTAACCATGTGACGATAGCCGCACAGTCGGGCGTGACACACTCTATACCCGACGGGGCCACGGTGCTAGGTACCCCAGCACTGCCAGCCGACAAAATGAAGAAGATCTACGTGATTCAGCGGAAACTAGAAGAGATGTATGCCTACCTGAACGAGTTGAAGAGGGAGAGGGAATGAAATCGTACAGAACACTTCTGTTTATTATGGCGGTGGTGGCCTTGCTGGCGGCATTGTGTGCCACTTTCCCACAGGGAGGAGTTGAGGTGGCAGGGACGAAGATGCGCTTCCCCTCCCTGGAGAAGGTACTCAACCCGCAAAAGCAGCTGGACCTAGAGGCCTTTTTGGCACGGCAGGACTCGCTGGATGCGGTGCTTGACATGAAAACCGACTCGCTTTCGGCCTATAGGCAGCAGCTGGACAGCAGCGACACTAGGTTTTGGTTTCCCAACGACGACGACCGCTTTTTCGACGCCTTGTTCGCAGAGATGGAAAATACACGCCACACGGGGCGCACCATCCGCATAATGCACTACGGCGACTCGCAGATAGAGATGGACCGTATGACCAACCGTCTGCGCGCCTATATGCAGCTCACTTTCGGAGGAGGCGGCCCCGGCTTTGTGCCATTTGCCACACTTATACCCTCGCTGACCGTGAGCACCTACGGCACCGGCGACCTAGTGCGCCAATCACCCTTTGGCGACAGCACTGTGGTGCGGGCAGCAGGCAACTACGGGCCCATGGTACAGGACTACCATGTGGCAGGAGGGGCCACCAGCACCATCACCGCAGGCACCCACCGCAGCTGCGACAGCCGTGTGCGACGGTTCTCGCGCTGCAAAATCTTATTCTGCAACCGTCCTGGCCCCCTAGAGGTCACCTTTACCGACCGCAACAGCGGCTACAGCGACCACCAATACCAAGCGGAAGAGGGGGTGCACAGCATGGAGTGGCGGCTCGACAGCGCCACCACCTCGGTGAGGCTGAGTGTAAGCGGCCATGCCGACATATACGGCCTAATGATAGACGACGGCGCGGGGGTGGCAGTGGACAATATACCCATGAGGGGATGCTCGGGGCACCAATTCACCCAAATCAACCGCCAGCAACTTGCGGCTGCCTACAGCATGATGGACGTGGGACTTATCATACTGCAGTTTGGTGGAAACTCAGTACCCTACCTCAAGAGCCAAAAGTCAATAGATGCCTACTGCAAGAACATGGGGCAGCAGATAGAACGGCTCCACCAGTGCTGCCCAGGGGCCAAGATACTCTTTATTGGGCCGTCAGACATGTGTTCAAGCATCGACGGCGAAATACACACCTACCCTATGCTGCCCCAGGTAGTGAGCACACTGTGCGACACAGTGCGCGCCCACGGAGCCGCCTACTGGAGCATCTTCCACGCCATGGGAGGCAGCGGCTCGATGACGGCATGGGTACAAAGGGGGCTGGGAGGAGCGGACTACGTACACTTCACCCAAAAAGGCGTCGACCTAATGGGCAACCGCTTAGCCAAAGCCTTCGACAACATGTACAAAATATACCAACTGAGAAAGGAAATAAGCCATGAGCAAAACTAAGGCCACACTATTGGCACTGGCACTTATGCTAGCCGCCCTCCCGCTACAGGCACAAGACCACCCCTTCTTACGCACCGATGCCAACCAGCTGCACTTCGACAGCACCTCCGCCACCATGCAGGCTTTTCTGCTCAAGTTTCACCGCATGCGCACCACAGGACAAGGCAATATAAGCATCATGCACATAGGAGGGTCGCACGTGCAGGCCGGCACATTCCCCCACCGCATACGCACCCACCTGCTGAACGCCTACCCCACCCTCATACGGGGACGGGGACTGCTGTTTCCCTACTCAGCGGCCGCCAAGTGCAACAACCCTGCCGACTACAAAGTACACTGCCTCGAGAAGGTCACCCTTACCCGCAACGTGTATAAACAGCCCGAATACCCGCTGGGACTATGCGGCATAGCCGTCACTGCCCACGACGTACCCACTAGCATACAGCTGCTCAACAACGAACCGATGATAGACTACGGCGTGTCGCGCATTGTAGTGCTGGGCCATTCGCCACAGGGCATCGTCCCCACGCTTCACTACAGCGACCATCACTCCACACCGCCATCATATATCGACAGCACCAACCACCGCTTTGTCTACAACCTGCGGCAAGAAGTCGACTCAATCGAAATAATGATACCCTGCCACGAAGGTGAGCAATTCACTCTGACGGGTGTGATGCTCGACAGCCGCCACTCTGGCATCACCTACCACTCGATAGGAGTGAACGGTGCGGCAGTGCCCGACTACCTAAAGTGCAACCTCTGCAGCGACCTGCGCCTAATACGTCCCGACCTAGTCATCTTCGGCATCGGCATCAACGATGCCCATGGCAACGACTTCGACTCTGTAGCCTTTAAAAACAACTACCTGCGCCTTTGCGACAGCATACGGAGCGTCAACCCACAGTGTGCCTTTATATTCATCACCAACAACGACTGCTACCGAAAGACAGGGCGGCGCAGCTACTCCGTGAACCGCAATGGGTTGCAGGTGCAAGAAGTATGCTATCGGCTGGCCAAGATAACAGGGGGAGCGGTATGGGACCAATTTGAAATAATGGGCGGGCTCAAATCGATGGAAAAATGGCAGAAAGCAGGGCTGGCCCAACGCGACAAAGTTCATTTCACACGTGCCGGCTACCAGCTGCTGGGCGACCTCTTCTACGAAGCCCTAAGCCATGAGCTGAACAACTACCAACCCCCCAAACCTCCAGCCGCAAAACACGCAGAGCCTTCCATGAAGCACACTGGCGACAACCAGAAACCCCTGCCCCGCGGACTGCGGCGCAAACCCAGGACCAAACAAGTGTCCATAAACCCCACACCCTCGGTGCAACATCCTACCCCTGCCACCTCCACTCCCGAAAAACAATCCTCGCGTGAACAATTTCCTTACATATCTGAGTAACCTCTTCGCCTTCGACAGCGACCACCCCCTGCTGTTCACCCAGTTCCACTTCTGGGCATTCTTCCTAATAGTATACATTGGCTTCTGCCTCATTGTGTCGGTGGGTGAAAAAAGGTCGCTACGGCACTTATCCTCACTACCCAGCAATCAGCGCATAGGCAAGGCACGCCGACTATGGCGCAACGGATATCTCTTCGTGGTGAGCCTCTTCTTCTACTACAAGACCTCGGGCAACTATGTGGCTCTGCTTATCTTCTCCACCATCGTGGGCTACCTGCTGGGCATCTGGTTCGACAATCTTGCCCACCGCCAAGCCGCCACTGGGCAATCAACCCAAGGCCGACGCAAAACACTTATGGTAGTCGGAGTGGCTGTCAACCTTGCCGTGCTCTGCTACTTCAAATATGCCTACTTCTTCACCGACATCTTCAACACCATCACCTCCTCCCACTACTCCATTGCCAACACCATCTTCCTGCCAGTGGGCATCAGCTTTTTCACCTTTCAAAACATCAGCTACATCGTCGATGTATACAAAGGCAAAGTACGCCATGCCGACAACATACTCGACTTCGGCTTCTACACCACCTTCTTTCCCCAGTTGGTGGCGGGACCAATAGTGCGGGCCGACCAATTTGTACCCCAACTCTACAAACCCTACTTCCTCAGTCGTCGTCAATTTGGCATAGCCATATTCTGGATACTCAACGGACTAGTGAAAAAAATAGTGTTAAGCGACTATCTGGCAGTATCCTTTGTCGACCGTGTATTCGAAAACCCTCTGCTCTACACTCCCTTCGAAAACTTCTCAGCCCTGCTGGTCTATTCGCTGCAAGTGTATGCCGACTTCTCGGGCTATACCGACATAGCCATCGGTGTGGCCATGCTGATGGGATTCTACCTCCCCACCAACTTCCGCTCCCCCTACAAGGCCACCAATCCTGCAGGATTTTGGAAAAGATGGCATATATCACTTAGCAACTGGCTGAAAGACTATCTTTACATTCCCCTTGGAGGCAATCGCAACGGCACCCTCGGCACCTATCTCATCCCCACCGTCATGCTGCTGGTAGTGGCACTGATGGCTAAGACAACTTGGGTGACATTGGCTGCCGTAGTGACCGTGGTAGTGCTGGCATTGGTCTACCTGCTTATTCCACGGCATCGGCGCGATTTCACCACCAACCTCAACAACTTCGACACCATGCTCCTGGGAGGCATGTGGCACGGTGCTTCGTTCAACTTTATCACATGGGGTGCCCTAAACGGCCTTGGCATACTCGTATACAAAAGTTGGAAAAAATGGGGGGCCTGGACCCGTATCATTGTAATTCTCCTCCTATATGTGGCCATCAAAACAGCCTACCACTACTATCCCCTCCCAGTGCTTAGCATGTTCCACTTCGCCTTTATGGTAATAGCTGCAGCCATCGTGCTGCTCAACATAGTGCCAGCATTGTGCGGCAGGCATTATCGCACAACTCCATTCAAAAACACCGTCACCCTTGTGTGGAACACCTTCCTCACCTTTATCTTCATCAGCTTCACCCGCCTTTTTTTCCGTAGCGGCTCTAACCTCGACCCCGCCGAAGCCAACGAAATTGCATGGCGCACCGCCACACAGATGGTAGAACGTATAGGCAGCCACTGGAACTTCGAACAAATACCTGCCATAGTGCAAAACTACTCCTCAGTGTTCATCATCTTCCTCATAGGGATGGTCATCCACTGGCTGCCCGACCGTTTCAAACGTCGCTACCGCCTATGGTTTGCCCAATTGCCGCTGGGAATAATGATACTTGCAGTAGTACTGGCCGTCTTTGTCGTATACCAGTTCATCACTGCCGACCTACAACCCTTCATCTATTTCCAATTCTAAACAAAACGTTTGCACCCCATAATCCTCTCATACATTTTTCAAACCCTCTATAAGATAAAGCATGAAACCCAAGCCCCTACACCCCCTGCTTGCAGCAACCTGCAACCTAGTGTTGCTCTATCTGCTATATTTTCTTTGTAGGGTAATATACGTGGCTGAGTTTTGGGACATCTACGCCGCTGGCTGGAGTGAGTTGGACCACTGGCAACTACTGTTAGGTGCATTCCGTTTCGACACCGCCGCCATCTGCTACACCAATATCCCATACCTGTTGATGGCACTAATGCCCCTCTCGTCAAGGGTGAGGGAGAGCAATGGGTGGCACACTACCACCCGTATTCTATATATTGCAATTAATACTATAGCCCTTTGGACCAACCTGGCCGACAGCGTCTACTCGCGCTACACAGGCCGCCGCACCACCAGTTCATTCTTCACCGAGTTTGCCAGCGAAGGAAACCTAGGCGACATTTTTTTCACCGAACTGGCACACCATTGGTACCTCCTGCTCATCGGCATTGCCTTCCTCATAATCCTCGCCATTCTCTACCGTCCCGCACGCCCTATCGCCAACCCCACCACCCACTACCTTACCCTCGGACTTGCCACTCTCTTGTTCGGCTTTTTGAGTGTCGTCGGTATACGTGGCGGTCTCTCTTACCACCGCCCCCTATCGCTTGCCGACGCCAACGGATATGTCAATCAGGCAAAAGAGGCCAACATAGTCCTTAACACCCCCTTCACCCTAATTCGCACCACAGGCAAAACCACCTTCACCGACCCCCGATACTTCACCAACGAGCAACTAGACAAGCTATACAGCCCCATCCACAAAGGAATAATTGCGCCAGACAAAATAAACAATGCTCAAATCTCAAAACTCAATTCCAAAAACGTAGTCATCCTCATCCTCGAATCCTTTGGCGAAGAATACTGGGGTTTCTTCAACCACTCGCAAGGCTACACCCCCTTCCTCGACTCACTGGCAGCGCAAAGCCTCACCTTCAGCCAATCCTACGCCAACGGCCGCAAAAGCATCGATGCCCTTCCCTCCATCCTCAGCGGCATACCCATGTTTGTCGAGCCCTTCATACTCACACAATACGCCAACAACCAAGTCTCCTCGATAGCCTCCTGCCTCAGCGAACAAGGCTACCGCACCTCCTTTTTCCATGGTGCCGACAACGCCTCCATGGGCTTTCGATCCTATGCCCTCTCAGCAGGATTTCAAGACTACTTCGGCATGAACGAATACTGTCTCGACCCCCGCTTCCACGGCATGGACGACTTCGACGGCACCTGGGCCATCTGGGACGAGGAGTTTCTCCAATACTTCGCACTAACACTCGACACCATCTCCCAGCCATTCCTCGCAACCCTCTTCACCGCCACCTCACACCACCCCTTCGTCATACCCGAACGCTATCGTCACTCATTCCCAGGCGGCAACCTACCCATCTACCGAACCATCCAATACACCGACCATGCCCTGCGCCAGTTCTTCGCCGCCGCCAGCCAGATGCCCTGGTACGACAGCACCCTCTTCGTCATCACCGCCGACCATACAAACATAGGTGAGCGGCCCGAATATCAAACCGACCTCGGTCTCTTTCGCGTGCCCATCCTCATCTTCGACCCCTCGGGACTGCTCCCCCGCACCACCCTCCACTCCGTCATGCAACAAATTGACATCATGCCCACCCTCCTCGGCCTCCTCGACTACCCCTGCCCCTACCTCTCCTTCGGCATCGACATCCTCTCAACCCCACCCTCCCACACCTGGGCTGTCAGTTACACCAATGGTATCTACCAATATACTACCTCCAACACCCTACTCCTCTACAACGGACAGAAGGCCATCGGACTCTATCACTTAGCCACCGACCCCCTGCTGAAACACAATCTCATACACTCCAACTCATACCAACCCCACTGCCGCCACCTACAATCCATAATCCAATCCTACATGCAAAGAATGATAAACAACCAACTAGTCGCACCCGCCCCCCCCGTCACTGCACACAAACAATAATAAACCCACCATGAAACTCCGTCCCCTCAGCCCACCACTGGCACTGCTCTGTAACCTCGGTCTCGCATACCTGCTCTACTTCCTGTGCAGGGTAGTCTACATACTAGAATTTTGGGACATCTATGCTGCCGGTTGGCACCAGCTCTCAGTCACCAGCCTACTGCGTGGCGGATTCCTTTTCGACACCTCCGCAATCCTCTACACCCATATCCTCTATGCCGCACTGCTACTGCTCCCGTGGCCGCGCAAATGGTACTCCTCACACGGTTGGCAGCTGACAGCCAAAATCCTCTATATTGCCACCAATACGCTAATGCTCAGCATCAACCTAGTCGACACCGTCTACTCGCGCTACACAGGTCGACGCACCACCGCCACCTTCTTCACCGAATTCGCCAGCGAGGGCAACCTTGGCCACATCTTCTTCATCGAGCTCCTCCACCACTGGTACCTCCTGCTTATTGGCATCGCCTTCCTCGTGGCCCTCATTGCGCTCTACCGCCCTGTGCGACCCTTTGCCAAACCACTCACACACTACCTCACGCTCAGCCTCTCCACGCTCCTCTTCGTCCCCTTGAGTGTCGTGGGCATGCGCGGCGGTGCCTCCACAGCCATACGCCCCATCACTATCAGCAATGCCAACCAATACGTCAACCAACCCTCAGAGGCTGCCATCGTCCTCAACACCCCCTTCTCACTCATCCGCACCATGGGCAAGACCACCTTCACCGACCCCCATTATTTCACCAACGACCAACTGGACCTGATATATACCCCCATCCACCAAGGAACTAATGTGCCAGCCAATAATCTCAAATCTCAAATCTCAAATCTCAATTCCAAAAACGTTGTCATCCTCATCGTCGAATCCCTTGCCCGCGAATACATCGGCTTCCACAACTCCTACCCCTGCCACACACCCTTTCTCGACTCCCTGATAGGCCAAAGCCTCACCTTCAGCCAATCCTACGCCAACGGACGCAAGAGCATCGATGCCCTTCCTTCCATCCTCAGCGGCATACCCATGTTTGTCGAGCCCTTCATCCTCACTTCCTATTCGCTCAACAACGTCAGTAGCGTGGCCGGCGAGCTGGGCAAGGAGGGCTACACCACCGCCTTCTTCCACGGGGCAGAAAACAGCTCCATGGGATTTCAAGCCTTTGCACGCAGCAGCGGATTTGCCCGCTACTATGGGCGCACCGAATACTGTGCCGACCCCCGCTTCCACGGCATGGACGACTTCGACGGCACCTGGGCCATCTGGGACGAGGAGTTCCTACAATTCTATGCACAGCAGATGAATGACCTGCCTCAGCCCTTCTGCACAGCCCTCTTCACCGCCACCTCACACCACCCCTTCGTCATACCCGGGCGCTACCGCAGCCGTTTCCAACAGGAGGGACACCCCATGTACACCTGCATCCGCTATGTCGACCACGCCCTGCAGCACTTCTTCGCCACCGCCAGCCAGATGCCATGGTTTGAAAACACCATCTTCGTCATCACCGCCGACCACACCAACCACAGCGAGCGACCCGAATACTCCTCCCCCCTGGGGCCCTACAGCGTACCCATCATCATCTACGACCCCTCCGGCTCCCTGCCGCGCGGCATCAGCCCCGTTGTGGCGCAGCAAACCGACATCATGCCCACCCTCCTCGGCCTCCTCGGCTACACCCGTCCCTACCTCGCCTACGGCATCGACCTCCTCAACACCCCTGCCGCCGACAGCTGGGCCTTGCACTACAACAACGGCATCTACCAGCTAGTCCGCCCTGGCCGCCTACTGCTCTTCGACGGCCAACGCACCGTGGGCTACCAAAGCCTTGATGCCTCCACCCCTCCACCAGCCGACAGCACCGCCGACCTTCATCTCCTCCAAGCCATCATACAATCCTACATGCAGCGAATGGTAGACAACCAACTGGTGATAGGCGACGAAAACAACACACAATCCACACCTCAAACCAACGTTTTGAAAAAATAAAACTAAGCCCACTCACACTTATTAAGCCTCTATCCTCCTGCATTTTAACTCCAATCAAACTACTTTGCCGCCAATAAAGTGGAGAACAAACGACCGTTGAGCGGAAAACAAAAAGAGAAAGAACTAAAGAACGGCAGCCTTCCAGTCAAATACAGAAAAACAGACATCGCCCACACAATAAAAACAAGAAAAGAGAGTTATCGTTCAACGAAAACAATAACACTCTCAGATATGGACAGCGACAAGAAAATATACATCTGTCTCGGTATCGGCCTTGCCCTGCTGATGGCGGCCATGGTATTCTATATGTACAAGACCAACTTTGTGCAGCACATGTTCGGATTCTGAAGCCTGCGGCTCTAGTCGGTCCTCTCAAACGCTAAGTACTTGCGGTTGTAGTCGTAATAGATGCGCATGTACTTACCGTAGTAGTCAATGTCGCAGATGGTGGCATCTTTAAGGGCATTGAGCATACGGTCCTCCCACCCTGTTGCATCATATATCTCTGTAGCGCAACCGATGTGGATGTTAATGTGGTCGCCCACGAGTGAATAGGTACCGTTGAGGTGGTTGATGCCTCCTCCTTGGAGGGTGCCGTCGGCATAGAAGCGCAGCCAGAACGCAATGGTGTCGTCGCCATTAAGGTGGTGCCTGATGGGGAGTTCTGTGGTGTTAGTCTCGCGGTCGTAGAAATGGACAAGCTGCCAAGTCTTGTTGGTGATGGTGGCCGCGGTGTCGGGATAGTTGCGATAGATGACGCGGACGCTGGCGGGGTCGATGTTGTAGGCAGAGAGGGGAGTGCCCGCAAAGCCGCCCACCAGTCCGAGGGTGTGACCCTGACAGTCGACAAAGGCCTGTCCGAAGTCGGGACACTCCTCACATTCGGTGTAAAGGAAGCCTTGGTTGGCGGAGTCGTAGGTGCAGATGCTGATGGAGGCAAACTGTTTGCCCCGCAACGACTCGTATCGGAGAGCCAGTTCGTGCAGCCAGTGGAGGTCGTTCAGCGGGTCGTCGACACCGCAATGGCAGACGGCTTCGCCAATGGGGAGGATACGGTCCTGCTTCCGGCATGAGCTGAGGACCGAGAGGCACAGCAGTGCCGACAGGGTGATAAGGGTGTAACGTTTCATATCGTCAAAATTATTTGTTGCTTTTGTCTATATGACGTTCAACTAGGGCAATTATTACAGAGGGAAGCGGCAATTAACATGGTTTAACATATTTCTGCTCGTAAAAGGTGTAATATTTTGGCGGGTTATGCGTCATATAGGCAGAAGCAACAAGAAAAACACATGATGAAGAAAGTAGTTTTACCAACTCTAGCAATTGCCCTAATGGCTGCCACTTTGATGAATGGCTGCTCGGACTGGGGCGATGGCGACCGTGGTTATCCCGACGGACCGCAACTGACGGACGTGGCCGCCAGCGACTGCCACACCTACACCGACAACCTTGCCGCCAAGGATATGAACACCGACTCGGTAGTGGTATCCTATATACCGCACAACAATACGATGTCGGTTACTCATTATAATATGCCACTTGACTGCGGCTCGGGCGAGCATATCGTCACCACTATCGAGCGCATGGGCGACACCATCACGGTGACAGAGAACGTAGGCGAGCAGGGACGCACCAACTGCGTCTGCCTCTACGACAACACGTTCCATATTGCATACCTGCCACCACGGCCTTTCACATTAGTCATCAAAGTGGTGGAGGACTTTTTCGGCACCACCCACCAAGCCATCGTTTACCAACAAACATTTGAATAAGCCATGAGACACATCAAACTATTACTCCTGTCGGCACTGCTGCTCAACGCCTTGGGCTGTAGCAAAAAAGATATGGAAGGGACTGGCGCCGACACCCATCTGGACAATATCACCACCAGCGGCTGCCTGATGAAGACCGACGCACTGGCAGCCAAGGATATGAACACCGACTCGATAAATGTGACGATTGCGGGCGGCACCCTATCGGTGACGCACTACAATATGATGCTCGATTGTGGGTCGGGTGAGAACATCGTCACCACTATGGAGATAGTGGGCGACACCATCATGGTGACAGAGGACGTGGGCGTGCAGGGACAGGTGGACTGCCTATGCCTCTACAACAACTCGTTTCAGATTGTTGACCTGCCTACAGGCGGGTTCACCCTAGTTATCAAAGATGTGGCCAGCTACTGCGGACAACCTCAACAAAGAATTGTATATCAACACCATTTTAACAATTAACCATGAGACGAATAAACACACTTTTCTTGTCGGCCCTGCTGCTCACCGTGGCAGCCTGCCAGCCCGATGACGACATCCGTCCCGTCAACCAAGATGCCTTCGGCGGCTATTATGTGCCGCAGGCCCCCATCGCTAGTATACGCCACGACTTGCATGAGGTGGGGGTGGAGGCAAGTATTGACTCCCTGACCTTCACCGACCGATGGAGCTGGACCTCCAACCACCGGCTGGCACAGGTCGACTTCGACATTGAGGGCAATTATTACCGCTTCAGCAACGAGCCAATGAATATTTACGACCGCTACTTCTACAACTCCAACGGTCGGCTGGACAGCGTGCAGCACCACATCGAGGGGGGCAACAGAATTCCCTTGCGCACCTATCATTTCCACTACACTGGCGGACGGCTGAGCCAAATCAGCTTCCGCTTCGGGCAGGGTAATAGGAACTACACCACCGACTTCCTTTATCGCGGCAACGAACGCCAACCCTACTCTATCGTCTTCACCCACCCGCTGCAGGACTGGCAGAGGCAGAGCTCTTTTTGGAACACCGACACTATCAGGCAACAGTGGACGCTGGAGTGGGAGAACGGCAACCTAGTCCGCGCCACCGCCGACTCGATGGCATGGTACATGACAGGCATGTCGCACATCGAATACGCCTACGACAACAACCCCAACCCCTTCCAAGGCTACTTCCCTGCCGACCTCATCAGCCGCGACGGCTTTATCGACAACCCCAACAACTTATGCCGCAACAACCTGGTGCGCAAGACCTACTACAACTACGACAGTCGGAACGACACCACCTACATACAACACAGCAGCATCGACTACCGCTACCTGCCCAACGGCCTCCCCAGCCAAATCACCACCGTCACACCCACCATGTACTGGACCGAAATCACCACTAAATCAACCATCACATACGACTCATGGAACTTAAACGAATAGTCTCAGCCCTTACGATGGCCGCGCTGGCCATATTGCTCGCCACCTCGTGCGAGAAAGTCACCATCACCGAAGGTATCTACGGCACAGTGAAAGTACGCTACGGCGATTGGATGCCCGGCAGCACCAACGGCGGAGAAAAACCTTTGGCATGCGAAGTTCGCGCCTATGAATACTTCACTCTCGACGACATCGGCGGCTATCTCCATGCCGACTACTCACCAGAACAGATTTCCAAAACCCTGGTTGCCTCCACCAACTCCGACAGCAAAGGGCGCTACCAACTGTCGCTCCCACCAGGACAATACTCAGTGGTACTAATGGAGGGCGACAAGTGCCAAATCACATCTGTCGACGACGAAGGAGGCATCTGTCCCGTGATTGTGACGGCCGACAAAACCACCGAATGCAATCTCATCCTCGACTGCGCAGTGTATTGAGATACATTGAAAGGCCCGGTCTGCAAGAAGCTACCTCACCCAGGCAATCTCTTCACACCCTTAACACCCGCCAACACCATCACTACCGAACAGTTCATACGCGACATCATCTCATTGCAACCCCTCATGCGACGCATGGCGGTGCAGATACTACACGACGACGACCTAGCTGCCGATGTTGTGCAGGAGACACTGACACGCCTATGGCACCGCCGGTGGCGATTGGACTTGACTAATAACCCGCAGGGGTTTAGCATGAATGCCTTGCGCAACGAGTGCATCGATACCTTGCGTCACCAACGCAGCCGCAACACGTTGGCTGCCGACCCTGACGAGACAGCCGACTACCAACCCTCGGAGAGTGAGGCTGTGGCGAAAGAGGAACGCTACCAACAACTAGAACAAGCCATTGCCGCACTTCCAGAAAAACACCAGCGACTGATAAGGATGAAGTACGTAGAGCAACGCAGCAGCCGCGAAATAGCCCAGCTGACAGGTCTCACCGAAATCAATGTGAACACCACTATGAGCCGCATCTACGACACATTGCGAAAACAATTGGATGAAAAAGATGATATATCAGAGATATGAAACCTAACGATATAGAAGAACTGCTACAACAATATGGCGAAGACCAGCGCCAACAGTTTCAGGCAACAGAGGCCGTGCGCCGCATGGCCCGGCAGCAGGGTCGCCGTCGCACCACGGCGGCATGTGTGGTAGTGGCCATACTGATAGGAGGGACGATATTCTACCGGCTCCAACCGCAAACCACCCCGCAAACACTTACAGCCGAAATGCATAAGGACATCGCCATGCCCGACCCTGCCATGCCTGTTGCTACTAGCGTCAACAGAGCCTCCATACCCACATCCAAAGCAACACCCACTCAACGCCAACTCGAAAGGCAAATTCCCAGCTATATCGACACCATACCTGAGAATAGCACAGCCGACAATCGCGCACCCCTTTCCCCAGACAACGAGACTGACCCGCCCACACCTTCTGCCCCACACTCGCCCACAGCTTATATCCCTGCCCAAAAACCACAGCCGCAACCCGAGATAGACCTTCAGACTAGCCAGCAACCCACAAACCCTCCAGCTATCCATAAGGATACCCGTAGACTTCGTTTCAGCATGGCACTTGGCGCGTTCACCACGAGCAACACCTCACTAGGCAACCAAAATCCCAATTTGACCTCTATTGACGGGATAAACGGATTCAACCCGGGGGAGAACGCCACCATTCACTTTACTCCCTCCGGCACCATACAGGCAAATGTAGGCGTGGACTATACCATTGCCTCCAACAGTCGCAGTCGACTGAACATTGGGGTGAACCTCAGCGGTTACGCACAGCAGGAAGAGATGGAAATACATAGTACTTCTATCCTGTATTCAGAAGCATCAGAAGACTGGATGTGTATGACGTACAACTCAGCCCCCATAACCAATACTACCAACGAGATTATCAACTCCCACACCCTTAGCCTCTATGCCGGAATACCCCTTACCTTCGACATCTTTCCCCACGGTCAAGACAAGACGAGCTGGCAATTGAGCCTCACCCCAGCCCGCAACATCGCCACTACACAAACGCGCGGCATCATCACACCCAATCCCTGGAAACTGACCGTGGGTGTCGGCATCGTTATGCCACGAAGCATAGCCCGCCACATCAGCCTCACTGCCAACCTGCTGCCACTCTATCCACACCAGTCGCTACACGAAATTGGAGTACTCATCGGTTTCTAAAAGACAAATATTTATACTTTATATATTTATAATAAAACCCACTGCCAGACTTAAAAAAGGGAAAGCCCCGACAATACTGCCGGAGCCTTCCACCCTAATCTGCCAGACAGCTATGCCGCCTACAGATGAGATTGCTTGCAATAAGGGTTATTTGGCTACATCAACAACGTGCACCATACGAACACCACATCCCATAGCCTTATTGGATGAACCATTAACATTTGCATATATACTTGCTTGACTAGCGGTTGCAGCATCGCCACTTATAAAAAATCTGCTCGCCCCCCATGACTCTGAAGTCGAGGACCAATAATAGCCCCTGGATCCTGCACCATAAAGATTAGAATTCAAATTCCTCATACCGCACATGGGGAAAAAGACAGCCCCGGCACTCTCCATCAGCTCCCAGTCATCATCAGTAATAGTGTTGGGGAAGCCGGCTACCGACTGCCCTGTTGTAAAAGTGCTGATGCTTACCCCTTCGGGCATGGACCAGTTGTCGGGAAGGAGTATAAGGCCGTTCACGCTATGCACTACACCTTTGTCATAAAGTGAGGAGGCATTGTCGCGACCAGTAATCAGATACTGGTACTCATGGACAGAAAGCACACTCCACAAGCCGATACCGTCCTCTTCGCAGCCGTTAACGATGGCATTAATACCCCAGTCGGCGGAGGTGCCATAGGTGTCATTAAATCTCATACTCAACGGATATTGGCCAGTGCCCCATCCGAAGAGGTCAATCCAACCCGTATAGCCACTGGTGGTGTTTACGATGTTGTGGCATTTATCACTACCAAAGTAGACATTTCCGGCAGTCTCATCTCCGACAAAGTCCCACTGGTGCTCGGCAAAACGCCAAGTCTGTGTAGCAATATTGTACTGCAGGTTACCGGGCGAGAAGCTCACCGTCTTTCCACTATTATCAACAGTGAAGAGGCCTATTAGCGAGCATGAGGGCAACGCATTGGTGTCTTCGAAAGTAATGTTCAGGGTACGGTGTAGAATGTGTTGCGTGCAATGGTGGCAGCGGCAAGGCTCTTAGTGCAGCTGTTGCCATTGTTGTCCCACTCTTCAAGAGTCATGTTTGTGTAGCTGCCATAGGGCAGATACATGTAGAATGTGCCGCCATTGGCGCCACTACAATTAACAGCCTCGTTACAGGAGAGGACAATCGTGTTACTAGCATTACCGTTGTTGACGAGGGTCATAGTGGGTTGGGTGTGGGCAGCATCGCTGAATCCCAGCTCAAAGTCACCTGCCAGAGGCTGGTCGGCCGTCAGCACGATGCTGATGATAGGATTGTTGGCAGAGCAGGTAATCTTAAAAACACCGCAGAGGTTGCGGAATGCCAGTTTTTCGCTAGTGGAGTAGGCATACATGGGCGCATCGAGGCGACTGCCGTCGTACTCCTGAATACCTGTCAGATGGATGGTTTAGCTGCTTCTGGCAATTGAGGCGGGATAGATGGCGCGATAGTAGTCGCCCTCACCACTGGTGGTGAGCATGATGAAATCTCAGCGAGAATGCGTCTCGAAGATGAAGCAAGTCCGGTGGACTTGCGATAGTGGAGCAAAAGCGATACGGAGAACACAACGACATGAATACAGAATTTTTAAAACACATCTTAAATAAAAAAAACTAAAGATTGACAAGTTAAAAACAGGCCTGCACCCCGAGCCAATTATTAGTCCTACGCTTTTGTCACCTTCTTCCCGTGCCTTAGGTGGGTTGCTTAGTGGTGGAGGCTGTCTGCCTTGTTCCTGCCTTCGCCCTGTTTTCGACGCTGGAAACGAAGGCACAACGAAGGCATGGCGAAAGCAGGGCGTGTGATTGGAGATACAAGAAATATGCGTCGTTTGCCCTGACCCCTGACCGCTAATCAAACAATCTTTTTCCAGTATGTCGTTTTTTTTTCGTAATTTTGCAGATTATTTTTAATATGATACTTGTATGAACGTTCTTCTCTTGGGCTCGGGCGGACGCGAACACGCAATAGCCTGCAGCATAGCAGCCAGCAAACAATGCAGCCAGCTGTTTGTCGCTCCCGGCAATGCGGGCACTGCCTTACTAAAACTCTCTTCCAACAAGTCGGCTGTCACCAATGTGGCGATATCGCCCACTGATTTTCCGGCGATAAAGGATTTCTGCGTGGCCAACAACATCAATATGGTGGTGGTAGGACCCGAGGCGCCACTAGTGGCAGGTATTAGAGACTATTTTGAGTCGCAGCCGTCGCTGCGCAAGGTGATGGTGATAGGCCCGTCGAAGGTGTGCGCACAGCTGGAGGGCAGCAAGGACTACGCCAAGGCCTTTATGCAGCGGCACAACATCCCCACAGCCGCCTATCGCACGTTTACCACCGCCTCGCTCAAAAAGGGCATTGCCTTCCTGCACACGCTGAAGCCCCCCTATGTGCTGAAAGCTGACGGACTGGCAGCAGGCAAGGGGGTGCTGATACTGCCCACCCTCGAAGAGGCAGAACGGGAACTGACTGCAATGCTGAAGGATGCCAAGTTTGGCGAGGCTTCGGCAAAGGTGGTCGTAGAGGAGTATCTGGACGGTATAGAGCTGAGCGTGTTCGTATTGTCGGACGGAAAGCACTATAAAATACTGCCTACGGCCAAGGACTATAAGCGCATAGGCGAGGGTGACACGGGGCTGAATACAGGTGGCATGGGCTCAGTGAGTCCTGTGCATTTTGCCGACAAACAGTTTATGAAGAAGGTGGAGGAGCGCATAGTAGTTCCCACGGTGAAGGGGCTCTATCAAGAGGGCACTCCCTATAAAGGGTTTATCTTTGTAGGACTGATGGCGGTGACCAATGAAGCCACGGGCGAGCTAGACCCCTATGTGATAGAATATAATGTGCGTATGGGCGACCCAGAAACGGAGAGCGTTTTTCCACGAATCAAGAGCGACATGGTGGACCTACTGGAGCGGGTGTGGCGTGGCAACCTGCAGCAAACCACGCTGGAGATAGACCCCCGCACCGCAGCGTGTGTGATGGCGGTGGCAGGAGGATACCCAGGGTCCTATGAGAAGGGGCACCCCATAACGGGCATCGACCAGGTAGAGGGGAGCATGGTGTTTCATGCCGGCACACGTATAGGTAACGACGGCCAAATGCTGACTAATGGGGGGCGTGTGCTATGTGTGACCACGCTTGCTGACAGCATGCCCGAAGCTCTGCTAAGATCGTATCAAGAGATGGCCAAGATTACATGGCAGGGCATATACTATCGTCGCGACATCGGCCAGGATTTGCTGAAGATGATTGTTGCGAAAGGCGAGAATTAATAATTGAGAGTTTTAATAAAAGAGAATTGAGAGTTAGACGGGAGACGTCTAAACTCTCAATTCTCATTTTACAGTTCTCAATTAGAGCTAGAAGCGTAGGCTCAGACGGGCCAGACAGTTGATGCCCGGCTGCTGATACCATCCAGAATAGTGGTAATAGCCGTCCCAATAGTCGTCGCCAGCCCAGGCACCAATGCGATAGTGGTGGTCCAGCAGATTGTTGACCACCAGCTGTGCCTCGACTTCTTGAGACCCTACCAAGTGCCAGGTGTAGCCCATCTTGAGATTGAGCAGGAAGTAGGCATCCTGGCGGTAGCAGTCGCGCGAGGTGTTGTCGAGATACTGGCTGCCCACGTATTTGCCCGTGAGTTGTATTTTGAAATCGGTCAGCGGCTCGAAGGTGACTATGCCTGCCCCGATAACACTGGGCGAATAGGAGAGGTCGGTATTGCGAGTATAAGTGGTCAGCATGGAGTCGCCCTCGACGAAGTCGGTGTAGGTGTAGTTGATGATTTTGTTCATGCTGAGGGTGAGGTTGGCATCAACACGCAGCCACTGGGTGAAGCGGTAGCCTGCCACCAGCTCAATGCCCAAACGGTACGACTTGTCGACATTCTCCATCAGGCTGTAGCCGCTACTGCTGAGGTCGCCGCTGGGGGTGAGCTGGTCTTTGTAAAGCATGGCATAGCCACCCGCAGAGAAGGCAAAGCGTTGGCGATTGAGCTGGTAGCCCAGCTCTATGTCTAACATCGATTCGGCCTTGACGGTGTCGGCGTTGCCAATGGCATCCTTGATGTCGCTACGAGTGGGTTCGCGATGTGCGATACCGGCCACCATATAGAGCCGCTGGCCGTTGTCAAGCTGATAGTTGGCACCCACCTTGGGGTTGAAGAAGGGGTAGAGGGCATGGAAGTCCATGTCGAAGAGGTCGTCGGCCAAGCCTTTGAGACTGTAGTCTACAAGGCGCAGCTGCATGTCGGCATAAAGGTTGAGACGGGAGGTGGCATCCCAGTCGGCCTTGGCATAGGTGGTGGCATCCACCTTGTTGCCCTTGTAGCGATACCACTCTGAGGGACTTGCATCAAAACCTGCCGAATCCTTGCACCATATCAGCTCGCCCCAATGGTCGCCGTCGAAATAGAGGAACATCTCGCCGAAAGTGAGATTGAGGCGACTGGAGGTATAGCTGGCCGAGAAGTTGCCCGTGTAGGCACTGTTCCACATCTTCTTCTGGATAACAAAGTCGGACTTGCCACTACGGTCGAGACCGTATTTAGAATATTTCTTCGCGGCCTTGTACTGCTCATAGTAGCCGTCGCCGTGGGTGAAGTCGGCCACAGCCTTGAGGCTCCAGCGGTCGTTCAAGAGCAGCGAATAGTAAAGTTGGTAGCGTCGTTGGTTGTAGTTGTCGCTCTCGTTTGGGTAGTAATAGATGTTGCCCAGATCGTCGTAGTATTCGCCAGCACTATTGTAGGTGGGGTTCTGGTCGAGCACTGAGGCATCCTCACCGTTCCAGGTGATGCCGGTGTGCTGGGTGCCGATGATTGCTACCGCCTTGAGCAGCGAGCGTTGGCCATAGCGGCTGGCACTGGCAAAGAGCGACTGCTGGTCGGCAAAACCATTACGCACATAGCCATCGGTGGTCTGGCCGTTGTAGGCAATGTCGAACGAGAAGCCGCTGGGTCTGATGCCCGTGCCCGCAGAAATGCCATACTCGCGTGTGTTCCACGAACCGAGGGCTATGTCGGCCTGCCCATAAGCCTTGCTGCGGGCGTTGAGTGTCTGTAAATTGATAGCGCCACCAAAGGAGTTGCCACCGCCGTTGGAGGCTCCCACTCCGCGCTGTATCTGCAAACTCTGGGCCATGCCTGCAAGGTTGGGCACATTGTACCAAAAGACGGCTTGACTCTCAGGGTCGTTGAGGGTGATACCGTTGATGTTCACATTGATGCGGCTGGCATCAACACCACGTATACGCATGGTGGTCTCACCCATTTTGCCATTTTCGCCACTCACCACCACCGAGGGCTGCAACTCGAGCATGTAAGGTATGCTCACCTCGGTCTTAACTTCGTCGAGTTGCTGGCGATTGAGGTTAGACGTAGTGAAGGGCGACCGCTCACTGGCTCGTGAATCCTTGATGAGCACCTCGTCAAGCGTGCGCGTGGTGTCCTGACTCTGCGCCAAGAGGGTTGAACACGGTAAACTGAAAAACGTCGCTACAGCGACCACACGGCTCACTGGCCGCAGGGCACGAATGCCCCAATTAGATAGATTTTTTTTAAACATAATACATTTCCTCCGCCGGCATTATCCGGATCAGGTTCGAGGGTTTAATCTCAGCCACAATCGCTTGCAGCACCCCTGGTCAACTTCCTTCCGATCGGAATCATTTGCAAAGATACACAAAAAAAAGTAAACAACTGTTTTTTCGCACCCTTTTTTACACTATTGTGCCACAATCGGCACAGATGTTGATAGTATCCCCGTATGATGAACAACCAACGAATGACATTTGATATCGACCGGCGCGTAGTGACGGAGGGCGACGTGGTGGAGGTGAAGTGGCAGTGCGCTGAGGCGGAGAGTGTGCGACTGACTATAGATAACGGTTACCGCAGCACAGAAATACCACTGGAGAACATTGGCAGCAAACGATTTAGGCTGAACCGCTCGAAGGGGAGAACACACATGACTATCACCGTCGTTATAGAGGGCAAGAGCTACAGCAAACGCATCAATGTACGGGTAAAAAAGATGCCCACTATGCACGCGGAGACTGTAGACCAGCAGGGCCGCAGACAAGGTGGGCTGCAAGTGTGGTGGCAGAAACGACTGACAAATTGGCACGACTACCGTGCAAAGCTAAGGCAAAGTATGCAGGCACTGCCCGAACAAAAGCAACTGGCGGCAAAGACGCTCGGCATCATGGGCGTAATACTGATACTAAGTGCCATATGGCCGAGGGTGTACAGTTTCGGTATGATGATAGTAGTGGCTTACTTAGGCTATGTGATGCTACGTCGGTAGTCGGAACCAACAGGACGAGTGTAAAGCAGTAAGGTAAAGTCAAGGAGTAGCGCAGTGATGAGAAGAGCCATGGCGAAGTTGCAATAAATGTCGGTGAGCATAGCATGAGGCAGAGAGGAAATCCAATGGGTAAGACGATCGACAGCCACTAGTTCGCTTCTTAGTATTATGGTGATCCACCCACTGCCTGTCAACACCAACAACATAATTGTGACCAGCAATACGCCTGCAAAAGGCACCACGGTAAGGTTGGCAATGAGGAAATAGAGTGGGAACTGATGGAAATGGTATAGTACCAGCGGTAGGGTGGCCATCTGCGCCGAAGTGGAGAGGCATATAAGCTGCCAGACCTTTTGCGGCAACCAGAGATACCAAGGAGTCTGAGGAGATGCCAACGAGGGCAACAATTGTACGAGAGGACGCTGCCATGCGATAATGCCCGCCACGGATGCATAAGAGAGTTGGAAACCGATGTCGAATAGTAACATGGGATTGATGAGCAAGAGTAGCCACATGGATGTGCAGAGATTGTTGAAACTGTTGGGTTGCCGCTGAAGCATACCGCCAAGTATCAATAAAGAGAACATTGCTCCTGCCCTCAGTGTAGAGGGTGCCATGCCAGTGAGCATCACAAAGAACCACACCACTCCTAGTTGCACTGTCCCTTTCAGCACACGCTGCCATCGCTTCATTCCCAAGAAGAAGAGAAAGGCTCCAGCCAGCCATGCCACAATGCCCACATGAAGCCCTGAGACACAAAGAAGATGGGTAATGCCGGCATCACGAAATTGACGCTGCGTCACCTCGTCCACATCGTCGCGCCAACCTAGTAGCAGTGCTTCGGCAATGCCTTGTTGAGAAGAGGTGAGATTGCTGTGTCGGATACGCTCTACCATACGTAGCTGGAGAGCCTTAGAATAGCCACAGAGAGGGGAAGAATTATCATGAGCCACAAGTCGCCAATGGGTGGTGGGCACATAGCACTGCCACAGAATGCCTTTGCGCTTCAAGTAGCGACTATAATCAAAATGGGGATCCCAATTATGCGGGTGCTGCGGTTCCGCCTCCACCCAAAGGCAGTCGCCATAGCGCAAGCGGGCAGAGGCACTATCTTGGCGAATATACAGCAGTATTTTGCCATTGGTCGGAATTCCACCGACAGAGAGGACTTGGGCAGTGGACTTGTAGCACTTGGGAGTAAGACGGGGAGTGTCGCAGAGGCGTACGACGAAGGAATCGGCAGAGGTAGGGAATGGGTCGGAAGGTGTGTGAAACGAGGGTAACGACGCACCCAGCGCCACCCACATCAGACATAATGTAGGATAGAAAAATTTGAAATGAGAACGCCGCCCCCCTTTTGAGGCAAGCCACAGCACCACAAGCAATCCTACTGCCAGAATAATACATATCAAAAATGATGGTGCATAATGCTCAGAGAGGGCTATGCCCAAAGCCATTGGTAGTGCTATCCGCAGCATGGGGCTGCGCGACATGATCCGATGGTAGAGGGACCTGAGCGTCGGAGTGGTGTGTGCTACTGTCATTTTTTTGCAAATATACAACTTTTTTTCGTACTTTTGCAATTCGAATTCCACAATAACTATGGCTCAGCATAACGACATTGGTAAATTGGGTGAGACACTCTGCCGCGAATACTTGGAAACGAAAGGTTTTGCAATACTAGAAACTAACTGGCGCAAGGGGAGATACGAAGTAGACATCATTGCGTACAAGGAGGGAATAATAGTATTTGCCGAGGTGAAAACACGTAGCCGGTTGGACTATGGCGACCCCGAGGAGTTTGTCACCCTTGACAAGCAACGGGCCTATGTGCGACTGGCCGACAAATATGTGGTAGAGCATATGCGCGAAGAGGAAGTGCGCTTCGACATCCTATCGGTTGAGATAACGGGCAGCGACTACCATATCACCCACTTTGAAAATGCCTTCACTGCTGCTGAGCTGAGCAATATCAGACGTCCCAAGTGAAACCCTCAAAAGGATTGAGCGGGAGGTCGAATGGGGTGCCATTTTCGGACTGCTGCTGCGAGAGCTCCTGCAGACGGCGAATGCGGTGAATGCCCCATTTCCACATGCGGATGTCAAACCAAATGAGCAGCACGAACAACACTCCCGCCACAGCAGTCTGCCCCTCGCCCATGCTCTCAGGAATCATCAGCAGCGCATCGAAAGTGCCATGCAGCAACATGGGCACCACGAAAGCCATGAGCATATAATGGCTGGGGCGACGCTGGGTCCCCTTTTGGTCACCAAACTTAGCAAGGGAGAAGTAATAGCCCATCATCACTCCGAACAGAAAATGACCAGGCACCGAAAGCAAGGCACGCATAGTTCCTGTGGCCATAGCCTCGGAGAAGACCTCCTGTCCCATGACATAGCCCAGATTTTCAAAACAGGCAAAGCCCAACGACACGAAGCAGGCATAGACAATGCCGTCGAAATACTCGTTGAACTCCACACTTTTCCATACCGCCCAATAAAGAAACAATAGTTTGAACAACTCCTCCGAACAGCCTGCCACCACATAGCCCGTATAGGCGCCACTGACAACAGGGAAAGGTGGGGTGAATTGAATCAGTATACTTTCCATGATGCCAGCCGGTATGATTGACAGGGCACCAAAGATAAAGGCCTTGATTAGTTTGCCTAAGGGTTCTTTCTCGTATTTGTCCTGCCGGTAGACTACAAAAGCAAGTAGCAGCACGGGCAGCACGGCGATGGCAATAAGATAAATGTTCATAAACGGTGTATTTTATTGGGTTGAAGGTACGCTATGTATCTGGAATAAACGTTTCAACATCCGTCGTACCTACATTGTTTTTCATTGCAAAAATACAATATTTTTTGCAAATAGCCGTTTTCTATAATACTATGCGCTACATTGATTACTGCCAACTGCGCTTCGGTCACCGAATGCAGAAACTGGCCATCGATGCCGGATTCTCCTGTCCCCATCGCGACAAGTCAACGGGCAATGGGGGTTGCACCTTTTGCAGCAATAGCGCATTCTCACCTTCCTACTGCCGACCATCGCTCACCATCACGCAACAGATTGAAGAGGGTATCCACTTCCACCGCCACCGCTATCGCCAGAAGGTAGGCTACCTAGCCTATCTGCAGGCCTACAGCAATACCTACGCCCCACTCCATCTACTGCATGAGAGGTATGAAGAGGCGTTGGCACACCCACTCGTCGAGGGTATCGTCATCGCCACCCGCCCCGACTGTGTGGACGAAGAGAAGCTAGACTATCTTGACTCACTATCACAAAAGCACTATGTGATGGTCGAATACGGTATCGAGAGCTGCTATGACCGCACCCTTCGGCTCATTCATCGTGGACACGACTACGCCTGTAGCGTTCAAGCCATCGAAGCGACAGCCCGTCGCGGCATCCCATGTGGTGGGCATCTGATATTGGGACTTCCCGGCGAAAGCCGTGATGAAATAGTGGCCGAAGCAGCACTGCTCTCCCAACTGCCACTCACCACACTCAAGCTCCACCAGCTTCAGATACTACGTGGCTCAAAGATGGGAGACGACTACCTGCACAACCCCTCCTCGGTACCGCCGCCGTATTCACTCGAAGAATATGTCGCCCTTGTGTGCGACTTCAAAGAACGGCTGCGCCCAGACATTGTAGTCGAACGATATGCTGCCAGCGTGCCACCACAGTATCTGGCAGCTCCAGAGCGGAAGTGGACTTACACCGACGGCACACCCGTGAAGAGCAGCGACATAGCCCGACTAGTTGATGCCGAACTCACCCACCGTAACGCTCAAAAACAAAAAAAGTAAAAACTATTTGTTGCGCCCCTTTTTAGACCTTTCAGCACATCGACAATTGCATTCAAATTATAGAAACCCTCTAATATGAAAACGCCGTATCATCACACTATCCTCGCAGCATTTTTGTTGCTGCTCTGCTGTTCATGTGCTTCTAGGCAAATGTCTTCGTCAGACAAAGTCATCACGGTGGCAAGGGTGACAGACGAAAACTTCCGCTCTTTTCTATTCGAAAATGGTTACGCCAAGCCCTATCAAGGCACCCTGAAGGGCCTCGACCGCTTCACTAAGCAAGAAGAATGGGTCGAAAGCACACAAATGGGACGCAGCACGCAACTTATCGACTGCCATCGAATGGATATTGCTTCGCTCGACGGCATCGAGCTGTTTCCCAACTTGGTGATACTGATATGCAGCGAGAATCCCATCAGTCGGCTCGACCTGCGCCACAACCCCAAACTCAAACAACTCATCGCCATTGTGACTCCTCTGCGCACACTCGACATTAGCTGCAACCCTAATTTGAAGGTACTGAACATCAGCTACCACCATTTGCGCAAGCTTGATGTAAGCCATAACCCACAATTGGAGGAGCTGCTCTGCATCTTTGCCCCCGGCATCACTTCGCTCGACCTATCGAACAACCCACAGTTGAGCCGACTCTACATCCGCGCCACGCAGATGCAGTTAGTCGACCTCCGAGGCAACCCCGCCTTTCATGCCCTCCATGCTCTCGACACACCATTGGAATACATCATCGTGTCGCCACAGCACAACCTCGACAGTATCACCGCCTCGGTCGAAGAGGGCGTACAAGTGCTCACCCTCTCCCCTACCGACCGACTGCCCAAGACACAACAGCTGTCGCTGCCCGACACCCTACCTACCATTAAGCCGGTACATGAGACCCGAACCCAAAGGGTAATGACCCATGCCCAAGCCGCTGCCGAAGGACTCAATGAGGAGCGATTGCGCGAGGTGGAATACCCTGCCGCCTGGACCTATGACACTGTTACCAAGAGCTTCGAGAAGTTGGGCATGATACGCTCCGACAAGCAGCTGCTACAGTTCATCCTCACATGGAAGATATTCCTAGAAGGCATAGCTGAGGAGATGGCGGCACAAAACTTTGAGTGGGACAAGCCCTATCGCGGCCACTGCGTGGTCTACTTTGCAGAAGATGGCTATGCCGACTACTTCCTCTACAACTTCCTCGGCGACGAACGCCCAACTGAAGAACAGCAACGCCGCTTTGAACAGGTGATGCAGAAATATATTGAGCACAACCCCATCGGCTTCTACGGCTCCCGTAAGTTCAGCCAGTGCGGCGGCATCACCTTCCAGCCCAGCAGCATCAAAGCAGAAGAGGAATAAAATACACATCCACAGCATTGGCAACTTTTTCTACTCCTCAAACAATATTATCAGCTGAGAAACGTTAATCCAGCGATTTACATTTAATGATTTCCTATATCCTATATGAAGAAACTGAATGAAAGGGGTAATTCAAAATCGTTTTACAGAACGTTCGTTCTCATCTATACTGTGCTCAACGTCGTTGCATTCTTTATTATGTTGTTGACAACTAGATGGAGTATAATGACGGATGATGCGACCGATGGCATTAGTGCAGGTATTTTCTTCATGGTCTGTGGCATTGCTGCCACTTTGATATGCGGCATCTGCCCAGCGTTAGTGCTACACATGAGAGGGAAACGTGGCTGGTTGTACGCTTCGCCGTCTGCATTGCTACTTATTGGTGTAGTGTGCGCAGTGCTTTGGAGGCTCACAGAGTCGAATGTTTACTCTTGGGTTGTTTTTATATGCACCCTCCCCGCTGCCCCAGCATACAACTGTTTTGTATTCACTGGCTCACCATTCATCGGTTTTATGGAACATGGATTAGTTGCTATCTCACCTCTCCTTTATGCTATAGTCATATACTTTGCCTACCAGTTATCGTACAAACGCGCTTTGCGGACAAAACAAACTTAGCTTTTTAGCATGAGTATCTAGCCGAGACCATACTTTCGTTATGTTTATCAGTGCAAGTATGAGAGAGGAATAGCCCGCTCGGGCTATTCCTCTTTCAGCAATTCGTCGATTTCCTCGCTGAGGTTGGAGTAGCGTTTTTTCAACCGTCGGGCGATTAGGAGGCCGGCAAGTAGACCGGCAATTCCTCCGCTTAGTTTGGAGGGCATCCTGTCGGGGTTGTTTTTGTAGACATAGACAAGCAAGAGTGCTATGATAATTCCGCTAACCACATAGATGATGGCTTTGTGGCGTATGGGCGTTTGGGAGCTCCGCTGAATACTTTCACGCAGAGACAGCAGCCCGGTTTTTGAATTCATGTCGGGTCGTCGCATGCCATGGTGCACAATAAGGCTGTATATGGTTAGGGAAATCATCAGCAAATCGACTAATAGAATCAGCCACCACGGCCATAAGTTTTCATATAAGAGAAACGGGGTGATAACAATGACGGAAATGATGAGAAAGACGGAACATGCCAGATTTAGGCGGTACATGCCTATGGCACGGCGGCGCACCGAGTGACGCCATACATCGATATTAAAGGTGCTGTGCTGCTGTATATCGTGCTGCAGGTCGCGGAGATCTTGTTGCAGCTCATTTTTGAGGTCTTGATTCTGTTCCATTGTCTGTAGTTTTAATCGGTTATTGATTTGAGTTTTTCGCGAATGCGCACCAGACGCACACTAACGTTGTCGACTGTGATGCCTAGTATGGCGGCTATCTCGTCATAGGGCAAGTCTTCGAGCCAGAGCAGTATCAGAGCGCGGTCGAAGGGGTGCAGCTTGGATATGCGTTTGTGTAGGCGTGAGGCTGCTGGGCATCGTTCCTCTTCGGCATATAAGTCCATGTCCATCTGCAAGGGGGAGGTGTCGAGACGGCGACGGTGCTTGCGGTCATAGTTGATGCAGGTGTTCAGTGCCACACGGTATACCCATGTGCGTTCACTACTACGCTCCTCAAAAAGGTCGAAGCCCTGCCATAGGCGAATAAGCGTCTCTTGGAACAGGTCGTCGGCCTGCTGCCGCTCGTCGGCAAAGAGGTAGCAGACTGAATAGATGGTCTGTCGTTGTCGCTCCACCATCTGCTCAAAATCGGCTTCATGTTGTTCTTTCTTCTTCATGTGCTACATGTTTAAATGAATTGCTTTTAGCCATTAGACAACCGAAAGTCGAAAAAACTACAGCTTCGTAAAAAAAAGCCCACATTACAATGGGCTTGGGGTGATTCCGCTGCGATTCGAACGCAGGACCTACTGCTTAGAAGGCAGTTGCTCTATCCAGCTGAGCTACGGAACCCTTCTTGAAGTAAGAGTTAGGAATTATGAACTATGAAGCAGTGCGGGAGCCATCTATACTTCTTAGCTCTTAGTTCATACTTTCTTCGTCGGGACACCCAGATTCGAACTGGGGATCTCCTGCTCCCAAAGCAGGCGCGATAACCGGACTACGCTATATCCCGAAAGCCGATAAGGCTGGCTTGCCTTGAAAAAGAAAGACGCCTCACGGACGTCTCTTCTGTTCTTTGGCGGAGAAGGGGGGATTCGAACCCCCGGTACCCTAATCGAGTACGACAGTTTAGCAAACTGTTGGTTTCAGCCACTCACCCACCTCTCCGTAGCTGTGCGATTTCTACTCAAAAACCTGTGTTTTCTTTCTGCGAAATCGGGTGCAAAAGTACGAACTTTTTTTTAATTGGACAAAACTTTTTTCGTTTTTTGCACTTTTCAGCCCGTCAATCAGTTCTTTTTAGCCTGATTCTTAACACCTTCTATCTTCTTACGAATTTCTTCTTGATTGCCAAGATAGAAGTCATTTTGCAGCTTCATCTGGTCGTCAAATTCAAAAATATAGGGTACTGCGGTGGGAATATTGAAACCCACTATCTCATCATCGCCCATGTACTTGAGGGTCTTTACAATACCGCGCAAACTATTGCCATGCGCCACCACCATCACCTCGTCATGCTGCTGGAAGGAGGGGAGTATGGTCCCCTCGTAATAGGGCATCAGGCGGGCAATGGTGTCACACAGTGCCTCAGTGGCAGGCAGCTCATTGTCGCTTACCTCTGCATAGCGGGGATCCTTGCGAGGGTTACGCTTGTCGTCTACCTCAAGAGCGGGCGGCTGCACGTCGTAGCTGCGACGCCATGCCATCAGCTTCTCCTCGCCATACTTCTGCAATGTCTCAGCCTTATTCTTGCCCTGCAGCGCACCGTAGCTCTTCTCGTTCAAGCGCCAGCTTTTCTCCACAGGCAGATAGTCCATGTCCATGGCATCAAGAATCTGGTTGAGTGTCTTTACGGCTCGTTTCAGATAAGAGGTGTAGCACATCGTTGGGCGATAGCCTTCCTCCTTCAACAGACGTCCGGCCATATAGGCCTCGCACATGCCATAGGGGGTGAGGTCGACATCAGTCCAACCGGTAAAAAGATTCATCTTATTCCACTCGCTTTCGCCGTGGCGTACTAAAATCAGTTTCTTCATATTAAAATGGATAAAAATATTAATCTTGCAATTCGCAATCTATTGTTTGTTAGCCTTGGGCTTGTCGCTCGTAAAGATGCCCTCTTTGATGATACCCTTGTGCGAGAGCATCACCATCACAACGCCACCCAGAATGAAGGGGATGCTGAGCCACTGTCCCATATCCAAGGTCATGCCTTTCTCAAAGGCCACCTGCTCCTCCTTTACAAACTCCACCAAGAAGCGCACACCCCATAGTGCGATAAGCCACCATCCGAAGAGGCGGCCGTTATGCAGCTTGCCATCCTTCTTCAGATATACCAGATAGCACACCAAGAAGATGAGGAAATAGGAGATAGACTCATATAATTGCGTCGGGTGCTTAGGCACAGTCTCTCCATTACGCTCATAAATGAAGCCCCACGGCAGCGAGGTCTCCACACCGTAGATTTCGCTGTTGAACAAGTTGCCCAAGCGAATGAAAGCGCCACCCAATGCCACCACTATGACCAATCGGTCGAGAATCCACCACGCATTCATCTTGTTCTTGCGACAATAGAGCCAGATGGTGAGCAGGATGGCAATGGCTGCCCCATGACTTGCCAGCCCCTGATAGCCGGTAAACTGGCCCGTCTTCATATTAAACGGGAGGAATATCTCCAACCAATGGTCAGAAGTGAGGAAATAGTCAGGCTCATAAAAAAGGCAATGCCCCAGACGGGCTCCCACAAGCGTGGCAACAAACATCCACACCACCAGCGACTCCAAGTATTTATCGTCCACCTTCTCGCGTTTGAACATCTTGTATACTATCCAATATCCTAGCAGAAAGGCAAACAAAAAACCCAGCGAGTAATATCTCAGCCCAAACGAACCGATGTGAAACATCACAGGGTCTACATTCCAGTTGATGAAATTAAAGAGCATCTTACTTTTTATTGAATACTTATTGAATTTGAATTGAGAATTGAAAATGAGAATCTAGGCACAAACACCAAACACTCCATCTTCAATTCTCAATTCTCAATTAGACTATTACTTTGCGTAATTGACGGCACGGGTTTCGCGGATGACCGTTACCTTGATTTGGCCAGGATAGGTCATCTCGTTCTGTATCTGGCGCGAGAGGTCGAAACTCAGCTTCGTTGCCTCGGCATCGCTCACCTTCTCGGCTCCCACAATGACGCGAAGCTCGCGACCGGCCTGTATTGCATAGGTCTTCACTACCCCTGGATAGGTCATGGCCATATCTTCCAGCTTCTTCAAACGGTTGATATAGGCCTCCACCACCTCGCGACGGGCTCCGGGACGGGCTCCGCTGATGGCGTCGCACACCTGGATGATGGGCGATATAAGGTTGGTCATCTCCGTCTCGTCGTGGTGCGCGCCAATGGCGTTGCACACATCAGGATGCTCCTTGTACTTCTCCGCCAGCTTCATACCGAAAATTGCGTGCGGCAGCTCCGGCTCAGTATCAGGCACCTTGCCGATATCGTGCAGCAGGCCGGCGCGTTTGGCCAACTTAGGATTCAAGCCCAGCTCAGATGCCATCGTAGCGGCCAAGTTGGCCACCTCGCGGCTGTGCTGCAGCAGATTCTGACCGTATGACGAGCGGTACTTCATACGACCCACCATACGCATCAGCTCATGGTTCATATTGTTGATGCCTAGGTCTATGCAAGTGCGCTTACCCACCTCGGCAATCTCCTGCTCAATCTGACGGCGGGTCTTGGCCACCACCTCCTCGATACGGGCGGGATGGATACGGCCGTCGGTCACCAGCTTATGCAGAGACAGGCGTGCTATCTCGCGGCGCACAGGGTCGAAACCGCTGATGATAATAGCGTCGGGCGAATCGTCGATAATCACCTCCACACCCGTCAGCGACTCCAGCGCACGGATGTTGCGCCCCTCTCGACCAATGATACGGCCCTTCACCTCCTCATTCTCCAGGTTGAACACACTCACCGTGTTCTCAATGGCATTCTCTGTGGCGGTGCGCTGGATAGACTGGATGACAATCTTCTTGGCCTGCTCGTTGGCGGTAATTTTCGCCTCCTCCACAATATCCATAATGCTGTTCGATGCCTCGGCACGGGCCTCGTCGGTCATCATCTCCACCAAATGCTGCTTAGCCTCGTCGGCAGTCATGCCGGCTATATGCTCCAGTTTCTCGATGCTCTCGTTATAGACCTTCTCCACCTCGGCCTGGCGCTTGCGCAACACCTCTATCTGACCGTTGAGATTCTCACTCACCTGTTTCAGCTCGTTGCTCTTCTTCTGAAGGTCTTCCACCTTCTGGTTGAGCGTGTTCTCGCGCTGCTTCAGCTTGTTCTCCTGCTCACGGATGGCGCTGTTCCGCTCGTTCACCTGCTTGTCATGCTCGCTCTTCAGCTGTAGGAACTTCTCCTTCGCCTGCAAGATTTTATCCTTCTTAATCATCTCGCCCTTTTCCTCGGCATCCTTAAGCACCTGCTGGCTCTTGGCGAGCAACTTGTTACGCAGCATGCCCGTCGTGAGCCACATGCCCACGCCGCCGCCTACCACGATACCAATAATAATTCCAATTACTATCATAGTTTGTGTTGTAGTGTGTTTTTGGGGGAACGTCGGTGCCGCATCATATGCCACCCTGAAATGAAAAAATCCTGCACTAAGCCCTCCGGGAGTTATGATAAACTCGAAACTGATAGGATTTGAGTGCCGGGTGTCTCAGCCATACAACCTACCCACCCATGAGCTTACTCGGTTTGTAAATGGTGTTGAGTTTACAAACTGTTTCAGGCTCAATGCAGGACTAACTCTTACCAAGCAGCCGATTGATTTCTGTAAGCCTGTCCTCCAGACGCGTGTCGCGAAACTGCTCTCTTTCTTGCAACCTCAGCAACTGCGTTATCTGGGTCAGCGCCACCATAGCCAACAAGTCTTGCTGGTCGCCATAAGCATACATCTTGCCATAACTCTTAGCCTGCGAATCTATCAGCAAAGCTGCCCGACGAAGATAATGCTCCTCGTCGCTGTTCGTCTTCAGCCTATATGGTCTGCCAAGTATATGCACTGTCGCCGGTATATCGTTCATCTTTTTTATTTATCAGCGGAGGCCTCCCCGCCCGACTTGTTTATTAATGCCAAACTCTTATCTATGTTTCGTATCAGTTGATTGATCTTTAATTTTATCTCCACAGCGTCGCCTTTCTGCGCCAGCGTGTTCCCAAGTTTTAATATATTGTTTTGTTCTTTAAGATTATTAATTGTTATATTTTGACTGTTCACTTGCTCTTGTAGCTCCCTACAACGCCCTGCCGACTCCTCCACCTCCGCATGCAGACGTTCGTTCTCATCCATCAACCTGCGTACCTTCCATTCAATCTCTGCCACAGTGGTTTCAAAATCAAACATAGCCATGTCGGTTTACACTACAAAAAGCGGTGCAAAATTACTAAAATTTTATCTATTACACAAAAATATTTCCCCTTTACTTTAGTTAATACGCATTATATATCTAAAAAACAGATTATTAAACCATCCAATTTTTTCAGCGCCCACAACAACTATTTAAATAGAACAACTACTCATAAGCCTTCACTATTCGTATTTCTCCTTCTTCAACGTGCAATGTATCCTCATCGGATAATGTCACAATCGTACCCTCATGCAGATGCAGTTCGCGCATGGCTTCCCTAAGCCCCTCTATCTCCTGGTTCATATTGTCCGTTGTCAACTGTTGGCAGACCTGATACAGCTCTCGCGGACTATTGTCTGCCCCTGTCACCACAAAGTCGCACTCCCCTTTGCCACGATAATAATAGACCAAAGTTTGAGAAGTAAAATCAGTCATGCATCTCGAGTTGTTTTTATCCATACGCTTTTTGTTTCCCTTTCCACGGCTCTTAGTCAGGTTGTTAGTGTTGGTTGCGCTGTGCCTAGTGCCAGCCTACGTTCTTTCTCCGTCTCCTGAAGCGGAGGCACGACGGAGGCACGACGAAGACATGGTGTTAGGTTGGAGTGAGTGCTGTAGGCCGTCTAATACAATTATACCGAAAAAGGCAAAAAATAGGGTGCCACTTTTAAAAATAAATAATCGGCACAACGTTGTTACAAAGCTAGTGCGATGCAAGCCAGCATTCTTTACCGAGCCAAACAGAGCAACGCCACGAAGTAAAGTGGGACATGATGACGATGACAATGACAATAAGGGTGGATGCACGTATCTCTTTTTGAAGAAAAAAACTTGTCAAACTTTAGAAGCTGTTTAAATTTGATTGATGAAGTTTATTATGGACATGAACGAGCAGGTTTTTCTTCTTTTCGATTGCGCAATGGGGTTCCATTGTAATTGAGAAAAGAAGAAAAAGATGCAGTTCAGGTGCTTTAAGAAAATCATTGAATTAAATTTAAACAGCTTCTTAGTAATAGATATGACCCTTTGTCCACTTACGTAGCTGCAAGAATTGGTAGTTCTCAAGCAAAGGCCCTTTATCGTCTGTCTGCGACAGGCTTACACTGCTGACTATCCCCGTGCCTATAGCATAGACCTTTTTAGGATTACGCACGGTGGCACGGATATTGGTCGCATACTGGCTCGTGGAGTCTATCAAGTAAGCATCCTGCATATAATCCACGTAGTCCAACACCGTCGGGGTCGAAATATCACCCGCTATCGACGTGAGACGATTGCCCGAAAATGGCTTTGCCACATTGGTGAGCAAATAGACCGCCAACCGTTTCAGTGGATCCACATTACGAATGCCATGCCTGATGGCTGTATCCCGCACAAGTATGTCATCCACCATCGACATCAGAACCCGTTCTGCTGCACGACAAATCCGCCCCCTTCCTCTCCCAACACCCACAACTGCAATCATACCAGCAACAACTCATCCAATTGGATATGCAAGACATGTAACCCTACTCCTCACCCAACGTCACCGACAAAACGACAACACACCATATCCCATAGAAAAGCCCCGCAAGGCAATCCCTGCGAGGCTTAGAGTATGAAGACAGATTGGATTAGTTCGCGTTCTGCACCAAACGCACAGCACGACCATGATAACGATAACCACTCTTATGAGCTTCTGCCGATGAGGCACCGAATCCCATATAATAGGCGTTAGTAGCATTAACACTGGTCGCTGTCCAGTATACACCATGAGCACCGATATTCGACAATGAGGTGCCCTCTCTACGGCCAGCAGCAGGCAGGAACACTGCACCATTAGCCTCTAGGGCCTCCCACTGGCTAAGTGTCAGTTGATTTACACTCATGCCACCTCTTGCAGCAAACGGAACTGTTGAAACACCTACCCAATCATCAGGAAACAATACCATACCGCAAACACTAGTGGATGCATCAACATTAATTGTTGCCATACCCAACAAATTTGTAGCATTGGTACGTCCGCTCAACAGATAAGTCCACTCACCATCTGTCAAGGTACGCCAAGGCGAGCTTGCGGCACCAGGATTAATAGCCGTACCCCAATCCCAAAAAGCCATGGAATAGTCGCTATTATTTGTAGAGGTCGACATACCAAAATCAGTGGTTTCGGTACTCCAACCAAACAAATCCCATGCAGTTGAGCTATATGATCCTAGATAATCATACTGATGTGTAGCAAAACGCCACTCACTATTTACGCACTGGAGATTACCTGACGAGAACTTAACTTGCGTACCTGCAGATACCGAGAATAGTCCTGTGAGACATGAATTGACATCAAAATTAAGATCACTTGATGTCAGCGTAATCGTTGTAATCTGACTACGACCAACAACTATCGAGCTATTTGCTCTCTTAGTAATCGTTCTATTGTCGGTAGTTGTGATAACTATCTCAAATTGAGAATACGTACCTGCTGGTATATAGATATTAAAGTTCTTGCTGCTACTGATGCTCTGAGGAGTGTTACATACCAATGTGACAGTGTTACCACCATTACCAGCATAGGAAGTAGAAGGGATATAACCATAACTGTAAGATGGAGCTCCTGAATATCTGTAACTTGTGGATATTAAAAAATCACCATAGATGGGTGTATTAGTTGTTATAGAAATACTTGAAATGTTAGTATTAGGTTTGGTAAGGTTAAGTCTTACAAGTCCGCAAACATTATAGAAGTTCATCGTAGGAATGCTCGAGGAAGATGAGGATGATGCAGTATATGAATATTGAGGAATATAATTCGCACCGTTTGACACATATTTTTGCGTGGCTGGTAATGTGACCACATTTTTTGAGGTCCAATAACGTGCCGGATAACCAACCACATACGGAGCACTTAGTATCGGTGTATTACCTGTACGGGCATAGTCAAATCTTGTTGTAGTGGAATTGCCATAAGCAGCCTTATAAACATAACGCCGCGAATCGTTAGAGCCCCACACACTTACGGAATCATTAGCATCCCAATACATACCTGTCCCACTCAAATGTGTTTTACTATCACCTTCAGCATTATCTTCTTCAGATGAAGCATAGAAACTGGTGAGTTGTTCACCACTTTCTTCCTTTTTGCAGGAAGTTGCGCCGAGGGTCAACACTACCGCAACGGCAAGAAATAATTTACATTTTTTCATTTGTTCAATTGTTTGTTAGTTAAACTTCGCACCTCCATAAGAGTTTCCATTACTGAACCCTTCAGCTCGCCCACTTCCAGTAACACTGGGAGAGCCGTAGTAATTACCATAGGAAAAACCTTCAAGTCCCTATACCAAGATCCATAAAATCCGGCGTATAGGTCATTTTGCAGGATGATTTTTTGTACTTGTTGTCAATAGGTCAAATTGCAGGATGGCCATTTCAAAAAAAATCAGTACTTTTGCCGCGCAGTTTGAAGCATAGCGGAGCTCTGCTGGGGAGCAACTCCGT